>CAPOAR010000072.1:0-16902 GCA_948670295.1 uncultured Oscillospiraceae bacterium | reverse complement strand
CCCCCGGTGGACGTCCCACCGCCCCCGGAGCCGTCCCGCTGGGCCTATGACTGCTCCACCTCGGCGGTGGACACGTCCGCCTTCCCCTTCTCCTCCTGGGCGCGGATCACCAAGGAGGCGGTGTACGAAAACCCCGGCCTTTTGCAGCGGGGCCATCCCCAGGGGGACGAGCCCCTGCGGGCCGCGCTGGCCGGGCTGCTCTCCCAATACCGGGGGGTGCGCTGCACCCCGGAGCAGGTGGTGGTGGGGGCGGGGGCGGACTATCTGCTCTCCCTGCTGCTCCAGCTGCTGCCCGAGCAAAGGGCCGTCGCCCTGGAGGACCCGGGCTATCCCGCCGCCTACGCCGCCGCCGCCCTCCACGGGCGTCAGGCCGTCCCCATCCCGGTGGACGGGGACGGGATGGACCCGGACGCCTTGGAGTGCAGCGGCGCGGGGCTGGCCTATGTCACCCCCTCCCACCAGTTCCCCCTGGGGGTGACCATGCCCGCCGGGCGGCGCAGCCGCCTGCTCCACTGGGCGGCGTCCCAGCCTGGGCGTTTTCTCATTGAGGACGACTACGACAGCGAATTCCGCTACGCCTCCCGACCCATACCCGCCCTCCAGGGACTGGACCGGGCGGGCCGGGTGGTGTACATGGGCACCTTTTCCCGCTCCATCGCCCCCGCCATCCGGGTGGCCTACATGATCCTGCCCCCCCCGCTGCTGGAGCGCTACCGGCGCACCTTCTCCCACGGGGCCTGCACCGTCTCCCGGTTCGAGCAGGAGAGCCTGCGCCGCTTCATCGCCCAGGGGCTGTACGGGCGGCACCTGCGGCGCACCGGCAACCTGTACCGCAGAAAATGCGCCCTGCTCACCCAGGCGCTGTCCGCCATCCCCGGCGCGGCCATCTCCGGGGGGGACGCGGGGCTGCACTTCCTGCTCACCCTGCCCCGGTACTCCGAGGGGGAGCTGGTGGAGCGGGCGGCGGCCCAGTCCGTCCGGGTCCATCCCCTGAGCCGGTACTGCCACGCCGTCCCGCCCCTGCCCTCCACGGTGGTGCTGGGCTTCGCGGGGCTCACCGGGGAGGAGCTGTCCGGGGCAGCGGAGCGGCTGCGCGCGGCTTGGATTTAGAACTAACGTTTCACGTGAAACATGCGGCTCCATAAAAAAGCGCTTGACTCTCCCGTAACGTCATGGGTTAGACTGTCCCCTGGAGGTGAGAAGGATGCGGTATTCCGTGAGCCAGGCGGCGCGGCTGGCGGGGGTCAGCGTGCGCACCCTGCGCTGGTACGATGAGATCGGGCTGCTCAAGCCCGCCCAGGTCACCCCGGCCGGGTATCGTTTTTACGACGATATGACCATGGCGGCTTTGCAGCAGATTTTGTTTTACCGGGAGCTGGGCGTGCCGCTGGAGCAGATCGGGCGCATCCTGTCCGCCCCGGACCATGACCGGACCGAGGCGCTGAAAAAGCACCGCAGCCTGCTTTTGATGAAGCGGCAGCGGCTGGACGACATGCTTCGGCTGGTTGACGAGACGATTGGAGGGAATCCCATGTATGACGAAAGACCCAAGCCCACCCAGGCGGACTGGGAGGCGGTGCGGGACCAATACGCCCAGGAGGCGGCGGAGCGCTGGGGCAATACCGAGGCGTTCCTGGAGAGCCGGGAAAAGCACAAGGACTACACCCCGGAAAAAGAGGCGCAGATCCAGGCCGAGATGGAGGAGATTTTCGCCGCCTTCGGCAGGTGCGCCGGCCCGGAGGGGGAGGAGGCCCAGGCCCTGGTGAAGCGCTGGCAGGAGCACATCACCAAGTACCACTACCGCTGCACCGACGGCATCCTGGCCTGCTTGGGCCAGATGTATGCAAACGACCCCAAGTTCCGGGAAAACCTGGACCAGTACGGCCCCGGCACCGCCCAAAAGATGAGCGACGCCATCGCCAAATTCGTGCAAAAGGCTGATTGACCCTTTCCCGCGCCGCCCGCCGAACACAGCGAAAAACAGGAAAGCCCCCGGACGCTCCACCGTCCGGGGGCTTTGCCGTTATTTCAAGCCGAGGGGGCCTGGGCCGCAGGGCGCATGGCGGGCCGCAGAAACTCCACCCGGGCCAGCGCCTTGAGCAGCAGCGTTCCCAGCACATAGCAGGCCAGGGCCTCGCCAAGGATAAACGTCACGGCGTTGAAGCCGCAGGCCATCCAGAACGCGGCGTTCACCGCCCCCACCTCCGCCCAGGCCCACATGGGGGGCAGGATGAGGGCGTTGACCAGAATGGGGGGCAGCGCCGCCAGGTACCACTTGGGCATCTTCATGGTGAGGCCGGCGGCGACAGCGGTGGCCAGAGTGCCGAAAATGATGTCCATCGGCCCATAAGGGGACAACAGGTTGGTGATGAGGCAGCCGATGGCCAACCCCGGCGCGGCGGCGGGGAACAGGAAGGGCAGGACGGTGAGGGCCTCGGCAAAGCGGATCTGCACCGGGCCGAAGGTCAGGCCGAATACATTGCCGAAATAGCCCATCACAGCGTACAGCGCCGCCGCCATGGCGGCCAGGACCAGATCGCGGACAGTGATTTTGCGCATAAAAATACCTCCAGCAAAATATTTAGAGTGCCAGCGCATTGGCACAGCGGCGGGCGTCCCTTCCGGGCGGGAACGCGCTTTCCCGCCCGCGGCTCTCTGCCCGCCGGTTGGACCGAAGTGGAGGTCGGTCAAAGCTATTTTACCACACCGCCCCGCCCTTGTACAGAAAAATTCCGCCCCCGCCCCGGAAAAAAGATTCGTCATTTTCCTCAAATAACCGTTGCCAAATGTCGGGATTTATTGTATACTTATCGTTAGTGACGCTTTGGCCGAGCCTTGGCCCGAGCACTAATCGTTTAAGGAGTGGAACAAACTATGAGCTATTCTCCCCATAATATCCGCAACATCTGTCTGCTGGGCCATGGCGGCAACGGCAAGACCACCCTCGTGGAGAGCTTTCTGCGCATGACCGGTGTGATCGACCGTCTGGGCAAGACCACCGACGGCAACACCGTTTGCGATTACGACCCTGAAGAGATCAAGCGCCAGATCTCCATCTCCGCCGCCGTGGCCCCCGTGGAATATAACGGCTGCAAGATCAACGTGCTGGACGCCCCCGGCAATTTCGACTTCGCCGGCGAGGTGGCCGAGTGCCTGTCCGTGGCCGACGCGGGGGTGCTGGTGTGCGCCGCCAAGGGCGGGCTGTCCGTGGGCACCGAGCGCGCCTGGCGGCAGCTGGATGAGCGCAGGCTGCCCCGCATCGTCTACATCTCCAAAATGGACGAGGACAACATCGACTTCAACTCCGCCTTCGACACCCTGCGCGAGTGCTTCGGCAAGAGCGTGGCCCCGGTGGTGGTCCCCATCTGGGACGAGAGCAAAAAGGTCACCGGCGTGGTGGACGTGATCCACAAGCGCGCCTTTGAGCCCGACGGCAACAAGCGCAAGGAGGTCCCCATCCCCGAGGACAAGGTGAGCGTGGTAGACGAGCTGTACGACCAGCTCATGGAGTCCGTGGCCGAGACCAGCGAGGAATTTATGGAGAAGTTCTTCTCCGGCGAGACCTTCACCTACGCCGAGATCATGCAGGGCCTGCGCTCCGGCGTGCGGGACTGCTCCCTGGTTCCCGTGGTGTGCGGCTCCTCCTACACCGGCCTGGGCACCCTGATGCTGCTGGACTTCATTGTGGACCTGCTGCCCAACCCCCTGGAGGGCGTCCCCGCCTCCGCCACCAACAAGGACGGCGAGCACGAGGACTTCATCGTCTCCCAGGGCGCGGTGCCCGCCGCCTTCGTGTTCAAAACCATGGCCGACCAGTACGGCAAGTTCTCCTTCGTCAAGGTCATCTCCGGCAGTCTCACCTCCGACATGACCCTGGTGAACGCCGCCTCCGGCCAGAACGAGAAGCTGGGCCGCCTGTACACCATGCGCGGCAAAAAGAATGAGGAGGTCAAGGAGCTGGGCTGCGGCGACATCGGCGCCATCGGCAAGATGGACCGCATCAAGACCGGCGACACCCTGTGCGACGCCCGCAAATTCGTCAAGCTGGATCCCATCCCCTTCGCCGAGCCCAACTTCTCCCGCGCCATCGCCCCCAAGACCCGGGGCCAGGAGGACAAGATCGCCGCAGGCCTGGGCCGCCTCAACGAGGAGGACCCCACCTTCAGCGTGCTCAATAACGCCGAGACCCACCAGATGGTGGTAACCGCCGCCGGCGATATCCAGATGGACGTGCTGGTGAACAAGCTCAAGAGCCGCTTCAACGTGGACGTGGAGCTGTCCGAGCCCCGGGTGGCCTACCGGGAGAAGATCCGTAAGCCGGTGTCCAAGCAGGGCCGTCACAAGAAGCAGACCGGCGGCTCCGGCCAGTTCGGCGACGTGTGGATCCGCTTCGAGCCCTGCGAGAGCGAATCCCTGGAGTTCTGCGAGGAGGTCGTGGGCGGCGCGGTGCCCAAGAACTTCTTCCCCGCGGTGGAGAAGGGCCTGCGGGAAGCCTGCGTCCACGGCGTGCTGGCGGGCTACCCCATGGTCAACCTGAAGGCCACCCTGTACGACGGGTCTTACCACCCGGTGGACTCCTCCGAAATCGCCTTCAAGACCGCCGCCCAGCTGTCCTATAAGGCCGCCCTGCCCGAGGCGTCCCCCGTGCTGCTGGAGCCGGTGGTGGAGCTGAAGGTCACCGTGCCCGACAACTACATGGGCGACGTGCTGGGCGACCTGAACAAGCGCCGGGGCCGCGTGATGGACATGCAGCCCATCGGCGGCGGCCAGCAGACCATCACCGCCGAGGCCCCCATGGCCGAGATGATGACCTACGCCATCGACCTGCGGGCCATGACCCAATCCAGGGGCTCCTATGTGCAGCGCTTTGTGCGCTATGAGGAGTGCCCCGGCCCCGCCCAGGAGAAGGCCATCGCCGCGGCCAAGGCCATGGCGGAGGAATAAGCCAGAGACGAAAAAAGTCCCCACCCGAAACCGGGTGGGGACTTTTTATGACTGTTTTTCCTGTTGTTCCAGGTATTCTTCCATTACTTTGAGGATTAAATTAGAGACAGAACGCCGCTCCTTATCAGCCTGCCTTTCAAGGCGAGCCTTAAAATCATTCGTAACACGAATGCCAATTTGAGTTTGCGTTTTTGCCATCATATCACTCCTTGGTAAAACATTATAGAACATTGTTTAGTATTGCGGTTGACCAACTGTGCTAAACAATGCTATACTGTCAAAGAGGTGATAAGCATGGCAGATTATAAAGAAATGTACCTCCATCTCATGCGGAACACAGAAAAAGCCATTCAGATATTGATCGAAGCCCAGCGGGACTGCGAGGAGATATACCTCAGCGCACCCAATCCCAAGCTCACCATCCCGGGGCAGGAGGAACCATAAAAGCTCAAAACAGCAGCCGCACCGCCCAGGACGCCGCCAGGAACCCGGCGATATCCGCGCACAGCGCCGCCGGGACGGCATACCGGGTCCTGCCCACCTTGGCCGCGCCAAAATACACCGCGATGGTGTAAAACGTGGTCTCGGTGGAGCCCAGCATCACCGCCGCCGTCCGCCCCACCAGGGAGTCGGGACCGTAGGTTTCGATGAGCTCCGCCCCCACCCCCAGGGCGGCGGAGCCGCTCACCGGGCGCACCAGCAGCAGCCCGATGGTCTCCACAGGAATGCCCGCCGCCGACAGCAGCGGCCCCACCGCCTCCCCCAGCAGCTCCAGCGCCCCGGAGGCGCGCAGCATATACACAGCCGTCAGCAGCCCGATGAGGGGCGGCATGATCCGCAGGGACACCTTCAGCCCCTTTTCCGCCCCATCGGTGAGCGCCCCCCACAGGTCTACCCGCCTGTAAAGCCCCCACAGGGCCACCGCCAGCATCAGAACGGGCACCAGCATGGTGAACATCAGCTCCATGGCCTACCTCCACACCCGGGAGAACAGCTTGGCCGACGCAATTCCCACCGCCACCGAGACGGACGACGCCAGCCACACCGCCGGCAGGATATCAAACGGGTTGGCGCTCCCCGCCGCCGCGCGCAGGGAGGCCACCGTGGTAGGGATGAGCTGTAATGACGCGGTGTTGGTGACCACCAGCATGCAAAGGCCGTCCGACGCCGTTCCGGGGCTGCGCCGGGCCATCAGCCGGGCCGCCTCCAGCCCCAGGGGGGTGGCCGCGTTGCCCAGCCCCAGCAGGTTGGCGGACAGGTTGGCGCTCACCGCGTCCATCACCCCTTCGTCCCGGGCAAAGTCCGGGTACAGCCGCCTGACGGCGGGCCGGAGCAGCCGGGTCAGCCCCCGGGCAATGCCGGAGCGCTCCATCACCTCCATCACCCCCATCCACAGGCACAGCACCCCCATCATGGACAGGCACAGCTCCACCCCGGCCGCCGCCCCATCCAGCGCCCCCCGGGCCACCGCCGGGCCGTTTCCCGTGGCCAGCCCGCACAGAATGGCCGCACCCACCATTGCCGTCCAGATCAGCGACATCGCCATATCTCGGTCCCCCCTTTGCTCGTCCCCCTATATATACGGCAGCGCGCACAAATTCATGTCCCAGGAAAAGGCCGCCATGGCACAATTCGACAGAGTTCCCAATAATTACGGATTTTCCCCAATTTTTTGATTGACAAAGTTATACGTTGTGTTATAATAAAGGCGTAGTATGAGTTGTGAAAAAATTCATGCCATGGCGCAAGGAGGACACCGCAAATGAAAGCAACCGGAATCGTTCGAAAAGTCGATGAGCTGGGGCGCATCGTATTGCCGATCGAGCTGCGCCGCACCCTGGACATCGCAGAGCGCGACCCCCTGGAAATCTATGTGGACGGGCCTTCCATCATTTTGAACAAGTATCAGCCTGCCTGCATTTTCTGTGGGGATTCCCGCGAGATCACTTCCTTCAAGGGGAAAAATGTTTGCGTGAGCTGTCTGAAAGATCTGGGCAGCAAATAATTCCCCGCCGCCCTACCGCTGTACGAAAAGCCGCCGGAATGGCGGCTTTTTTTGTTTTCCCCTTTTTTCTGCGTTTTCACTTTTTCGACAAATTCCGCCCTCAATTTGAACGGTAAAATTTTCCAGATACATTATACCATACGTTATCATTTCCAGCCGTTGGCGACACAGGTAAGTATTGGCAGTAAATTTCCAAAAATGGGAACGGCAAAGCGGCGGGCCTCCCCGCCGCTCCCCTTAGGCGCTGTTTGGACATGTTGGCAATTTTCAAGCAGGCCCTAGTCCCGCTCCCGCTTCAGCATCTGATTGTACAGCCCGCGCCTTTTCACCCCGAACTCCTCCGCCGCCTGGGCCGCCGCCTGCTTCAGGGGCAGCCCCGCCCGGCGCAGCTCCTCCGCCCGGGCCAGGGCCCCATCCCCGTCCGGCGCCTCCTCCTGGGCGGGGCGGCCCGCCGCCACCAGCACAAACTCCCCCCGGGGCTCCTGGGCGGCGTAGCGCGCCTGGGCCTCCCCAATGGTGGTGCGCAGCACCTCCTCGTGGAGCTTGGTCAGCTCCCGGCACACCGCCAGGCGGCGGTCTGGGCCAAGGGCGTCCGCCAGATCGTCCAGGGTGGCGCGCAGCTTGTGGGGGGCCTCGTAGAAGATCATGGTGCGCGTCTCGTCCGCCAGGGCGTCCAGCCGGACCCGGCGGTTTTTCTTGTTCAGCGGCAGGAACCCCTCGAAGGTGAACCGCCCGGTGGGCAGGCCGGACACCGACAGCGCCACCGTCAGAGCGCAGGGCCCTGGGATGGCCTCCACCTCCACCCCACCGGCGGCGCACAGGGCCACCAGGTCCTCCCCAGGGTCGGAGATGGCGGGGGTGCCCGCGTCGGTCACCAGGGCGCAGCTCTCCCCCCCCTGCAAGCGCCGCAGGATGGCGGCGCCCGCCGTCTCGCAGTTGTGGCGGTGGTAGGCGGTCATGGGCTTTTTCAGCTCCAGGTGGTTGAGCAGCTTCACCGTCACCCGGGTGTCCTCTGCGGCGATGAAGTCCGCCCCCTCCAAAGTCTCCGCCGCCCGGCGGCTGATGTCGCCCAGGTTCCCGATGGGGGTGGGCACCAGATAGAGCTTCCCGGCCATGTCAGGCCCTCCTTTTTACTCGCCCGGGATATGGTCATGGTCGCCATCCCCGGGCAATGCTGTTCCCTTCCAGGGCCGTCCCGAGGCGTCGCGCCGGGACTGGATGCGGGCGCAGGAAAACGCCCGGCGTGACGCCCCGCCCGCGGGCTATTTCACCTGGTCCTTTCGCATGGTCAGCGAGATGCGCTTTTTCTTCTCGTCCACTTCCCTCACCCACACCGTCACCACGTCCCCTACGCTGAGCACCTGGGAGGGGTGCTTGATGAAGCGGTCACAGATCTGGCTGATGTGCACCAGCCCGTCCTGGTGGACGCCGACATCCACAAACGCCCCAAAGTCGATGACGTTGCGCACCGTGCCCTTCAGCTCCATGCCTGGCTTCAGGTCCTTCACGTCCAGCACATCGGTGCGCAGCACCGGGGCGGGCAGCTCGTCCCGGGGGTCCCGCCCCGGCTTGACCAGCTCCGCCGCCACGTCCAGCAGGGTGGGCACCCCCACGCCGCACGCCGCAGCCGCTTTTTCCTCCCCGTAGGCCGTCAGCCGGCCCTTCAGGTCGCCCAGCTTCCCCGCCCTCACATCGGCCATGTCATGGCCGCACAGCGCCAGCAGCTTTTCCGCCGCGGCGTAGCTCTCCGGGTGGACGGCGGTGTTATCCAAGGGGAACTTGCTCTCCGGCACCCGCAGGAAGCCCGCGCACTGCTCAAATGCCTTTGGGCCCAATTTCGGCACCTTTAAAATCTGCTTCCGGGTGGTAAAGGGGCCGTTGTCCTCCCGGTACTTCACAATATTTTTTGCCGTGGTGCCGTTCAGCCCCGCCACCCGGGTGAGCAGCGGTGCGGAGGCGGTGTTCACGTCCACCCCCACCGCGTTCACGCAGTCCTCCACCACCCCGTCCAGCGCCTCGCCCAGCCTGGCCTGGGGCATGTCGTGCTGGTACTGGCCCACGCCGATGGATTTGGGGTCGATTTTCACCAGCTCCGCCAGGGGGTCCTGGAGCCGCCGGGCGATGGACACCGCCGAACGCAGATTCACATCGAATTCGGGAAACTCCTCCGCCGCCAGCTTGGACGCGGAGTACACCGACGCACCCGCCTCGTTCACAATGGCGTAGCTCACCCCGCCCCCCACCTTGCGGATCAGCTCCACCGCCATCTGCTCCGTCTCCCGGCTGGCGGTTCCGTTGCCGATGGCGATATGGGCCACCTTGTGCTTTTTGATGAGGACGGCCAGCTTGTCGATGGCCTCGTTCTTCCCCCGCTCCCCGTGGGTGGGGTAGACCACCGTGGTGTCAAGCACCTTGCCGGTGGGGTCAACCACCGCCACTTTACACCCCATGCGGTAGCCCGGGTCCAGCCCCATGGTGACAAAACCCTTCACCGGGGGCTGCATGAGCAGGGGCTTCAAATTGAGGGCAAACTGGCCGATGGCCCCCTCGTTGGCCCGGTCCGTCAGCTCGGAGCGCACCTCCCGCTCCAGGGAGGGGGCGATCAGCCGGTCATAGGCGTCCTCGGCGGCGGCCTTCACAAACTCCATAGCCGCCCTTCCGGGCACCACCCTGCGCCGCAGGGCCACCAGGGCAGTCTCCCGGTCCATCTCCACGCCGGCCTTGAGGATTTCCTCCCGCTCCCCCCGGTTTATGGCGAGAATTTGATGCCCTTGGGTTTTGGACAGCGGACTTGAAAACTCATAGTATAGGCGGTATACGCTGTCCTCCGCATCCTTGGCCGCCGCCCTGGAGGTAATGGCCGCCCGCCGCCAGTACAGCTCCCGCAGCATCCCACGCACGCCTGCGTCGTCGGAGATCAGCTCGGCGATGATGTCTGAGGCCCCTTGCAGGGCGTCCTGGACGGTCTCCACCCCCTTCTCAGGGTCGATGTAGTCCTGGGCGGCCCCCTCCATGTCCACCGCCGGGCCCTGGGCAAAGGCCAGCAGGGCCAGCGGCTCCAGCCCCTTCTCCTTGGCCATGGCAGCCCGGGTGCGGCGCTTCTGCTTATAGGGCCTGTAAAGGTCTTCCACCTCCGCCAGGGTGGCGGAGGCGTCAATAGCGGCGGAAAGCTCGTCCGTCAGCTTCCCCTGGTTCTCAATGGACTGCTTCACCTCATCCCGGCGGTCCTGCAAATTGCGCAGGTACTGCAATCGGTCCGCCAGCTGGCGGATGAGCTGGTCGTCCATGGCCCCGTGGAGCTCCTTGCGGTAGCGGGCGATGAAGGGGACGGTGTTCCCCTCGTCCAGCAGGGTGATGATGTTCTCGATGTGCTGCTCCGGGCGATCCAGCTCCCGGCTCAGAATTTGTATAATTGTCTCCATTTATTTCCCCTCGTTATCATAGTCTGGGGCTTCCCCTGCGCTTTTCTTTGGCGCGGCCAGCCCAAACCCGTTTCCTCATTTTAACATGCCCTGCCCAAAATGGCAAGAGCGCCCCCCAGCCTTGCCGGGGGGCGCTCCCGTTCAATCGGACAGCAGCATGCGGTCGTTGTCCAGTTCATGGCCTGTCCCCGCCCGGAACCGGCGCAGCAGGTCGTCCACCGTCATGCCCGCCCGCTCCTCCCCGGACACGTCCAGCACGATGTTCCCGTCCGCCATCATCAGCGTGCGGCTGCCCAGCTCCAGGGCCTGCTTCATATTGTGGGTGATCATGAGGCAGGTGATGCGGTTGTCCGCCACGATGGTCCGGGTGAGCTCCAGCACCTTTTCCGCCGTGCCCGGGTCCAGGGCGGCGGTGTGCTCGTCCAGCAGCAGCAGCTTGGGGGTGACCAGGGTGGCCATCAGCAGGGTGAGGGCCTGGCGCTGTCCGCCGGACAGCAGTCCCACCGGCTGGCGCATTCGATCCTCAAGCCCCATGCCCAGCAGCTTGAGCTTTTCGGCAAAAAACTCCTTGTCCCTCCTTCGGATCCGGCTGAAGGGGCTGGTCCTTTCCTTTGTGGAGCGCAAGTAGGCCAGGGCCAGGTTCTCCTCTATGGTCATGGAGGGGGCGGTGCCCCGGAGGGGATCCTGGAACAGCCGCCCGATGACCACGCTTCGCCGGTGGTCGGGGGTAAAGGTGATGTCCCTGCCGTCCAAAGCGATGGAGCCGCTGTCCACAATGAAGCTGCCCGCGATGGCGCCCAGCAGGGTGGACTTGCCCGCCCCGTTGGAGCCGATGATGGAGGCGAAATCCCCTGGCTTCAAGTGGAGGGACAAATCCGACAGCGCCGTCTTTTCATTGACCGTACCCGGATTGAAGGTTTTAGAGATGTGCTCGATGCGCAGCATGTCAGCACGCCCCCCTTCGTCCCGCCGCCAGGCGGCGCTTTTGAAACATAACGCCGCTCTTGATGGCTGGGGCGGCAATGGCCAGCGCCACCACCAGGGCGGTGACCAGCTTTAAACACTCAATGGGCACAATCCTGGTGTTAAGGACGGCGGCGTAAATGAAACGGTAGACCACGGAGCCCGCCATGACGGCCAGGATGCCCCTGCCTATTCCCCCCCGGCCCACCACCGTCTCGCCGATGATGAGACAGGCCAGGCCGATGACCACGATGCCCGCGCCCATATTGGTGTCCACCGTCTTCTGGTACTGGCCCACCACCGCGCCGGACAGCCCCGTGAGGGCATTGGCCAGGCACAGCCCCACCGTCACCGTAAAGGCCGGGTTGACGGAGGAGGAGCGCACCATGTCCCGGTTGTCGCCGGTGGCCCGGATGGACAGGCCCAGCCGGGTGCCCAGAAACAGCCACAGCAGTGCGCCCGCCGCCGCCATGATGCAGGCGGACAGCAGCAGCTCGTACCACTCCCCGCCCACCCCGGCTGCCCGGAGCAGGGTGAACACGGTGTCTGCCCGGAGCAGACTGGCGTTGGACTTCCACCCCATGGCCATCAGGTTGACGGTATACAGCCCGGTGTTGGTGATGATGCCCGCCAGGATGGAGGGCACCCCCAGGCGGGTCTGCAAAAAGGCGGTGACAAAGCCCGCGCAGGCCCCCGCCGCCATAGCCGCCGGGATGGCCAGGATGGGGTGGCCCGCCGCCGTCAGCGTCACCGACACCGCCGCCCCCAGCACAAAGCTGCCGTCGGTGGTCAAATCGGCGATATCCAGAATGCGGTAGCTCAAAAACAGCGCCATGGCCACCAGGGCGTATTGGAATCCCAGCTCCAGGGCGGTCTGTACGATTTGTAACACGGTTTTTCGCTCCTCTCGCGCCCCCGCCCCGGTGATGCCGGGGCGGAGGCTTCTCATTTAACCCTTTCTCGTACTCCCAATCTCAAGCAGATTTCCTTCGGGGCCGGCCACATAAAAGTTTCGGATGCCAAACGGATACGCCACCGGCCCTCCGGCCGGAAAGAGCGCCGCCAGCAGGCCCACACCCGTGCGCACATCTTTTCCAATCACAGTTCTCATCTCCGCTGCCGGTTCGAATCTGTCCGTCTGTATGCGCCCCGCGCCATCAGGCGGCTCAGTCCTCGGTGGTGACGACCTCCACCACGGTGCCCATGGTGCTGAACACAGAGTAGTCGGCGCCCAGCCCCGCGGCGGTCTCCGTGTTGACGGTGATGATGCCGCCGTCCATCAGATAGAAATCCTCCATGCCGTCCATGCCCTGGGCGATCACCTGGTATGCCAGGCCCGCTGTGCGCCGGCCCACATCGGTGTAATTCACGCCGCAGGTGGTAAAGGCGCCGTTGCGCACAAAGGAGTCCGCCCCGGTGTAATGGGGGATGCCTGCCTGGATCAGGTCCTCATAGATGGCCAGCTCGGCCGTGGCGATGATGTTGTCGGTGGGGGTAAAGATGGCGTCCACCCCCTCGGCAATGAGGGCGGAGACGGCGGTAATCACTTCGTCATTGGTGTTGGCGGTCCGCTCCACATATGCGATTCCCCTGCTCTCCAGGGTGGCGATAGCCTCGGCGATGGGCTTGGCCGAGTTGACCTCGGACAGGGAGTACAGCAGCCCCACCTTTTTGAGCTCCGGGTCCTGGGCCAGCATCATGTCGATGATGAAGCGGGTGTTCAGCGCGTCGCTGGTGCCGGTCACATAGGGGAGCCCGGTGAGCCCGGCCGCCTCCGGGTCGGAGACGGTGGCAAACACCACGGGGGTCTGGGTGTCCTCGGCGCTGGCGGCGGCGATCTGGGCGGCGGTGGTGGCGATGGGGATAATCACGTCCGCCTTGTCGGCGACGGCCTGGTCGGCCAGCTGCTTCAGGGTGCTCTGGTCCCCCTGGCCGGAGGTGGTGTGGTATTGGATGGTCACCTTATTGTCCTCGGCCAGCTGGGCCAGCTCCGCCTCAATGGCCTGGGCGATCTCGTCCAGGGAGGGGTGGTCCATCTGCTTGATGATGGCCACGCTATAGACGGCCTGGCTGGGCTCGGCGGAACCGTCCACGTTCGACGAAGGTCCGCCCGGCTCAGAGGCTGGGCCGCAGGCGCACAGGGACAGGGTTAGGGCCGCGGCGGCGGCAATGGCGAGGAGCCTCTTCATGGTGTTGTGCTTTTTCATGTTCTTTTCCTCCAAAAAAATATTTTGAGCGGCAGATGAACCCCGCCTTGCCAGCAGCGGGGGAGGAAAAAGAAAATAGCCTTCGTCCCCCCATGGGACAAAAGCCATTGCTTCTGCGATACCACCCAAATTGACGTTGAAAAACGTCCGCTCGCTTACGCGTACCATCATACGCGCCCCGGTGGATAACGGGTGGGTGCCCGTCGGTCCCTACTTGGCCCAGGCCGTTCGGTCCGCCCTCCGAAGTCCATTCGCCGGCCGCTCGCCGCCCCGTTCCCACCATCGGGGGCTCTCTGAAGGTCTGCCGCGCCGGGTACTTCTCTCCGTCACTGGTTTGGTGTGTTTGGTTGTTGTTGTCATTATACGCAGGCGCGCCCCGTTTGTCAACCCTTTTCCCCAAGAAATTTTTACCGCACTAAAGCGGCGAACCCACCCGCCCCCCATCCTGGGGGGCGGAGCGGGCGCTCACCACTTATTTTCCACCTTTTCCGCGAAACCGAACAGATCCCGCACCTGGAGGGCTGTGCCATCGTCCAGCACCGCCGTGCCGCTGAAGCGCCCGAATACCTGGTGCTGGTCGCTCTTGATGATTCCCACGCTGGTGCATGACACCCGGTCCAGCACCGGCACAAAGTCCATTTCAAAGCGCCCGTCATCGCTGGTGAAGCGCCAGGGCGTCATGTAGTCCTCCTTCCCATCCTTCATGGGAATGCCGAACTCCACCTTGGACAGCTTGTGGGCCCTGCCTTGATAGAACAGCATATTCTCCGTGGCGGCGGAGGTGTCCCCAAAGCCATAGCCGATATTAAACCCGAATTCGGCCCCCTCCGCCAGCCCGGAGGCGGAGCCCCAGTACCAGGTATTGTGGTAGGTCCACACCCCCCGGCCCCAGTCCAGCACGGCAAAGGAGTCCTTGGGATCAAAGCGGTACTTCTCCCCGCCGATGCGCACCGTGCCCTCCGCCCGCATACAGTTGATCTTCTGATTGTAGTAAAAGTGGGCAGGCTTTTCAAAGGGGGTGCAGATCACCATGGATTCCTCCGGCTCCCCGGTGAGGGTGATCTGGGCGTCTAGGGGCTTTCCATCCTTGAAGCCGTCCATGTGGGCGGTGAGCTGCCGCTTGCCCTCCCCCACCTGGAACAAAAGGGCGTGCCGCTTGCCCGAGCTGGCGGTGATTCCCGCCGCCGACGTGGACGGCAGGCCCGTCCGGCCCATGGGCAGCACAGACATGGGGCTTTTGGTCACCTCCCAGGGCTCCCCCTCAAAGGACAAAAAGGAGATGGAGTCCAACCCCATATAGCTGTTGTCCGCGATGGTAAGGGCCAGGCCGAAGCAGCTGTTCCCGATATAGTAATAGTCCCACTCCTTCAGCCGGGTCATCCCGCCCCGCACCTTTTTTCGGTCATATACGGGCAGCAGCCGCTTGGCGTACCCCGCCCGGGTGAGGTTCCCCTGCCCATCCAGCAGGGGGATCTGCTCGGTGATCTCGTACTGCATACCAACGCCTCCCCTATGACGGCCTCTCCGCTCCGCCGTCCTCTTTTCGTCAGCATACCACATTTTCTCCAACGGCACAAGGAAAACTCCCTGACACTTTGTACCTTTTCACAGTCCGCGCCGAAATTTCCCGGAAAATATAAGGGGGACAGGCAAGCCGCCGCCCCTCCCCGCATAGGCTCTCCCCACGGAGGTGATGCCGCTGTGCTTCGGCTGCTCAGACAACAAAAGGTGCGGGACGCTCTGGCGGGGCTGGCGTTGCTCATCGCCACGGCGGGGCTGGTGGCCGCCCCGGGGGAGGCCATCGCCGGGGCAAAGGACGGCCTGGTGCTGTGCTTCAACGTCATCGTACCCTCCCTGTTCCCCTTTTTTGTGCTGTCCTCCCTGGTAGTGGATCTGGGGCTGGCGGCCTATCTGGGCCGGGCGCTTGAGGGGCTGATGCGCCCGCTGTTCCGGGTGAGCGGCAGCTGCGCGGCGGCGGTGGCCCTGGGGTTCATCGGCGGCTATCCTGTGGGGGCGCGCACCGCCCTCCAGCTCTACCAGCAGGGGCTGTGCTCCAAGCCGGAGGCGGAGCGCCTACTGGCCTTTTGCAACAATTCCGGCCCCGCATTTATCCTCGGGGTGGTGGGGGCGGGCATTTTCGGGGACAGCAGGGTGGGGTTTCTCCTCTACCTGACCCACGCCCTGGCGTCGATGCTGGTGGGGCTGCTGTTCCGCTTTTATGGCGGAAGCGAACGCCGTCATGCCGCCTCCCCCCGGCCCAAGCCCATCCAAGTGGTCACGGTCCCCGCCGCCTTCACCGGCGCTGTGGTCCGCTCATTGCAGAGTACACTGAACATCTGCGCCTTCGTGGTGTTTTTTTCCGTAGTGCTCCAGCTGCTGTCCGCCTTTGGCGCGTTTGCCGCCCTGGCCGAGCTGCTGGCCCTGATCGGATTCGAGCCGGACTGGGCCCGGCGGCTGGTGGCGGGCCTGCTGGAGCTGTCCTCCGGTGTGTCCTCTCTGCGCGGCGGCACACATCTGGCGGGTCGGGTATCCATGGCGGCCTTCATGCTGGGGTGGGCTGGGCTGTCGGTCCACTGCCAGGTACTGTCCTTCCTGGTGGACAGCGGACTGTCCGCAAAAACCTATCTGGCGGGCAAGCTGTGCCATGGACTCATTGCCGCCGGGCTGACCTGGTGCCTTACCCGGCTGTTTCCCCTATCCGCCCCGGTGGCGGACTATCTGGCGGAGCAGGCGGAATCCATCGCCGCGCTGGACTTTTCCACAGCGCTGGCGGCATCCTCCCTGTCCGCGCTGGCGGGCTGGCTGTTTTTAGCAGCCCTCTGCCGGTCCCTCTGGCGAAATAAATGTGGCAATCTGCCGCATTATCGTGTATAATAGAGAAAAGATCACCGATGGAACAGAGGGATAGCCATGCTGTTTGAAAAGAATATCGACCCACGCTGCGCCTACTGCCAATGGGCCACCCCCTTGGACGAGGGGCAACTGATGTGTGTCAAAAAGGGTATTGTCACCTGCTCCGGCTCCTGCCGCCGCTTCCGCTATGATCCTCTCAAGCGCGTCCCGCCCAAGCCCCTTGCGGCCACCTTTGAGCATCTGAAAGACGAGGACTTCAGCCTCTGAAGTCCTCGCAAATAAAGAAAGCGGACAGTCAACAGACTGTCCGCTTCTCTGTGTCGGCACTACCTATCTTTCCAGGCCGTCGCCAGCCAAGTATTTTCGGCGCGAGTGAGCTTAACTGCCGTGTTCGGGATGGGAACGGGTGGACCCTCACCGCAATCAGCACCGACTTATTATTTCAACTGGTTCCCCAGTCAAAATCTTTGTTGTTCCCCTGGAGTGTTCCCACTCCAGGGGAGTGGTA
>CAPOAR010000071.1:0-17081 GCA_948670295.1 uncultured Oscillospiraceae bacterium | reverse complement strand
GTCTTTGGACGGTTTTCTCAACTCGCTGTAAGCACGGAGGTATCCCATGAAAATATTGGTAATCGGCCCCAGCGAGACGGGCTCCCGGGGCGGGATGGCTGCGGTCATCCGAAGCATCCGGGAGGGCGAGGCGCTCAACCGGGAGTTTGAGATCGACACCTTTCCCTCCTACATAGACGGCAGCCTGCCCCGGCGGCTGCTGTACTGCATCTTCGCCTATTTCCGCTTTCTGCGCTGCTATAAGCGCTACGACCTGTTTCACATACACACCGCGGAAAAGGGCAGCGCGTTTCGCAAGGCGCTCTATCTGCGAACAATAAAGCGGGCGGGGAAAAGGGCGGTCATACACGTACACTGCGCGGAGTTTCTGGACTTTTACGACGGGCTGGGCCCCCGAGGAAAGGGGATCATCGACCGCTTCTTCCGCCGGGCGGACCTGGTGCTGGCCCTGTCGGAGCGCTGGCGGCAGGAGCTGGAGAGGCGGTTTGAGACCGGGACCTGCCGGGTGCTGCACAACGGCGTGGACCCGGAGGAATGCCGGGGGGCGGTCTCCGACCCGGCGGAGCACCCCAATTCCTTCGTGATGCTGGGCCGCATGGGGATGCGGAAGGGTTCCTATGACCTGGTGGAGGCGGCGGCGCTGGCCGCGCAGCGCAACCCGGCGCTGCGCCTGACCATGGCGGGGGACGGCGAGGTGGAGCAGGTCCGGGCCAGGGTGGCGGAAAGGGGGCTGGAAGACCGCGTTGCGGTGCTGGGCTGGGTGGACGGCGAAAAAAAGCTGGAGCTGCTCAGAAACGCCGCGGCCGTGGTGCTGCCCTCCTACCACGAGGGCCTGCCCATGGCCATCCTGGAGGGGATGGCGGCGGGCAAGGCCATCATCAGCACCACCGTGGGCGCCATTCCCGAGGTGGTCACGGGAGAGAACGGCACCCTGGTGGAGCCGGGGGACGTGATCGCCCTGGCGCAGGCCCTACTGCAATACGGCGGCAATGTGGCGGCGCTCAGGCGCATATCCGCCGGCAGCAGGGCGCGGGTGGAGGCGCTGTTCAGCGTGCAGGAAATGCACCGAAGGCTGGCGGAGTACTACCGCCAGGCGGCGGGAGAGGGGGCGGGGGAATGGAGCTGATCAGCGTGGTGGTGCCGGTGTATAACGCCGGGCCGTATCTGAAGCGGTGCCTGGACTCCCTGGCGGCCCAGACCTATCCCAACTGGGAGGCCATTCTGGTGGACGACGGCTTCACCGACGGCAGCGGCCAGGTGTGCCGGGGATACGCGCAGCGGGACGGACGGTTTCAATACGCGGCCCTGCCGGATAACCGGGGGCCGTCCGCCGCCCGCAATGAGGGCGTGGGCCGGGCGGCGGGGGAGTTGGCCGTCTTTATCGACTCCGACGACTGGGTGGAGCCTGGACTGCTGGAGGCGCTGTACCGCAATTGGCGGGAGACCGGGGCGGATATCTGCGCGTGTGGGAACGAGGGAATGGGGCTGGAGGAGGGCCCCCCCGCCGTCTACTCCGCGGAGGGGGCGGTGGAATGCCTGGCCCGGCGCGCCCCCTTCCTGTGGACGGCGTGGGGCAAGCTCTACCCCATGGGGCTGGTGAGGGAGACGCCCTTCCGGGAGGAGGTGCTGTACAGCGAGGACCTTCTGTTTTTCTATCAGCTGCTCCAGCGGGTGGAGCGGGTCAGCTATATCCCGGACCGGCTGTACCACTATACCTGCCGCATGGGCAGCCTGGTCAACAGCGGCGTGAATGAAAAGCGGTGCGCCGTGCTGCCGGTGCTGGACGGCATCTGCGCCGGCGCGCCCGCCCGGTTTTCCCCCAAGGCGGTGCGCTGCTGGGAGCTGGTGGCGCTGGACACCGGGGCGCGGCTGGCCATGCAGGCGGTGGAGGGCGGCGCGGACGGGCCCGTGGGGGAGTATCTGAAGCGGTTTCAGGGCAACATCCGCCGCCATTTCAGCTGGCGGGCGCTGTCCCTGTTTGCGTCTAAAAAGGACGCGGCGGCGGTGCTGGCGCTGCGGGCCCACATTGGGATATTCCGGGCGGCGGCCTGCCTGTACGGCCGGATCAAGCCGCCGAAGGCGGGGACGGAGTGAGGGGATCGGATGGACACGGCGAAGGGTGTGGCGAAAAACCTGAAGTTTATCCTGGCCAGCGAGCTCATCCTGGCCGGGCTGAAGTTCGTGTCCCGCCGGGTGTTCGTCATCGCGCTGGGGAAGGAATACCTGGGGCTGAACGGGCTGTTCACCGATATCCTGTCTATGCTCTCGCTGGCGGAGCTGGGGTTCGGCGTGTCCGTCACCTACAGCCTGTACCGGCCCGCGGCCCAGGGGGATACGCAGCTCATCAAGTCCCTGGTCCGGCTCTACCGCCGGGTCTATCAGGCGGTGGGCGGGGCGGTGCTGGCGGTGGGGCTGGCGCTGACCCCCTTCCTGGGCGTTTTTGTGAAGGAAATGCCGGAGGGCATCCCCAACATCCCGCTGCTCTATGCCCTGAGCGTGGTCAACGCGGGCGTGTCCTATTTCTGGTCCTATAAGTCCACGCTGCTCTTTGTGTACCAGAGGAAATACATCGACGCCGCGGTGCGCGCCGCCGTGGCCCTGGCCGCCGCCGGGGCACAGGCGGCGGCGCTGCTGCTGACACACAATTATGCGTATTACCTGGGCATCGCCATCGCCGCCACCCTGGTGCAGAACGCCGTGGTGTCGGCCTGGACGGACCGGCTGTACCCCTTCCTGCGGGAGCGGGATGTCCGGCCTGTTCCGGCGGAGGTGCTGGGGGAGATCCGCCGGAACGTGGGGGCTATGGTCCTCCACCGGGTAGGGGCGGTGGCGGTGTTCGGCACGGACAACCTCCTCATCTCCAAATTTGTGGGCATCGAGACCACCGGGCTGTACTCCAACTATGTGATGATCCGGGGGCTTTTGAATATGGTAATCAGCGCCCTGTCCAACGCCGTCATGCCCGCGCTGGGGAAGCTGAGCGCCACGGCGGAGGTGGAGGAAAAGCGGACTGCCTTCCGCCGCCTCAACTTCTGCGCGGCGTGGCTGTTCGGGTGGATGAGCATCTGCCTGCTGTGCCTCTACGACCCGTTCATCGGCCTTTGGCTGGGGGAGGGCTATCTGCTCCCCCCGGAGACGGTGGCGCTGATCGTGGCGAATTTTTACGTGACCAGTATGCGGGTGCCGGTGGCAAACACCAAGAGCGTCATGGGGCTGTTTTGGGACGAGCGCTATAAGTCGGTGCTGGAGGCGCTGGTCAATCTGGCTGTGTCCGCCGCCCTGGCCCAGCGGTGGGGGATTGCCGGGGTTTTGGCCGGGACGCTGGTCAGCACGGTGTCCATGCCCTTTTGGATTGAGCCGCTGGGGCTGTACCGCCATGGGCTGGAGCAGCCGCCGGGGGAGTATTTTGCCCGCTACTTTTTTTATCTGGCGGTCACCGCCGCGGGCGGGGCGGTGACAAAGCTGCTGTGCGGGATGACGCCGGAGGGCGCGGCGGGCTTTTTGTGGAAGCTGCTGCTGTGCATGGCGGCGCCCAACATAATCTGCCTGGCCGCGTACCGGCGGCTGCCCGAGATGGTTTTTTTGAAGGATCTGCTCCTGCAAGCGGGCGGAGCGAATAGGAAGGGATAGCAAGCTGTCCCGGCAGCCGGGGTGCGCGGAGGCTGCCGGGACGGCTTTTTTAAGGGGCTGACGGCGCAAAATGCAAATGACGTGGTGAAAACGACCAAAAACGTTGCGGCGATTCAAAGAAAATTGACACCCGGCAGAGTTTCCGATATCATGAACGGGGGTGATTTTATGATTGAGATCGCCATTGTTGAGGATGAGGAAAAGGAAGCGCTGCGTCTGGGCAGTTTTTTGGACCGCTTTTCCAAGGAGACGGGGGCTGAATTGAGCCATAAGTGGTGGGACAGCGCCTCCGCGTTTCTGGAGCAGTATCAGTTTCAGTACGACCTGATTTTTATGGATATCCGAATGCCCGGCATCGATGGGATGGCGGCGGCAGAGCGGCTGCGGGAGATAGACAGCGCGGTGAAGCTGATCTTCATCACCAGCCTGGCGCAGTACGCGGTGCAGGGCTACTCTGTGGACGCGCTGGACTACATCCTCAAGCCGGTGAGCTACGCCGCCTTTGCCCTGAAGATGCAGCGGGCCGTGGAGCGCTGCGCCCATCGGGCCGAGCAGTGGCTGCTGCTGAACACCAACTCCGGCGCGATCCAGCTCAAGGAGTTTGAGCTGTGCTACGTGGAGATTTTTGACCACCATATCAGATACCACACCCTGCAGGCCAACTACGACGCCTATGGGACGCTGAAGTCGGTGGAGCAGCGCCTGCCGTCCCGCAGCTTCTTCCGCTGCAACAACCAGTGTATCGTCAACCTGCGCTACGTGTCGAAGCTGGAGGGCAGCACCGTGGTGGTGGAGGGGCGGGAATTTCCCATCAGCCGTATGAGGAAAAAGGCGTTTTTGGCGCAGCTGCACCGCTACTCCGGCGCGGAGTGGGAGGACGGGCAATGATCGGCCCGGGCGGGCTGCAGCTGCTGATCTGGTTTGATTCTTACATGCTGCTGGCGCTGCTGGCCTGCTGCATCGTGGCGGGGTACGGGCTGGAGCGCAGGCCGCTGTTCGGACTGCGCCTGGCCGTGGCGGCGGCGGTGGAGTGCCTGTGGGCCGGCGTGTGGACCTACCAGTGGATTTTGGCGAAGGCGCCCCTCTGGGAGCCCGGCGGCATTGTGATCTGCAAATACCTGGGCACCTACCTGCTGACCATCGGCACGTTCCGGCTGTGCCTGCGCTGCGGCTGGTCGGCGGCGCTGTACGGAGGCACCACCGGCTACATCCTCCAGCACTGCGCGGAGCGGATCACGGAGATTGCCCAGGCGGCGCTGGGCATACCGCCTGGCTGGGGGGAGAAGCTGCTGCTGGCGGCGTGCACGGCGCTGATCTGCCTGTGCTTTGTGCTGGTGTTCCGCAACCGGTATGACATTTCGGAGTACGACCGCTACAGCAACGGGGAGGGCGACGTGATGCTGCTGACGGCGGCGGCCGCAGCGGGCGCCGTCATCGTGCTGGAGCCGCTGATCCGCATTGAGCTGGGCCTGACCCTCAACGAGCGGGGGATGATTTACCTCAATGTCATCTCGGTGCTCTTCTCCGTGCTGGCCATGGTGGTGAGCATGTGCCAGATGCGCCAGGCGGAGTCGAAAAAGAAGGCCCAGATCGCCACGCAGCTCCTCCACACCGAGCGCAGCCGCTACGCCCTGGAAAAGGAGGCGGTGGACGCCATCAATATCCGCTGCCACGATATCAAGCACCAGATCGCCGCCCTGGGGGACGTGGGGCGGGAGCGGGAGCTGCGGGAGATCGAGCGGCTGGTGGACATTTACGACTGCGGGCTGAAGACGCAGTGCGCGGCGCTGGATGTGGTGCTGGCCAGCAAGTCGCTGATGTGCCTGAACAAGCAGATTGAGCTGACGTGCATGGCGGACGGCCGCCGGCTGGCCTTTATGGAGGACGCCGATATCTATGCCCTGTTCGGCAACATCCTGGACAACGCCATTGAGGCGGTGGAGCAGCTGGACGACGAGGAGAGACGGCTGATCTCCCTGTCGGTGCATGTGAGGGAGCACTTTTTGCACGTCAGCGAGGAGAACTACTACAGCGGCGACCTGGTGATGGACCGGGGCCTGCCCATGACCACAAAAGAGGACAAGCGGTTTCACGGCTTCGGGATGCAGAGTATTCGGATGCTGACGGAAAAGTACGGGGGCGACCTGCGCCTGCGGGCCAGCGGCGGAATTTACCGGCTGTCCATCCTGTTCCCAATTGTATGATCTATGAAAAAAAGAGGATAATAAATGTCGAGGAGTGCCTATATTGACGGGCACTCCTCTGCTTATGTGCAGGAAAAGTTGTAAAACAAACCAAAAAAGTTTTGTCGCATTGAACCCCCCGCAGCATGGAGGTAAAATGGGGTGGAACAGGCGCGGAACAGGCGCATGGGGAAAGCCGGACACTGTTTTGCAGGGCGCATATCCGCTGCGCTCCGCGCCCAATAACAGAGGAAGGATGGCAAACCTAATGAAGAAACAAGTCTCTCTCTTGCTTGCAGCACTTCTGCTCCTTGGCGTGATGGGTGGATGCACCCAGTCTGCTCCCCCTCCTACGGCTACGCCTACCCCTGCGCAGGAAAGCCCCAGCGCGCCGCCGGCCACGGAGATCGCCCTGTCCAAGGCGTACATCATCGTCCAGGGCTATGAATGGGGCCCCGCGATTCCGAAGATCGTACTGGAATTTGCCGAGGACGTGAGCGGTTTTGCCAGCGATACCTTTGAGGTGGCGTTTGGCTCCACCAAGCGCACCGTGAAAGATGTGTACAGCTCCGACGAGGACGGCAATAAGGCCGAGGGCGCGGGCAAGCACCTGACCATCGAGATGGCGGTGAAGTCCAGCGAGGCCAGCCCGTTTGCCTATAATATGGAGAAGAACGTCAACACATGGGCGGAGCAGGTGGACTTCACCGTGACCGTGGCCTCCGGCAAGTCCTTCAGCGTGGGCGGCACCGCCTACCAGGGCGGCGACCTGTGCTCCTACTCCGCCACGGCGGCGGACCGGAAGGTGCCCCAGACCGCCAGCTGGGTGAAGGACACCGTGGAGTACCACGAGGAGGGCAAGGATATCACCCTCACCCGGGCGGCCTGGGCCCCCGAGGGCGCGGACAGCGACAGCGGCAAGAACCCCCTGATCATCTGGCTCCACGGCATGGGCGAGGGCGGCACGGACATCGACATCGACCTGCTGGGCAACGAGGTGACCGCCCTGACCACCGAGAACGAGACCAACGTGCAAAAGTACTTTGCCACCGACGGGCTGGCCGGCGCCTATGTCCTGGCGGTGCAGACCCCGACCATGTGGATGGATATCGACGGCAACAGCACCTTTAATAACGAGAACCTGACCCTGCCCGCAAAGCAGGAGTCCTGGTATACCGGGGCCCTCTGGCACGCCATTACCTCCTATGTGGAGGGCAATCCCGATGTGGACACCAGCCGGATCTATGTGGGCGGCTGCTCCAACGGCGGCTACATGACCATGAACATGATGTTTGAGCACGGCGGCTACTTTGCGGCCTTCTATCCCATCTGCGAGGCGTATTTGAACGACTGCGTCTCCGATGAGATGATCCAGCAGGTGAAGGATTATAACATCTGGTTCGTCCAGTCCGCCGACGACGGCACGGTGAACCCCGCCGAGTACGGCCTGCCCACCTATGTGCGGCTGCTGGAGGCCGGGGCGCAGAATGTTTGGTTTACGCTGTCCGACCACGTGCGGGGCACCGACGATCCCGAGCCCTGGAGCTGGACGGGCACCGGCACCTACGACGGCCACTGGAGCTGGATCTATGCCTTTAACGACCAGGTGACCACCCGGATCGACACGGCGAAGGTGGCCTCTGTGGCCGACCTTACCCCCGAGAACTGCACCGTCACCGATGTGAACCTGTGGCAGTGGATGTCCCAGCAGAGCCTCCCCCAGGCTGCCGAGTAAGGCGGGGGACCTGAAAGCGTTGCTGACCGGCGCCGTCCCTGGGAGGGGAGCCTCCCGGGGCGCGCCGGGGCAAATAAAATGATTCAAAAAACAGGAGGAAAAGAGTATGAAGAAGGCACACAAAACTTTGACGGCGATTGCTTCGCTTGCCCTGGCGGCGTCCCTGGCGGCGTCCCTGGCCGGCTGCGGCGGCAAGGCCCAGGACTACGTGTTCGAGGCGGAGAAGGCCGAGCTGTCCGCGGCCTGCATGGTGGAGACCGGCCCCGAGTATTCCGCCGAGGGCTCCGGCCCCGAGGCCACCCAGGTGGGCTACTTCACCACCGCCGGCGAGACCATCACCTTTAAGATCAACGCGTCCAAGGCCTGCTCCGCCACCCTGACCCTCCGGGCGGCCTCGGCAGTGGCCCAGTTCGCTGACCCCATGATCTTTGAAGAGGTGGATCTGTCCAAGGGCGAGCACGCCAAGCTCACCGTCAACGGCACCGAGTGCAAGCTGGAGGGCGTCCTCCCCGGCCTGGAGGCCCCCATGGACTGGGAGGTTGTCTCCTCCTACTATAAGAACTACGGCACCGCTACCGCCAAGATCGACCTGAAGGCCGGCGAGAACGTCATCGTCCTCACCTCCCAGGGCTACAACGGCGGCCAGGGCGGCATCAACGTGGACAAGATCACCATCAACGCCGCGTCTGAGCTCACCTGGACCGAGACCGACAACTCCGACCGTGTTCCCCAGCAGTAATTAAAACATTACATAAAAAGGCGCCCCCGCCGCATTTTCCGGCGGCGGGGGCGCTGTGCGCAAAAGCAAGGGGTTTCACCCACAAAATTGGAACAGGATCATGATTTAGGAGGGATCTTTGTGGCAAAGGGACAGAAGAAGAAAATGAGTGCAAAGAAGTTTACCGCAATCGTTGCGCCCCTTTTGGCAATCCTTTTGGCATTCTCCATCGCGCTGCCCGTCATCAGCACGTCCCGGTTTGACCTGGTGCTCCGCGATATCTTCGGCGAGGCGGAGAGCAGCAACAAGGGAAGCGACGCCACCGACGCAGTGGACGCCACCTACTATACCCGCGACATCACCGACTCCAAGCAGCTGCAGGCTGACGAGCAGGCCTACACCCGCAAGGCGGGCGCCGAGGGCTTCGTGCTCCTGTATAACCGCAATGAGGAGGGCAAGGGCCTTCCCGTGGCGGGGGGCTCCAAGCTGAGCCTGTTTTCCGCCTCCTCCGTGGACCTGCTGGCCGGCGGCACCGGCTCCGGCGTGTCCACCATCTCCAGCGACATGAAGACCGCCCTCACCGAGCAGGGCTTCTCCATCAACGAGGCGCTGTGGAAGTTCTACAGCGACAACCACGCCACCTACACCCGCGGCGGCGGCGCGCTGATGTACGGCGGCGCTGAGGACTGGTCCATCAACGAGGCCCCCATCTCCGCCATCCCCGACGCGGCCAAGAGCGAGGCGGCGGGCACCACCCCCGTGTACTTCCTGGCCCGTACCGGCGGCGAGGGCCGCGACCTGGGCCGCCACATGGGCAATTGGACCAACGTGGCCGAGGATAAGGACAAGCACTACCTGGAGCCCGACTCCGTGGAGCTGGGTGTGATCCAGTACCTGAACGATAATTTCGACAACGTCATTCTCGTGGTCAACACCAACAACGCCTTTGAGCTGGGCTGGGTGGCCAACTATCCCAACATCACTGCGGTCCTCTGGGCCCCGGGCGCCGGCGGCGACACCTGCCGCTCCATCGCCGATGTGCTCAGCGGCGCCATCAACCCCTCCGGCCATCTGGTGGACACCTTCGCCTATGACGCCTTCTCCTCCCCCGCCATGCAGAACATGGGGGACATGATGCTGGTCAACGGCGGGCAGGACGTGGGCGCCGGCGTGTTCTACGACGAGGGCATCTACGTGGGCTACAAGTATTACGAGACCCGCTACTTCGACAAGGTGCTGGACCAGGGCAACCCCGGTGACTACGATTATGCCACCGCCGTGCAGTATCCCTTCGGCTTCGGCATCTCCTACACCACCTTTGAGTGGTCCGATTTCAAGCTGGGCGCTATGGATGAGAACGGCGACATGGAGATCCAGGTCACCGTGAAGAACACCGGCAGCGTGACCGGCCGGGATGTGGTGCAGCTCTACCTCAACGCCCCCTACACCGACTACGACAGGACCAACCACATTGAGAAGTCCGCCGTCACCCTGGTGGGCTTTGAGAAGACCGGCGATCTGGAGCCCGGCCAGTCCGAGACCGTGACCATCACCGTCAACCGCCGGGACTTCATCTCCTATGACGACGTGCAGGCCAAGACCTACATCCTGGAGGCCGGGGATTACCTGCTCACCGCTGCGGAGAACGCCCATGCCGCCGCCGACAACTTCCTGGCCTACAGCGGCCAGACCGTGGAGCAGCCCCTGTTTGGCGGCGCGGACGCCGCCTTCGTGGGCAAGTGGACCTATGACTACAGCGACAACAGCGGCGTGGACAACGTGACCTACGCCAAGTCCCTGGCCGGCGCGGACGTGACCAACCAGTTCGACCATGCCGTGTACGACGAGCTGACCCCCCGCGACAAGTATCTGACCCGTCAGGACTGGGTGGGCACCTTCCCCCAGCCCCACGGCAACCAGGACGGCAAGCGCGCCAGCGAGTTCAGCGAGAAGAACGGCTACACCTGGGAGGTTGAGGTGTCCGACACCATCAAGAAGAACATTGACGACATCGGCGCCGGCACTGCCTCCCTCAACCCCATGACCGACGACGAGGCGGGCAAGCTGGCCGGCGAGTTCGGCAAGACCGGCGGCCCCCAGCTCATCGACTTCCGCGGCCGCGACTTTGACGAGGTGGACGCCGAGGGCGGCTGGGACGCCCTCATCGACCAGATGACCACCGACGAGATCAAGAAGATGATCCGTAATGCGGGCTATCAGACCCTGGGCTCCACCGCCATCAACAAGCCCCGCGCCATCGACTTCGACGGCCCCTCCGGCCTGAACGAGGGCGGCGTCAGCCATGAGCCCTACTCCATCACCTATCCCTGCGCCGCCAACCTGGCCGCCAGCTGGGACCGGCAGAACTCCTACCTCCACGGCTACTACGTGGGCGAGGACGGCCTGGCCGCCGACGGCAACTGGGGCACCCACACCTACACCGGCATCATCTCCGGCTGGTACGCCCCGGCCATGAACATCCACCGCACCCCCTTCGCCGGGCGTAACTTCGAGTACTACTCCGAGGACGGCTTCATGTCCGGCGAGCTGGCCCTGGAGGCCTCCCGCGCCTGCGCGGAGAAGGGCGTGTACGCCTACATCAAGCACTTCGCCCTCAACGACCAGGAGGACCACCGCAGCCACGCGGCCACCTTCTCCAATGAGCAGGCCATCCGCGAGATCTACCTGAAGCCCTTCCAGACCTGCATTGAGGAGCGCGGCACCACCAAGATCAAGGTGCAGAACTTTGACGAGGCGACCGGCACCTTCACCGAGGGCGAGGCCGAGATCCCCGCGGTCATGGCTGTGATGACCGCCTTCAACCGCATTGGCTGCACCTGGGCGGGCGGTAACTACAACCTGATCACCGGCGTGCTGCGCAACGAGTGGGGCTTTGACGGCTCCGTCATCACCGACTACGACAACGGCGGCGTGATGGATACCGAGCAGTGCATCCGCGCCGGCGGCGACATCAAGCTGACGGCCTACGGCTCCAACGCCCAGCTGGATATGGAAAATCCTGCTTCCCAGTACTATGCCCGGCAGGCCATGAAGCACGTGCTCTACACCACCGTGAACTCCAACGCCATGAACGGGATTGTCCATGGTGTGGCCGTGTCTGAGCTGCCCTTTGCCAACTACTACTACATCCTGATCGGTGAAGCGGTGGTTGCGGCTGCCCTCATCGGTTTGGGCGCGTTCGCCATCGTGCGCCGCTGGAAGAAGGAGAAGGCCGGCAACTAACGGCACATCCCGCACACAAAAAGAACGCCGCAAATTGGTGCTTCTATACATCCTCATTCAGCAGCGGCCGGGCTTCGAAAGGAGCCCGGCCGCTGCGTTTTTCTAGATTGGCTGGAAAAGGGGCACGGAGGCCCGGGGCCCGTCCCCCTACACCACGAAACGGTATCCCAGCCCCCGCACCGTCTGAATATAGGCGGGCCGGGCGGGGTCCTCCTCGATCTTCTGGCGCAGGCGGTTGATATACACCATAATGGCGTTCTCATCCACAATGGCCGACCCCCAGACCATGTCGTAGATCATATCCTTGGTGAAGATGCGGTTCACATTGTCCAAAAACAGCTTCATCATGGCGTTTTCCTTGGAGGACAGCACGATTTCCACCCCGTTTTTGTAAAAGCGCAGGGTGGTGGTGTCGTAGCGGAAGGGCCCTGCGGCAATGACGCTGCCCTCGCCGCCCAGACCGCCCCGGCTGCGGCGGATCAGGGCCTTGATCTTGGCCCCCAGGGTGACCGGGTTGAAGGGCTTGGTCAGGTAGTCGTCCGCGCCGATGCCCAGGCCGTAGAGGGTGTCATAGTCCTCCTTCCGTCCGCTGACGATGATGATGGGCAGCTTGAGCCCCCGGCTGCGCAGGGCCTGGACTACCTCGAAGCCGTCCATCCCCGGCATGTTCACATCCAGCAGCATCAGGTCGTAATGCCCCCGCCCGGCCATCTCGATGGCCTCCCCGCCGCTGCGGGCCACGTCGGACTGGATGCCGCTGCTCTTCATCACCTTGCGGAGCATGGTCAGCACCGCCTCGTCGTCGTCCACAATCAGTACCGTGTCTGCCATCTGTCCCGCCCCCTTTACAGCTGAGATTTCATGTGGTAGATTATAGCATATCCCATTCCCCCGGCGCAAGCCCCGCCGAAAACCGGCGGGCCGCCACCTCCACATGAAAGGCGGAGAGGAACGCGATGAGAGAAAAGACGCCCGGCCCGAGGCATTTCCCCGTCGTCCCCCTTCTGGCGCCGGCCATTATCCTGCTGGGGCTGCTGGCCATATCCGGCGCGTTTGCGAAGAGCCAGCAGCTGCTGCTCAGCGGGCAGGACGGCCAGCTGACCAAAACCGCCCAGTCGGTGGACAACAATATCATGGGGCATTTCGCCTGGTATTGCTCCGACCTGGAGTATATCACCAGCCGCACGGCGTTTTTGGCGGCGGAGGAGCTTTATCTCAGCGGCGGCAAGGCGGACAGCCTGCTCTACCACCTGCGGGAGAGCCCCCTGCCCAAGACGGTCATGGTGGAGTCCATGCTGGTGCTGCGCGGGGGGAGGGTGGCGGGGTCCACCAGCGGCAGGACGGATTACACCCGTCTGGCCGTCCTGGGCCGGACCGGCCAGGTGGAGATATCCCTTGGGGAGGATGGCGCTTCGCGGCCCTACGTGGCCCTGACCCTGGAGAAGGAGGAGGTGGGCTACGCCGCGCTCATGGACGCGGAGGTCTTCTTCGCCATCGCGGAGCGGCAGACCGCCGCCGAGGAGAGCGACCGCATCCTGGTGCTGGACGTGGAGGAGCGCTACTTTTTCCACCGCACCCCGGCGGGCATCCGGGTGGACGCCGTGGACAGCCTGGATCCCGCCGCCCATCCCAGCCTCTATCTCATGCTGTCCACCCAGCGGGCGGGGGAGGCGGTGACCAGCTTTTTCAGCGCGGGGAACCAGTCCGAGGGGGGCGCTATACCGCCCGGCTGGCCGTCCTGCCCGCCCCCGGCAACGAAAACGGATGCTTCACCGTGGGGGTGTCCCGGAACTACGATGAGATCATCCGCCCCTATCAGGCCGCGGCGGTTCAAATGGTGCTGTGCGGCGTGATCGTGATGGGTGGGGCTGCGCTGCGCTGCTGCTGTTCTTTTTGCTGCGCTCCCGCCGGAGCCACCGGCAGGCGCAGCGTGAGCTGGTGCTTCTGCGGGCCAAGGCGGAGGCGGCGGAGCAGCTCAACGCCCAGACCCAGGCCCTGGCCCACCGCCAGCGCCTGGAGTCCATCGGCACCCTCACCTCCGGCATCGCCCATGAGTTCAACAACCTGCTCACCCCCATCATGGGGTACAGCATCCTCATCCTGGAGAAGCTGCCGCCGGAGGATACGGAGTCCTATGACAACGCCCTGGAGATCTACAACGCCTCCCAGAAGGCGAAAAAGATCATTGCCCGGCTGTCCAACCTGTCCCGGAAGGGTGCGCCCGGCGACCTGCGCCCCGTCCGGCTGGCCCCCCTGGTGGAGCAGGTGCTGGAGGTCTCCGCCCCGGTCCGGCCCAAGGGCGTGCGGGTGGAGACCGGCCTGTCCGGCCAGGACGCCCCCATCCTGGGGGACGAGACCCAGCTGTTCCAGCTGACCTTCAACCTGGTGCTCAACTCCTTCGAGGCGCTGTCCGCCCAGGGCGGTACGGTGCGGGTGAGCACCGGGGCCGCCGCTGGGCAGGTGACCCTCCGGGTGGCCGACAACGGCCCGGGCATCCCCGATGAGGTGAAGGAGAAGATCTTCGACCCCTTTTTTACCACCAAGGGCTCGGGGAAGGGCATCGGCCTGGGCCTTGCCATCGTGCAGCAGATTGTGGAGGCCCACGGCGGCGCCGTCACCCTGGAGAGCGCCGCAGGCCAGGGCACGGCCTTCACCATCTCGTTTCCAGCCGCCCCGCCCGGCGGCGAAGAGCCGAAGGGCGTTTGAGAAGCTGTACAATAGCCTCAGCGCCCAGCTTTACGGCCAAAATTGCCGGCGGCTGCGTTGAAGAATCTTGAAATACACCAAGTATTCCCGCGATGTTTCGCCTTGCCGCCGGCAATTTTGGCTCGCCAAACTGAATACTTCGGCTATTCGTACAGCTTCTGAACAAATCCCCCCGCCGGACGCTCCGGCGGGGGGATTGCCGTTTTCTTAACAAATATTAAGGCTGGGTATATATCCCGTTAAGGAGGCGGGAATAAAATAATCGAAAAAAGGGAGGCGGTTTGCGATGCTGGAGCAGCTGGTGGAGGTTGTGCTGGAGTTTCTCATCCCCCTGTGCGAGATGATGGGCATCCTGGTCATCGCCGTGTCCACGTGCACCGCCTTCTGGCAGTACTTCCGGGGGCTGCTCACCCGCACCCCCGGGGATGTAAAATCTCAGCTGGCCTCGGGGCTGGCCCTGAGCCTGGAGTTCAAGATGGCCGCCGAGATCTTGAAAACCGTCCTGGTCCGGGACATGACGGAGCTGATGGTGCTGGGGGCCGTCATCATTCTGCGTGCTCTGCTCTCATTTTTGATCCACTTTGAAATGAAGCAGCATGATACATCCAATCACGAGACTTTAGGAGGAATTGTCAAATGAAACTGAAACGGATCTCTGCCCTGCTGCTGTCCGCGCTGCTCCTGCTGTCCGCCCTGGCGGGCTGCGGCACCACCGTGGTGGTGGGGCCCGAGGGCGGCAAGCCCGCCGCCGGCACGCCCGCGCCCGCCGAAAGCCAGACCCCTGCCGAAAGCCAGGGCGTCTCCGGGGGCGACGCCGCCCCTGTGAAGACCGGCCTTGCCGTCCTGCCCAGCGTCAGCAGCAGTAAGGACGCCTCCGCCGAGGGCGACGGCACCGCCCAGAGCGAGATCCTGCTGGTGGCGGTCACCGTGGGCGACGACGGCGTGATTGACAGCTGCGTCATCGACAACATCCAGGCCAAGATCGGCTTCAGCGCCTCCGGCGCGCTGACCACCGACCCGTCCACCACCTTCCCCAGCAAGAACGAGCTGGGCGGCGGCTATGGAATGGGTAAGGCCAGCTCCATCGGCAAGGAGTGGAACGAGCAGGCCGCCGCCCTGGCGGACTACGCCGTGGGCAAGACGGTGGACGAGCTGAAGGGCATGGCGGTGGGCGAGGACGGCAAGGCCGCCGACGCCGATCTGGCCGCCAGCGTCACGCTGTACATCGGCAGCTTTGTGGACGGCATCGAGGCCGCCGTCAACAGCGCCAGCCACATGGGGGCCTCCAAGGGCGATAAGCTGTCCCTGGCCAGCCAGACCAGCATGAGCAAGAGCAAGGACGCCTCCGCCGATAAGGACGGGGTGGCCCAGGCTTACGCCACCATCGCCGCCGTCACCTTCAGCGGCGAGGTGATCACCAGCTGCTACATCGACGCGGTGCAGGCCAACGTGAATTTTGACACCGCAGGCCATATCACCACCGACCTCACCGCCGCGCCCCAGACAAAGAACCAGCTGGGCGACGGCTACGGCATGAAGCAGGCCAGCTCCATCGGCAAGGAGTGGAACGAGCAGGCCGCCGGCTTCTGCGCCTACGTCACCGGCAAGACCGCCGCCCAGGTGGCCGGCCTGGCGGTGGACGAGTCCGGCAAGGCGGCGGACGCCGATTTGGCCGCCACTGTCACCGTGGGCATCGGCGAGTTCCAGAGCCTCATTGAGAAAGCATCCAAATAACACGAGACGGGGGGCGGGCCCCAGGGCCCGCCCCCGCAGCAAAAAGGCGGAACCGATATGAAACAGCGCGTTTGGGCGCTGGCCCTGGTGGCGGCACTGCTGCTCGGCGGCTGCGCCCCCCAGGCCCCGTCCGGACCGGTGCTTCACCGATACGAAGCCAGCTTCCTCACCCTTTTTGACACGGTGACCACCATCGTGGGCTACGCGGAGACGGAGGAGGACTTCCAGCGTACCGCCCAGGCGTTCCATGACGAGCTGCTGGAGTACCACCAGCTTTTTGACATTTACCACGATTATGACGGAATTGTCAACCTGAAAACCGTCAACGACCGCGCCGGGGGGGACCCGGTGGAGGTAGAGCGCCGGATCATCGACCTGCTGCTGTTCTGCCGGGAGCTGGAGGAGCTTACCGGCGGCCGGGTGGATGTGAGTATGGGCGGCGTGCTGGCCCTGTGGCACGACGCCCGGAGCGAAGGGGTGGACGACCCGGAGCACGCCGCCCTCCCCGGCGCAGGGGCGCTGGAGGAGGCCGCGGAGCACACCGGCTTCCGGCTGCTGGAGATCGACGAGCAGGCGTCCACCGTCCGCCTCACCGACCCCCTGGCCCGGCTGGATGTGGGGGCGGTGGCCAAGGGCTACGCGGTGGAGCAGGTATGCCGCAGCGCCCCCGCCGGGCTGCTGGTGAGCGTGGGCGGCAACGTCCGGGCCACCGGGCCCAAGCCCGAGGGGGACGCCCCCTGGGTGGTGGGCGTGCAGGAGCCGGACGGCGGGAAGCAGGACTACCTGCACACGCTGTACATTGAGCGCCAGTCGGTGGTGAGCAGCGGCGATTACCAGCGGTACTTTACCGTGGACGGCGTGCGCTATCACCACATCATCGACCCGGATACCCTGCGCCCCGGCGGGCTGTGGCGGGCGGTGACGGTGGTGTGCGCCGACTCGGGGCTGGCGGACGGGCTCTCCACCGCGCTGTTCCTCCTCCCCCGGGAGGAGGGCGAGGAGCTGGCCCGGCGCTGCGGGGCCCAGGCCATGTGGGTGGCCTTGGACGGCGAATTGTCCTACACCGGCGGATTTTTAGAGCTTGTGCGCACCTGAGCAATCCCTGCCCAATTTAAGAAGCTGTACCAATAGC
>CAPOAR010000070.1:0-17414 GCA_948670295.1 uncultured Oscillospiraceae bacterium | reverse complement strand
CCGGGGGCCCTTCCTTGCTTTTGCTCAGTTCAGCCGTCTGGCCCTGTCCGCCTCAATGTGCCCGCCCCTCACAGGGAAAGGCTGTCCCGCCGCCTCACCGGGAACGAGGCGGCCTCCGATGAGCTCCGTCCTGACTGGCCCGTCCCGGTAGACGCACTCGTAGCCGTAAAACGCCCGCAGGATGCGGTCCGCCTGGGCGGCGTCCATGTCCGGCGTAACGGTCCAGTCCTGTTCCGTGGGCAGGGGCCAGTACTCCCCCGCCCCCTGGGGAGACGCCCCCGCCAGCACCTGGGGCAGTCCGCCCACCAGCGCATGAACCATGGCGGGGATTTTGGCGTATACCTTTTTCATATAGGTCTGGTGGTCCTCCCGCCCGTCCAGAGGAAAACGCTCCTGAAGCAGAATATCCCCCGTGTCGAATTCCGCCGCCATTTTGTGGGCGGTAACACCGCCAAACTCCGCCCCCTCCAAAATCAACCAGGGCATGGGCCACGACCCCCGGCCCACCGGCAGCGGGGTGGGATGGAAATTCACCATGGGGAAGGCGTCCGTGACGGGGGCGCGGTAGTAATACCCCGCGCACACCAGCAGCTCGCAGCCTTGGCCCGCCAGCCACTCCAGATCGTCCGGGGCGATCCGCTCCAGGGTATGGGGAATCCCCCGTTCCCGGGCGGTCTTGATGACGGCGGTGTTGGTCTCCGTCACATTGTCCACCGGGCAGGTGAACAGCTTCAAAACCCGGCACCCCTCCCCCAGCAGCGCGTCCAGCACCGGCTCCAGCAGGTCAATACCCAGATAGGCGATTTTCACGGTGTTCCCCCTGTCTCTGTCAGCCGCCCGCCGCCATGTCCACCACCTGGTCAAACCCCGGCAGCTTCCCGGCGCTGAACTGGTGGGACACCACCAGCAGCGTCCTGTCCCGGATGGACAGCAGCAGGTCTTCAATGCGCTCCGCCGTCTCCCCGTCCAAATTGGCCAGCGGCTCATCCAAGATAAGCAGCTCGGTATCCCGCAGCAGGGCGCGGGCCAGGCAGACCCGTTTTTTCTCCCCGCCGGAAAGATTGGCGCCGCCCTCCTCCACCATCCGGTCCAGGGCCTCACGGCCGGCAAAGCGCCCCAGCCCCACGCCGGCCAGCGCCTCCAGCAGCCGCTCCTCCGGGATGTCCCGGTACATGCTCAGGTTATCCCGCAGGGTGCCGCGAAACAGCACCGCCTCCTGACGCACCACCGTCGCCCTGGCGTAGGGGTCGCCCGACTCGCCCAGCGGCAAGCCGTCCACGGTGATCTCCCCCGCGTCCGGCTGGTAGTAGCGCAGCAGCAGGTTCACCGCTGTGGTCTTGCCGCAGCCGCTGGGCCCCTTCAGCAGGTACCGCCCGCCCTTCTTGATGGTGAGGCTGAACCCCTCCAGCACTGTCCCCCGGCCCTCGTAGCCGAAACAGACTTCGCGAAAACGGATATCCTGGCGCAGCCTGGGGGCCGCGCCCCGCCGGCCGCCCTGGGGCGGCTCGGCAATAAACTCTTCCATCCTCCGGCAGGCGGGCCGGATGGCGGACAGCTGCCGCACAATCCCCGCCAGCGAAATGATGGGGTAGGAGAGCTGGTCGATCATGCCGATGGCCACAAAGAAGTCCCCGGCGGAGAAATCTCCCCGGAGCACCAGCCACGCCGAACAGGCCAGCACAATGAAATAGGACAGGTAGGACATCAGCGTGGTGATGAGCTGCGCCGCCGCCCCCAGCTTCAAATCGTCCAGCAGCTTTTCCCCGGCGTTCTGGTTGAGCCGCCGGAAGCGGGCTAGAATCTTGTCCTCCACGGCGAAATTTTTGATGAGCTCAAAGCCGTGGAGCCAGTCTGTCACCCCGGACAGCGCCTCTTCCGCCGCCTGGAGGAAGGCCGTCTGCGCCCGCTGGGAGCGCTTTTCGATAAGCTTGGGGATATACAGCGGCGTGGTCAGCAGCGCGATGGTGAGCAGCGCCACCCGCCAGTCCAGCAAAAACAGCGCCCCGCTGACCAGCACGATCTTAAAGGCGATCTCCCAGAACAGCGGCAGCATACAGAACCGCCGGGCACGGATGGCGTCCGCCTCGCCGGTGTACTTCGCCGCGTACTCCCCCTGCGTGCGACCCTTGAAGGCCACGTAGTCCCGCCGCAGGACGCTCTCGAACACATCCTGCTTCAGGGCCGTGACGCAGCCCGCAGCGAACCGGTCCCCCAGCCGCCTGTAGAGGTGGAAAAACAGTATCTCGCCCAGAATATAGCCCGCCAGGGCCAGGCCGTACCCCAGCGTCCGCACCCCCTGGCCCGCGATCGCGCTGTCCAGCACCTCGCCCTTGAAGAATTGCAGCGCCACCCCGAAGAGACTGGCGGCGAGCACACTAACCAAAGCCCCTATCAGCCAGGGGCGGTTTTGCCGTTCATATTTTTTCATTTGGACCTCCTATTGCAGTACGCGATAGAAGGATCAAATTTTATTTCCTTCTACCGGTTAGAAGGAAGTTCTCAATTTCACCGTAGCCGTCCCCTCCTCTCCTTTATATGGGGTGGAAAAGGCGCCTTTCCGGCGCTCTTTTGTCAAATCTTATTATATCAGCCGGGCCGGATGTTGTCAAATCCTATTCCCAAAGGTCCCACCCCGTTCCAGGCTGGAAGGCGCCCGCCGGACACTCCAAAAACTCGCGACAAAATACCAGGAAAATCCCCTGAAAATGATTGACAAACGGTGGTCAAGCCGCTATTATGTATCTCGCTATCCGTGAAGCTCTGAGAAGCGCGAGGGTAGACACATAGGCCCGGATGGACCGGAGTGAGGACAAAAGCCCAAGGCCCACAACGTGGGACTGGATTTTGTCCGAATCGGAGGGAAGCCGGGCCGTGTATGTGTCCAACCCGAGCGTGACAACAAAGCGCGTCTCAGAGACTACAAAAAGGGAGCTGACAAAACACTCATCATTAGAAATGGGGGAGGATACATGTCCAAGGAGCTGATCCGCCTGCGGGACTGTGTGATGTCCTACGGCGACGAGGTCGTGCTCGACCACATCAATCTGTATATCAACGATAAGGAGTTCCTCACGCTGCTGGGCCCCAGCGGGTGCGGCAAAACAACCACGCTTCGCATCATCGGCGGGTTTTTGTCGCCTACCTCTGGGGACGTATTGTTTGACGGCGTGAGGATCAATGATGTCCCGCCCCACCAGCGGACGGTGAACACCGTGTTCCAGCGGTACGCCCTGTTCCCACATCTCAACGTGTTTGAGAACGTGGCCTTCGGCCTGCGCATTCCCAGGACGGACGCCGCCGGGCACAGGATAAAAATCCCCGAGCAGGAGATCCACAGCCGGGTGATGGAGATGCTGGAGACGGTGAACCTCAAGGGCTTTGAAAAGCGCCCCGTGTCCGCCCTGTCCGGCGGGCAGCAGCAGCGGGTGGCCATCGCCCGGGCCCTGGTGAACCGTCCCCGGGTGCTGCTGCTGGACGAGCCGCTGGGCGCGCTTGACATGCGCCTGCGCAAGGATATGCAGAACGAGCTGAAGCGCATTCAGCAGGAGATGGAGATCACCTTCATCTATGTGACCCACGACCAGGAGGAGGCGCTGGCCATGTCCGACACCGTGGTGGTGATGGACGGCGGGCGCATCCAGCAGATCGGCACCCCCGAGGACATTTATAACGAGCCGAAAAACGCCTTCGTGGCCGACTTTATCGGCGAGTCCAACATCATCGACGGCATCATGCGCGCCGACGGGGTGGTGGAAATCTTCAACCGCAAATTCCAATGCCTGGACAAGGGCTTTGCCAAGGACGAGCCGGTGGACGTGGTCATCCGCCCGGAAGACGTGGACATCGTGGAGGAGGCTGCGGGCCAGCTGCGGGGCACCGTCACCTCCGTCACATTTAAGGGCGTCCACTACGACACCATCGTGGACTTCTACGGCTTCAAATGGCTCATCCAGACCACCGATTACTGCCCGGTGGACAGCCGCATCGGCATCAAGATCGACCCGGACGGCATCCACGTGATGAAAAAGAGCCAGTACTCCGGCCTGTTCGGGGACTACTCCTCCTACTCCGAGGAGTACGAGGAGCTGGACGTGGTGGAGGACGAGTCCGGCGACGGGGAGGAGAGCGGCTCCCGGGAGGGCGGCCATGAGGAGTAAGCGCGGCTGGTTTGCCTTCCCCTACGTGATCTGGATGGCCCTGTTTGTGGTCGTCCCCATCATCATCATGGCGGTGTATGCCTTCACCGCCGCCGACCCCGCCACCGGCGCCACCCAGGCCACTTTCGGCAACTTTACCGGCATGGGGCTGTACCTGAGCGTATTCCTGCGCTCCTTCTGGCTGGCGGTGCTGGCCACCCTGGTGTGCCTGCTCATCGGCTACCCGGTGTCCTACTGGATGGCCAAGGAGGGCCCCCGGTTCCAGCGCCTGGCCATGGCCCTCATCATGCTGCCCATGTGGATGAACTTCCTGCTGCGCACCTACTCCTGGATGTCCATCCTGGAGAACAACGGCCTTTTGAACCAGCTGTTCCGGGCCGTGGGCCTGCTGGAGCTGCTGGGGCTGGACCACATCCAGATGATCGGCACCCCCGGGGCGGTGGTGCTGGGCATGGTGTATAACTACCTGCCCTTCATGATCCTGCCTATCTATTCCGTCATCGTCAAGCTGGACAACTCCCTCATCGAGGCCGCCCGGGACCTGGGGGCGGACGGGGTGCGGGTATTCCGCAAGGTGATCTTCCCCCTGTCCCTGCCGGGCATCCTGTCCGGGGTGACCATGGTGTTTGTGCCCTCCGTGTCCACGTTTGCCATCTCCAACCTTCTGGGGGGCGGCAACCAGATGATGCTGGGCGACCTCATCGAGCTGCAATTTTTGGGCGGGGCCTATAATCCCCACCTGGGCGCCGCCATCTCCATGGTGATGATGGTGATCGTCGTGGTGTGCATGGTCGTCATGAACCACTTCGGCGAGGGCGAGGAACAGGCGGTGATCATGTGAAAAGGCAAAGCCGCGTTGGAAGCCGCCTGTTCATCGGCTTGGTGTTCCTGTTTTTGTACCTGCCCATTTTCCTGCTCATCGTGTTCTCCTTCAACGCCGGGGATTCCAGCGCCGTGTGGCGGGGCTTCTCCCTGGAGTGGTACTCCGCCCTGTTCCAGAACCGCCTCATCATGGAAAGCCTGTACACCACCCTTTTGGTGTCCCTGCTGGCCACGGCAATCGCCACCGCGGCGGGCACATTCGCCGCCATCGGCCTGTATTCCCTGTCCAAGCGCCGGCGGGACGCTTTGCTGGTGGTCAACGACATCCCCATGATGAACGCGGACATTGTGACCGGCGTATCCCTGTGCCTGTTCTTTGTGGCCTTTTTCCAGGGCTGGGGGGCCTTCGCCCAGTGGTTCAACAGCGTCCAGGGCGCGGTGGAGCTGCCCACCCGGCTCACCCTGGGCTTCACCACCATGCTGCTGGCCCACGTGGCCTTCAATATCCCCTATGTCATCCTCAACGTGGCCCCCAAGCTGCGGCAGATGGATAAAAACCTGGTGGACGCCGCCCAGGATCTGGGCTGCACCTGGATGCAGGCGTTCTGGAAGGTGATCCTGCCGGAGATCAAGCCGGGCATCGTGTCCGGGGCGCTCATCGCCTTCACCATGTCCATCGACGACTTCGTGATCTCCTACTTCACCGCCGGCTCGTCCACCTCCACCCTGGCCATGCGCATCTACTCCATGACCAAAAAACGCATCACCCCCGAGGTCAACGCCGTGTCCACGCTGCTGTTTTTGTCGGTGCTGGCCCTGCTGGTGCTCAACAACGTGCGGGAGATCCGCCAGGAGCGCCGGATGGACCGGCAGGAGGTGCGCCCGCCCTCCTGCCTGGAGCGGCTCTCCATGCGCTTCCACCAGCCCTCCTGGAAGTGGGTCCGCCGGGGCCTTGCCGGGACCATGGCCTGCGGCTTTATTCTGGCTGTCGCCCTGCTCAGCGGGGCCGCCTACTCCCAGCCGGTGGTCAACGTGTGCTCCTGGGGCGAGTACATTGACGAGGATCTCATCGCCCAGTTTGAGGACGCCACCGGCATCCGGGTGAACTACCAGACCGCTGAGAGCAACGAGGCGCTCTACTCCCTGCTGAAGAGCGGCGGCGCGGACTATGACGTGATCGTCCCCTCCGACTACATGATCTCCCAGCTCATTGAGGAGGGGATGCTGGAGGAGCTGGACTACAGCCAGATCCCCAACTTTGAGCTCATCGACCAGCGCTTCCGCAACCTGCCCTACGACCCGGAGAACAAATACACCGTCCCCTACTCCTGGGGCACCCTGGGGCTCATCTACAACGCCAACATGGTGGAGGAGGAGCCGGACAGCTGGGGGGCGCTCTACGACGAGCAATACGCCGGGAGCGTGCTGCTCATCAACAACTCCCGGGACGCCTTGGCCGCCGCCCTGTTCCATCTGGGCTACTCGGTGAACACCACCGACGAGCAGGAGATCCGCGAAGCCTTTGAGCTCATCGCCGGGGCCAACCGCCGTGGCGTGTTCCAAGGCAAGGTGATGGACCAGGTGTTCCAGAAGATGGAGGGCGGAAACGCCGCCATCGCCACCTACTACGCCGGGGATTACCTGTCCATGCTGGACAACCAGGCGGACGATGTGGATTTGCGCTACGTCATCCCGGAGGAAGGGGCCAACTGGTTTGTGGATGCCATGTGCGTGCTCAAGGACGCGCCCCACTACGAAAACGCCATGAAGTGGATTAACTTTATCGCCTCCACCGACGCCAACCTGGCCAACATGGACTATATCTGGTACGCCTCCCCCAACACCCAGGCGCTGGAGCAGTATCCCGCCTATTACGAGGAGCTGTACGGCGAGGAGCTTGATCCTGAGCTGTACGAGATCATGGCCGCCCCCGCCCAGGTGCTGGAGCGGTGCGAGATGTACCTGGTGCTCCCCCCCGCCACCCGGGCGCTGTATAACGAGCTCTGGGTCCAGCTGGGCGCCTGAGCTGCAAAAAAACCGCCGGAGCGTTGGCGCCCCGGCGGTTTTTTGTGTCCGGCAGGGTTTGACTAATTGCCGATCCTGTTGTATAATACCTTGATTGTTTATTTCTGGGGGTGAGGCCATGTGGCGCGCTGAGCATTGGACGGATTATGAGCTGCTGGACTGCGGCCGGGGCGAGAAGCTGGAGCGCTGGGGGGACAAGCTGCTGGTGCGGCCCGACCCCCAGGCCATCTGGAACACCCCCCGGACCCACCGGGGCTGGACGCGCCCCGACGCCCGCTACGCCCGCTCCAGCACCGGCGGCGGCCAGTGGGCCGGCAAGGGCGTCCCCCAGCGCTGGCAGGTTCACTACCGCGACCTCACGTTTCACGTAGGGCTGATGAATTTCAAGCATACCGGCGTGTTCCCCGAGCAGGCGGCCAACTGGGATTTTGCCCGGGAGCTGATCCAAAACGCGGGCCGCCCGGTGCGCGTGCTCAACCTGTTTGCCTACACCGGCGGGGCCACCATCGCCTGCGCGGCGGCGGGGGCGGCGGTGTGCCACGTGGACGCGGCAAAGGGCATGGTGCAGTGGGCCAAGGACAACGCCCGCTCCTCCGGGCTGGAGGACAGGCCCATCCGCTGGATTGTGGACGACTGCGCCAAGTTTGTGGAGCGGGAAATCAGGCGCGGCCGCAGGTACGACGCGGTGATTATGGACCCTCCCTCCTATGGCCGGGGCCCTTCCGGCGAGGTGTGGAAGCTGGAGGACAGCCTGTACCCCTTCGTGGAGCTGGTGGCCGGGGTGCTGTCCGATGACCCGCTGTTCGTCATTTTAAACTCCTATACCACGGGGCTGGCCCCATCGGTGCTCACCTATATTCTGCATACAATCATCGGCGGGAAATTCGGCGGGCGCACTGTGTCCGACGAGCTGGGCCTGCCCGTCACCGTCACGGGGCTGACCCTGCCCTGCGGGGCCACAGGGCGGTGGACGCGGTAATGGCGCGCATCGCCCGCTACGTCCTCTACATGCTTCCCGGCTTTGGCGCAGGGGCGCTGGCATACCTGCTTGCGCTCCGGCCCCGGCGCAGGCGTCTGGCCGCCGGGGGGCTGGCCTCCGGCCCCGCTCGGGAGGGGGCCGTGCTCCTGTTCTGGGCATACTGCGGCGGCATGGCCGTCCTCACCCTCGTCCCACAGCCCGGCTACGTGTCCGCCGCTCTGATGGGATACACCGCCCCCTATTTTGATTGGAGCGGCCTGTCCCGCCGGGTGAGCCTTATCCCCTTCTCCCAGCTGGACAGCCTGTTCAATATCCTGGGAAACATCGTCATGTTCCTCCCCTTCGGCCTGTTCGCCGCCCTGCTGTGGCGGGGCTTCTGCTGGAAGCGGGCCGCCGCCCTCAGCTTTGGCATCACCGCCTTTATCGAGTGCTGGCAGCTCTTTGTGGGCCGGTACTTCGATGTGGACGACATTATTTTCAACGCCCTGGGCGTGTTCGGCGGCTGGCTGCTGGGGCGGGCCGTCAAGGAGCTCTTCCCCCTCGCCTGCTCCCGTTTCCTCCCATCTTCCCATCAAGAGGTATAGCTTTATGGCCCAACCCATCCTCCAAACTGAAAACCTCGTCTTCCGCTACACCACCGGGGAGGGCGTGGCCCCCACGGTGCTGGACGGCCTTACCCTGTCCATCCGGCCCGGGGAATTTGTGGCGGTGCTGGGCCACAACGGTTCGGGCAAATCCACCTTGGCCAAGCATTTTAACGCCATCCTCCTCCCCTCCGGGGGCAAGGTCTATGTGGACGGCATGGATACCTGCGATGAGGCGCAGCTTCTGGATATCCGCCGCCAGGTGGGCATGGTGTTCCAGAACCCCGACAACCAGATTGTCGCCAGCGTGGTAGAGGAGGACGTGGCCTTTGGCCCGGAGAACCTGGGGATTCCCTCTGCGGAAATCCGGGAGCGGGTGGACGCGGCCCTGGCCGCCGTGGGGATGGCGGACTATGCCCGCCACGCCCCCCACCTGCTGTCCGGCGGGCAGAAGCAGCGGGTGGCCATCGCCGGGGTGCTGGCCATGCGCCCCCGGTGCATCGTGCTGGACGAGCCCACCGCCATGCTGGACCCCGTGGGCCGGAAGGAGGTGCTGGACACCATCCGGCGGCTCAACCGGGAGCAGAATATTACGGTGGTGCTCATCACCCACCACATGGACGAGGCCGCCCAGGCCGAGCGCCTCATCGTCATGCACGACGGCCACATCGTGGCGGACGACAAACCCGAGCTTGTATTCCAGAACGTGGACGGCCTGCGCTCCCTGGGGCTGGAGGTGCCCGAGCCGGTGGCCCTGCTCTACGAGCTGCGGCAGGCGGGGGTGGACGTGCCCCTCACCGCGCTGACGGTGGATGAGTGCGCCCAGGTGTTGAAGGAGCTGCTGGCATAATTTCATAAAGTGGAGAGACTTGTTATGGAACAGATATGGAAGGAAATGCTTCAAGCGGCAAGAGCCGTACAGAATGGAAGAAAAATATCTGATTTTGTGGACGCGGGTGGAGTTGCCGCCGCGATACTGTCGTCATCCGGCAAAATATACACGGGTGTCTGCGTGGACACCTGCTCCACATTGGGAATTTGCGCAGAAAGAAACGCGATTTTTAATATGATCACAAACGGCGAGCAGGAAATAGAACGGGTGCTGGCAATCATGTCAAATGGGAAATCAGGCCCTCCCTGCGGCGCCTGCCGGGAATTGATGGTCCAGCTCATGCCTGGTCGTTATCAGAACATCCAAGTGCTGATTGATCTTGAGACAGAGGAAATTGTCACGCTGGATGAACTTACCCCCAAATGGTGGATATAATCGGCTTTCCGTTCGATTGATTCCCCGCACACTATCTCCATCCAAGGAGTTTCTACATGGGCGCTATCATTGAAACCAAACAACTCACCCACATCTACAGCCAGGGAACCCCCTTTGAGCACACCGCCCTGGACTGCGTGGACTTTTCCGCCGCCCCCGGCGAGTACCTGGCCGTCATCGGCCGCACCGGGTCAGGGAAATCCACCCTGATCCAGCACCTCAACGGCCTGCTCAGGCCCACGTCCGGGCAGGTGCTCTTTGACGGCGGGGATATCTGGGCGGGCAAGGGGCGCGCCCGGCAGGTGCGCTGCCAGGTGGGGCTGGTGTTCCAATACCCGGAATACCAGCTTTTTGAGGAGACCGTCTATCAGGATATCGCCTTCGGCCCCAAAAACATGGGGCTGGACGCCGATGAGGTGGACCGCCGGGTGAAGCAGTCCGCCCGGTTCGTGGGGCTGGAGCCCGCCGTCCTGGAGAAATCCCCCTTCGACCTGTCCGGCGGGCAGAAGCGGAGGGTGGCCATCGCAGGCGTCATCGCCATGGAGCCCCGGGTCCTGGTGCTGGACGAGCCCACCGCCGGGCTGGATCCCTCCGGCTCCGCCCGCATCCTGGACAATATCCGCACCTACCACCAGGAGAAAAACGCCTGCATCATCCTGGTCTCCCATTCCATGGAGGAGGTGGCCCGGGAGGCGGGGCGGCTGGTGGTCATCCACCGGGGGACCATCCCCTTCTCCGGCTCCCCCGAGGCGGTCTTCGCCCATGGGGACGAGCTGGAGGCCATGGGCCTGGGCGTTCCCGCCATGACGCGGGTATTCGCCCGGCTGCGCTCCATGGGGGTGGACATCCCCCCCTCGGTGTACACCATCCCCCAGGCCCGGGAGGCCGTTCTGGCCGCCCTCCACCGCGGCCTCCACAAGGCTGAGAACGGGGGCAGGCAGGCTGCTTCTGACGAAAAGGGGGCGGAGTAATGGCGCTGCGCGACATCACCCTGGGGCAGTACTTCCCGGGGAGCTCCCCCATCCACCGCCTGGACCCCCGGGCCAAGCTGCTGGCCATGATCTGCTATATTGTGGCTTTGTTCCTGGGCGAGTGGTTTGCCACCTATGCCCTGCTGCTCCTGGTGCTGGCGGCGGTGGTGAAGGTATCCACCGTCAAGCCCCGCGCCCTGGTGCGGGGGCTGAAGCCGGTGGTGTTTATCCTGGTATTCACCGCCGTGCTCAATATCTTCTACACCCCCGGCGAGCCGCTGGCTTCCTTCTGGATCTTCACCATTACAAAGCAGGGCGTCCTGCACGCATTTTTCATGGTGGTGCGCATCATCATGCTCATCACCTGCACCTTTCTGCTCACCTACACCACCTCTCCCCTGGCCCTCACCGACGCCCTGGAGAGCCTGCTGGGGCCGCTGAAAAAAATTCGCGTCCCCGTCCATGAGCTGTCTATGATGATGTCCATCGCCCTGCGGTTCATCCCCACCCTCATTGAGGAGACGGACAAGATCATGTCGGCCCAGAAGGCCCGGGGCGCAGATTTCGAATCGGGCAGCCTGATCCAGCGGGCAAAGGCGCTCATTCCCCTGCTGGTGCCGCTGTTCATTTCCGCCTTCCGGCGGGCGGACGAGCTGGCCACCGCCATGGAGTGCCGCTGCTACCACGGCGGCGAGGGGCGCACCCGGATGAAGCAGCTGCGCTACCGCCCCGGGGATGTGGTGTTCATCCTGGGGGCGCTGGCCCTGGCGGTGCTGACCGGCGTGCTGGGGCATTGGGGGCTGTGACATGGAACGCAACATCGCTCTCCGGCTGAGCTACACCGGCACCGCCTACCACGGCTGGCAGGTGCAGAAAAACGCCGTCTCCGTGGCGGAGGCCCTGGAAAAGGCCCTGTCCTCGGTGGTATGCCATCCCGTCAAGGTCACCGGGGCGGGCCGCACCGACGCGGGGGTGCACGCCCAGGTATATGTGGCCAACTTCCGCACCACCTCCGGCATCCCCGTGGAGCGGCTCCCCCTGGCGGTGAATACCCGCCTGCCCGACGATATCTCGGTGTTCAAGGCCACGGTGGTGCCCGGCAGCTTTAACGCCATCGGCTCCTGCCTCAAAAAGGAGTACACCTATAAAATCTACAACTCCCGCATCCGGGACCCATTTTTCGTCAACCGGGTGTGGTTTTACCCCAGGCTGCTGGACGAGAAGGTCATGGCCCAGGCGGCCGCGCAGTTTGTGGGCACCCACGACTTTGCCGCCGTCCGCTCGGTGGGCACCGAGACCCGCACCACCGTGCGCACCGTCCACTATTTTGAGATCGAGCGGCATGGAACCGTCATTGACTGCCGGGTGTGTGCCGACGGCTTTCTCTACAACATGGTGCGGGCCATGGTGGGCACCTGCATCTACGCCGCCGAGGGCAAACTGGACCCGGCCGATATTCCCGCCATCCTCTCCTCCCGCAACCGCACCTTGGCGGGCCCCACCGCGCCGCCTGATGGGCTATATATGACTAACCTGTGGTATGAGGAAAATGTGCTGTAGGCAATTGGGCTCTATTTTCCGGCGGCGCGGTAAGCCTGCGCGAGCAGGCCCGCCGCAAAGCGGCGCAGCCGGGCGGAATTCATTTCCGCACGGCTGCTGAAATCCCGCCTGACGGTCTATATATGACTAACCTGTGGTATGAGGAAAACGTGCTTTGACCGCCTGCAGCCGTATCCCAGCGTCTGATGATTGGATCACGCTGTCAATCAACACTGCGTAAGGGAGCTTTTATGGAAGAGCAAAACCGGCAAAAACCCAAAATTCAGCCTCTAAACCCCAGCTCCAAGCAGCCGGAGGGGGGCGCGTCCCCCGAGCCTAAGCACAAGGCCCCCCGGTTCCTGGTGCGGCTCACCGCCACGCTGGTGGTGCTGGCGGTGGCGGTGGGGCTGACGGCGGCGGTGGCTTTCCGCGACAGCCTGAATGTGGACAGCGTGAAGCGCTGGTTCCACTACCGCTCCCTGATCCGCAGCGACAGCGGCAGGGCCGAATCCTTCCCCTACGGCGGAGATCTCACCGACACCTTTGCCGTGCTGGACGGGGACCTGCTGGTGTGCTCCCGCAACGCCATCTCCCTCTACTCCGGCAGCGGCACACAGTACATCAACCAGTCCGCCGGCATGGAAAACCCGGTGGTAAATACGAACGGCTCCCTTGCCGTGGTGTATGACGCGGGGGGCTCCGAGCTGTATGTGCTGGGCCAGCGCTCCCTGGTGTGGGCGGCGGAGGGGCTGGAGTCCATCCTGTCCGCCCGGCTGAACAAAAACGGCCAGCTCACCGTGGTCACCCAGTCCAGCGGCTACCGGGGCACCGTGACGGTGTACGACGCCGCCTACGCCCCCGTCATGCGCATCAACCTGTCCTCCGCCTTTGTTATGGACGCGGCGCTGTCCGACGACGGCCATACTCTTGGCATACTCACCGTGGGCCAGGCCGACGGCGCCTTCAGCACCAGCCTGGAGCTGTACGATATGACCTACGCCAGCGGCGAATACAGCCCCGATTTCACCTGCCGCCTGGGGGGCGGCGTGGTGCTGGAAACCCGGCACACCGCCTCGGCCATGTGGTCCCTGGGGGACCGGGGGCTCACCATCACCGGCCACGACGGCCGGTCCGCCGGTGTGAGCTGGGCGGACAAGCACCTGCGGCGGTACACGCTCAGCGGGGACGGCTTCGCCGCCGTCCTTCTGGGTAAATTCCGGGCCGGCAGCCACGCGGAGCTGTGGGTGGTGGACAGCCGGGGTGAGCGCCGCATCCTGGAACTTAACGAGCAAGTGATGTCCATCTCCGCCGCCGGGCGGTATCTGGCGGTGCTCACCGGCGACCGCCTGGATATTTACACCGACCAGCTGGAGCTGTATGACACGCTGGAGGGCACCCAGGGGGCCCGGACGGTGCTGCTCATGCCGGACGGCTCGGCGATCCTCATCTCGGCGGACAGCGCCGGGTTCTATATTCCTTGACAGCTCCCGCGCCGGCGCGGGAAAGGAGGCGCTTTATGGACAAATACATATTCGACATTCTGATCGTGGCGCTGCTGGCCCTGTTTGCCTGGCGGGGCGCGGCCAAGGGGCTGGTGCTGTCCCTGTGCGGGCTGGCGGCGGTGTTTGTGGCCTTCTTCTGCGCCCAGTTTTTGTCCGACCAGTTCTGTGAGCCGGTGGGCGGCATCCTGCGCCCCATTGTGGCCCAGACCATCCGGGGGGCGGACGCGGAGCCCGTCCCCGACGACCCGGAGCAGGGCTATACTGTGGACGAGCTGCTCTCCTCCATCCAGGAAAAGGGGCTGTTCGAGGGCTTCACCGCCTTTTTGGAGCAGGGGGCGGCCTATGACAGCCTGGGCCAGGGCCCCCAGTCCCCCCTGGACGCCCTGGCGGGCTACCTGTCCAAGGCGATTGCCCGGGCCCTGCTGTTCGGCGGCAGCTTTTTGACCATCCTGCTCGTCTGGTTCCTGGTCAGCCACGCCCTGGATCTGGCCTTCCACCTGCCCATCCTGTCCCAGGTGAACACGGCGGGCGGTCTGCTGGCGGGGCTGGTAAAGGGCGGGCTGCTGGCTGTGGTGCTGGTATGGCTGGGCCAGCTGGGCGGCGTGATCCCCATCCCCCCGGAAACCCCCGTGCTCTCTCTGTTCACCGTGGACAGGCTGTGGGAGCTGCTCAATGAGCTGCCCGCCTGACCCGCCCGGCTCCGGACAGCCGTCCTTTCCCAAAAATGCGGCGGATTTCCCTGCCTGCGCGAAAATTACCACTCTAAAATTCATGACGTGTTCATATTTATCTGATATGGTACTGCCAAACTGCGATTAAGAACGCGAGAACTTGTTCTCCCTGAAAGGAGCGGCATCATGCATCCCACTCTATGTACCCGCTGCAAAAAAAACGTGGCGGTGATCTTTATCACCAAAATCGAAAATAACGAGGCAAAAAACGAGGGTCTTTGTCTGAAGTGCGCCCGGGAGATCGGCATCAAGCCGGTGGACGACATGATGAAAAAGATGGGCATCTCCGACGAGGACCTGGAGTCCATCTCCACCGAGATGATGTCCGCCTTCGGCGGCGCGGAGGAAGCGGACGGCCTGGCCTCCGACGGACAGGACGACAGCCAGGACGGCGACGGCGAGGAGGACGAGGGGCGCACCGCCACCTTCCCCTTCCTGAGCAAGCTGTTCGGCGGCCAGTCGGACAGCGCGCCGGACCGGGACCCCATGCAGCGCGGGGGCGCCGCCAAGGAGGACAAGACCGCCGCCAAGACGGAGCGGTCCCAGGCCCCCAAGCGCAAGTTCCTGGAAAACTACTGTATCTCCCTCTCCCGCAAGGCCCATGAGGGCAAGCTGGACCGCATTGTGGGCCGCGCCAATGAGATTGAGCGCACCATCCAGATCCTGAACCGGCGGCAGAAAAACAACCCCTGTCTCATCGGCGACCCCGGCGTGGGCAAAACCGCCATCGCCGAGGGGCTGGCCCAGCGCATCTACGACCGGGACGTGCCCTATAAGCTGCTGGACAAGGAGGTCTACCTGCTGGACCTCACCGCCCTGGTGGCCGGCACCCAGTTCCGCGGCCAGTTTGAGAGCCGCATGAAGGGCCTCATCGACGAGGTGAAAAAGCTGGGTAATATCATCCTTGTCATCGACGAGGTCCACTCCATTGTGGGCGCGGGGGACGCGGAGGGCTCCATGAACGCCGCCAATATCCTCAAGCCCGCCTTGAGCCGGGGGGAGATCCAGGTGATCGGCGCCACCACCCTCACCGAGTACCGCAAGTACATTGAGAAGGATTCCGCCCTGGAGCGCCGCTTCCAGCCCGTCGTCGTGGAGGAGCCCTCCATCGACGACTCGGTGGAGATTCTCAAGGGCATCGCCCCCTATTATGAGTCCTTCCACCATGTCGCCATCAGCCCGGATATCTGCCGCCAGGCGGTGGTGATGAGCGAGCGGTACATCACCGACCGGTATCTGCCCGACAAGGCCATCGACCTCATTGATGAGGCGTCCTCCGATGTAAACCTCCACAATAAGGATCTGGCCCGGCTGGCCGAAATCGACAAGGAGCTGGCCGACTACGCCAAGGAGATGGAGGTGGTCCTGGCCTCCACCGGCGCCCAAAACGACCCCAAGCTCCAGGAGCTGCAAAAGCAGGAGCAGAAGCTCCAGCGCCAGCGGGACACCCTGGAGATGGCGGTGAGCCGGGACGACGCCGAGGCCCCCAACCGGGAGGACCCCGCCTTCCAGGAGCGGCAGGACAACCGCCGCAGGCAGATTGCCGAGCTCCAGGACCAGCTGGCTGCCGTCACCGCGGAAAAGCAGGCGGTGCAGTCCGCCGCCAACGACAAGGCGTACCAGCGCCTGGCGGAGCTGAAAAGCCGTCAGGCCCAGCTCACCGGGGAGCGGGACATCCTGGCTGCCAAGGGCGATCCCCCGCTGACCGCCGCCCATCTGGCCCGGGTCATTGAGCTGTGGACTAAGATTCCCGCCTCCTCCATCCAGGAGCAGGAATTTGAGCGGCTGGCTAAGCTGGACCAGCGCCTCAAATCCCACATCGTCGGCCAGGACGGCGCGGTGAACGCCGTGTCCAACGCCATCCGCCGGGGACGGGTGGGCATCGCCGCCAAGCACAAGCCGGTGTCCTTCATCTTCGTGGGCTCCACCGGCGTGGGCAAGACGGAGCTCGTCAAGCAGCTGGCCGCCGACCTGTTCGCCTCCCCCGAATCCCTCATCCGGCTGGATATGAGCGAGTTCATGGAAAAGCACTCCGTCTCCCGCATCATCGGCTCCCCGCCGGGGTATGTGGGCTACGACGACGCAGGACAGCTCACCGAGAAAATCCGCCGCAAGCCCTATACCGTGGTGCTCTTCGACGAAATCGAGAAGGCCCATCCCGACGTGCTCAACGTGCTGCTGCAAATCCTGGACGACGGCCACATCTCCGACGCCCACGGCAAGGTGGTCAATTTCGAAAATACCGTCATCGTCATGACCTCCAACGCCGGCAGCGATATCAAGGGCGCGTCCCTGGGCTTTGACCGCTCGGCCAACCAGCTGGGCCGGGAGAAGGCCATGAAGGGGCTGGAGTCCTTCCTGCGGCCCGAGTTCATCAACCGGGTGGACGAGATCGTATACTTCAACCAGCTCACCGAGGACAATTTCAAGGCCATCGCCCGCATCATGCTGTCCGAGCTGGACGGGGTGATGAAGGACAAGGGCATCGCCTTCTCCTATGACGAGAGCGTACTGGACTACCTGGTGAAGAAGTCCTACTCCGCCGCCTATGGAGCGCGCAACCTGCGCCGCCAGATCCAAAAGGACTTGGAGGACCCCATCGCCGCCAAGCTCATCCAGCGGTATGCCGATCCCATCGCCCGGGTGGACCTGTCCGCCGAGGGGGAGCAGCTGAATATCGTCACCGACTAAAAAGCAGGGCGGCGGGGAATTCCCCGCCGCCCTGTCCGTTTTGCCGCGCATTTGGGGCAGGCTTAAGGCAACGCCGTTGGCGGCTGCCTTAAGAAGCTGTACCAATAGACCCCAGCACACATCCTTGCGGCCCAAATTGCCGCCAG
>CAPOAR010000069.1:0-17846 GCA_948670295.1 uncultured Oscillospiraceae bacterium | reverse complement strand
CGCCCTGCATCAGGACATCCGCCCCCTGAACCTGCTCATCCTCAACCTGATGCCCACCAAGATCGTCACCGAGACCCAGCTGCTGCGCAAGCTGTCCAATACGCCTCTCCAGGTCAATGTCCAGCTCCTTCAGACCAGGAGCCACACCTCCCAGAACACGGACACAGCCCATCTCCAATCCTTTTACACCACCTTTGACCAGGTGCGGGAGCAGCAGTTCGACGGCATGATTATCACCGGCGCCCCGGTGGAGAACCTGGAGTTCGAGGAGGTGGACTACTGGGACGAGCTGTGTAAGATCATGGACTGGACCCGCACCCACGTCCACTCCACCTTCCATATCTGCTGGGGCGCCCAGGCGGGGCTCTACCACCATTACGGCGTGTCCAAGCGCACCCTGCCCCACAAGCTGTCCGGCGTCTACGACCACACCATCATCCGCAAGCGCTCCCCCCTGTTCCGGGGCTTCGACGACCATTTCTGGGCCCCCCACTCCCGCTACACCGAGATCACCATGGAGCAGCTTCTGGAAAAGCCGGAGCTGGAGATCCTGGCCCTGTCCCACGAGGCGGGGGTGTTCGGGGTGAAGAGCTCGGACAACCGCCGCTTTTTCATCTTCGCCCACCCGGAGTACGACGGCGACACCCTGGCCCAGGAGTATTTCCGGGACGTGAAGCGGGGGCTCGACCCGGACCTGCCCGCCCACTATTTCCCCGGCGACAACCCCAGCATGTCCCCCATCGTGAACTGGCGCAGCTCGGGCCAGCTGCTGTACACCAACTGGCTGAACTACTATGTCTATCAGACCACCCCATACGACCCCACCCGGATCTCCCTGGAGCCCCAGGAGTAGGCCCATGCTGCAAATATCCAACCTCATTCTCCCGGTGGACGGCGGCGAGGATCTTCTGCGCCAAAAGGCCGCCCGGGTTTTGGGCGTCCGGCCCGGGGATATCCTCCGGCTGTCCCTGCACCGCCAGTCCATCGACGCCCGGAAAAAGAACGATGTCCACCTGGTCTGCACCGTCCGCCTTACATTAAATAAGGAAGACGCCGCCCTCCGCCGCGCCCCCAGGGGGGTGACAGAGGTGGCGGAGGCGCCCTATGCGCTGCCCCCGCTGAACCGCGCCTCCTCCCTGCCCCCGGTGGTGGCGGGGATGGGCCCGGCGGGGCTGTTCGCGGCCCTCACCCTGGCCCGCGCGGGCCTGCGGCCCGTCGTGCTGGAGCGGGGCCGGGACGTGGACCGGCGCACCCAGGACGTGGAGCGCTTTTGGCGAACCGGCCGGCTCTCCCCCGTCTCCAACGTCCAGTTCGGCGAGGGGGGGGCGGGGACGTTTTCCGACGGCAAGCTCACCACCGGGGTGAACGATCCCCGCATCTCTCACGTTTTTGACGTGTTCGTGTCCCACGGCGCGCCGGAGGACATCAAGTGGTCCCACAAGCCCCACATCGGCACCGACGTGCTGCGCGGCGTGGTCAAGTCCATGCGCCGGGAGCTGCTGTCGCTGGGGGCGGATATCCGCTTCGGCCACCAGCTCACCGGCCTGTCCCAGGCGGGCGGGCGGCTGGCCGCCCTCACCGTCCAGGCGGAGGCGGGCGCTTACAGCCTCCCCTGCGACGCGCTGGTGCTGGCCCCCGGCCACTCCGCCCGGGACACCTTTCAAATGCTGTCCCAGCTGGGCCTGCCCCTGGAGCGCAAGGGCTTCGCCATCGGCGTGCGCATTGAGCACGCCCAGGCGGCGGTGAGCCGCGCCCAATTCGGCGACTTTTGGGACAGGCTCCCCGCCGCCGACTATAAGCTGGCCTGCCACCTGCCCTCGGGCCGTTCGGCCTTCACCTTCTGCGTGTGCCCCGGCGGGCAGGTGGTGGCCGCCGCCAGCGGGGAGGGCCAGGTGGTCACCAACGGCATGTCCCTCCGGGCGCGGTCCGGGGCCAGCATCAACGGCGGATTTCTCGTTGGGGTGAACCCGGCGGACTTCGGCGGGGATGATCCCCTGGCCGGGGTGCGCTTCCAGGAACAGTGGGAACGGGCCGCCTTTGCGGCGGGCGGGGGCGGCTTCCGCGCCCCGGCCCAGCTGGTGGGGGACTTTCTGGCGGGCCGTCCCTCCCAGGGCCCCCGCTCGATCCTGCCCACCTACCGCCCCGGCGTTGCCTGGAGCAGCCTGGACGGCGTCCTTCCCGCCTATGTGCTGGACACATTAAAGGAGGCCCTCCCTCTCTTTGAGCGCAAGCTGCACGGCTTCGCCCACCCCGACGCGGTGCTCACCGGGGTGGAGACCCGCTCCTCCTCCCCAGTGCGGATTTTGCGCAGCGGCGCATACCAATCCCCCGCCCTTCCCGGCCTCTATCCCTGCGGGGAGGGGGCGGGGTATGCCGGGGGCATCACCTCCGCCGCGGTGGACGGAATCAAGGTGGCGGAGGCCGTCATCCGGGGCTGAAGCCCTGCTCACGACGGCTCCGCAACCTCAAATTTACACCCCGCAACCCAAGCGCAACAGCAAATTGGTGGCCTGGGCGGGATGCTCCGCTCTAAAATGGGGGCATCTTGAAAGGAGGTCATTCATCATGACATTTGGAGAAAACCTGCAATTCCTGCGCAAGCGCGCCAACATGACCCAGGAGGACCTGGCGGAAAAGATGGAGGTATCCCGCCAGTCGGTGAGCAAGTGGGAGTCCAACGTCTCCTACCCGGAGACGGACGCCATCCTGCGCCTGTGCTCCCTGTTCCACTGCGATATGGACACCCTGCTCCGCGGGGACGTGTCCCGCCGCTTCGGCGAGGACGCCTCCCTCTGGGACAAGCACATGAACGGCTTTGCCGCCGCCATGACGGCGGGAGTGGTCCTGGTGCTGCTGGGCGTCGTCCTCATGCTGTTTGTGGGCGAGTTTTTCGCCCTTGAAATGTGGGCGGGCGTGATCTTCTTCCTGTTCCTCGCCGTCGCCGTCACCACCTTCATCCTCTCCGGCATGGGCCACGACACCTTCCTGCGCCAGCACCCCGGCATCGGTCCCTGCTACACCAAGGAGGAGATGGACCGCTTTGAGCGCCGCTTCCCCGCCCTCATTGCCATCCCGGTGGCCATCCTCCTGCTGGGGCTGACCGCCATGATCCCCCTGGAGCCCCTCGCCCCCGCCCAGTTCAGCAAGGACCAATGGGACGCCCTGTGCGGCAGCTTGTACCTGCTGTGCGTCACCGTCACCGCCGCCGCCCTCACCTGGGCGGGTATCCAGCACTCCAAGTACGGCTTCCCCGAGGAGAAGATGACCCCGGCCCAGCGCCGGGTGGGCCGGATCTGGGGCGTGGGCATGGTGGCCGCCACGGCGCTGTACGTGGGCCTTGGCTACGGGCTTGACCTGTGGAAGCAGGCCGCGCCGGTCATCTATTCCGTGGCCGCCCTGCTGTGCGCGGCCCTCACCATCCTGGTGAAAAAGGACGACGAAGCATAAAGGAGGCCCCGCTATGATAGAGCGCCGCCCGGACTATTACACACAATTTCACTGCCTGGGCGGCGCCTGCCCGGACACCTGCTGCCGGGACTGGGCTGTGGTGCTGGATGAAGACGCCCTGGCAGACTATGCCGCCGCCCCCGCCCCCCTGGGGGAGCGCATCGCCGGAAATCTCGCCACCGGCGGGGACGGGGACGTGTGCTTCCGCCTGGACGAGGCTGGGCTGTGCGCCCTGCTCACCCCCGGCGGCCTGTGCGCCATTCAAAAGGACTGGGGGGAGGCGCACCTGTGCGCCCACTGCGCCGCCTACCCCCGGTTCACCGAGGAGTACGGCTGCCTGACGGAGACCGCCCTGGCCGTCTCCTGCCCGGAAGCCGCCCGGCTCTTGCTGGAGGCCCCCCGGTTCTCCCTCGTCGAGACATACGACGGCGTGGACGATCCCCCCTTTGACGGCGTGGACCCGGGGCTGCTGTCCATGCTGGAGGTCAGCCGCGCGGCCTATCTCGCCCTGCTGTCCTGCGGCCCCAACCCCTTCTGGGAAAAGCTGCGGGTGCTGCTGTCCTGTACCCAGGTGCTGCAAGCGCGCATCGACGCCGGAAATTACAGCGCACTGGATGTCTGCGCCCCTGCCCGGGCCCCATCCGTCCCGGGCCCCTGCCGCCCCGCCGCCGTCCGCCTGCTGGAGCTGCTCTCCGGCCTGGACCCCCTGCGTCCGGACTGGCCCGGGCTGCTGCGGGAGCGGGCCAGGCAGCTCTCCGCCCTGTCCGAAAGGGAGTACGCCGCCCTGCGGATCCGATACGCGCAGGCCAACCCCCGCTGGGAGCGCCAGCTCACCAACCTGGCCTGCTATCTGGTGTTCCGCCACTGGCACAAGGCGGTCAACGACGACGCGCTCTATGGCCGCGCCGCCTTCGTGTGCGCCGCCTGCGCCGTCTTATACCACCTCTCCCTGTTCCAGCCGGGGGAGGAGGCCGCCCTGTGGACCCGGTTCAGCCGGGAGGTGGAGCACGACGGGGACAGCCTGAGCGGGCTGATCCGGGCGCTGGGCCGCTGGGCCCCGTCCGATTTTATTTGAGAAAGGAGCCGGTCCCATGTCGGAATATCTCAGCGACCACGTCCACCTGGGGAACGATTTGACCAGCGTGGTCATCCTGGACCAGACCCTGCTGCCCAACGAGGTCAAGTACCTCACCCTGCGCACCCCGGAGGAAATGGTCGAGGCCATCCAATCCCTGCGGGTGCGGGGGGCCCCGGCCATCGGCATCTGCGCCGGCTACTGCCTGGCCGCCATCGCCCAGCAGCGCAGCCGTGACCTGGAGCATCCCCGCTACCTCAGCGAGCTGTTCCGCCAGGTGCAATACCTGGGCTCCTCCCGCCCCACGGCGGTGAACCTGAGCTGGGCGCTGGACCGCCTTCTGCGCCGCGCCATCGACCTGACGGACGTTGCGGCTCCCCCCGCAAAAATCGCCGCCGTCCTCCGGGAGGAGGCCCTGGCCATCCACCGGGAGGATATCGCCATGTGCAAATCCATCTCGGAGCACGGCCTGACCCTTCTTCAGGACGGGGCCGGGGTGCTCACCCACTGCAATGCCGGGCCGCTGGCGACCTCCCAGTACGGCACCGCCCTGGGCCCCCTCCTGCTGGGGACGCAGCGGGGGATGCGCTTCCGGGTGTTCGCCGACGAGACCCGCCCCCTGCTCCAGGGAGCCCGCCTCACCGCCTACGAGCTGGACAGGGCGGGGGTGGATGTCACCCTCATCTGCGACAATATGGCGTCCACGGTGATGAAAAACGGCTGGGTGGACGCCTGCTTTGTGGGCTGCGACCGGGTGGCCGCCAACGGGGACGCCGCCAACAAGATCGGCACCAGCGGCGTGGCCATCCTGGCAAAGCACTACGGCATCCCCTTCTACGTCCTGGGCCCCACCTCCACCATCGACCTGGACTGCCCCACCGGGGAGGACATCGAGATCGAGCTGCGCGACCCCGGGGAGATCCGCTCCAAATTCTACGCCCAGCCCATGGCCCCGGCGGGGGTGAAGTGCTATAACCCCGCCTTCGATGTGACCGAACACTCCCTCATCGCGGGCATCGTCACGGAGAGGGGAATCTGCCGCCCGCCCTATGACCAGTCCCTGGCGGCGCTGTTTCATTAAAGGGGCCTTTGGCGCCATGCGTCCGCGGCGCACTGCCCGTTGAGGCAGGGGCCTTTTGCGTCCCATCCCAGCTTTTCCCGCCGCTCCCCCCTTGACAACTCCCCCGCCCGGTGATATAGTTCCCTCAAACAGGCAAGGACGGAGAAGAACCCGCGAAGCGGCGCACAGAGAGGGACGCGTTTTGGTGGAAGCGCCCCGCGCAGGGCGGCGGGCGGTACCACTCCCGAGCCGCTCGGGACAACCGGGACGTCTGCCGCACGTTACAGCGGCCACGAGCGGCAAGCTGTCACGCTGCGCCTGTTCGCGACGCGGTTTTAAGTCCCGCCTCCGGCTCGGCCGGCGCTGGACGTGTGCCACCGGCACACAGCGCCCTGCGGCTTCGCACAAGCCGTCCGATGCTCCGGCCTTACTCCGCTGTCCGCGACGGCCCCGCGCTTCTTGCAAACAGGGTGGAACCGTGGAATACTTTGTATCCCACCCCTGACTTCATCAGGGGTGGGATTTTCATTTTCTTACCCCCAACAACAAGGAGGAATCGTTATGTCCGAGGAAAACAACCAGTATACCTTTGAAAACGAAGCATACAAAAAAACCTACTGGCACACCTGCTCCCACGTGATGGCCCAGGCGGTGAAACGCCTGTGGCCGGAGGTGCGCCTGGCCATCGGCCCCTCCATCGACGAGGGCTGGTACTACGACATGGACGCGCCCTTTGCCTTCACCCCCGAGCACCTGGAGCAGATCGAGGGGGAGATGCGCAAAATCTGCAAGGAAAAGCTGAAGCTGGAGCGGTTCGAGCTGCCCCGGGCCGAGGCGCTGGCGTTCATGGAGGAGAAGGGCGAGCCCTTCAAGGTGGAGCTCATCAACGATCTCCCCGAGGGCGAGGCCATCTCCTTCTACAGGCAGGGGGAGTTCACCGACCTGTGCGCCGGCCCCCACCTGGACTCCACCGGGCGCATCAAGGGCAATGCCCTGAAGCTCACCGCCTGCAACGCCGCCTATTGGCGTGGGGACTCCAACCGGGAGACCCTCCAGCGCATCTATGGCATCGCCTTCCCCAAGAAGGACGAGCTGGACGCCTACCTCCAGCGCATTGAGGAGGCCAAAAAGCGCGACCACCGCAAGCTGGGTAAAGAGCTGGGCCTGTTCATGCTCCGGGACGAGGGCCCCGGCTTCCCCTTCTTCCTGCCCAAGGGGATGGTGCTGAAAAACACCCTCATCGACTACTGGCGGCAGATCCACAAGAAATACGGCTACGTGGAGATCGCCACCCCCATCATGCTCAACCGCCAGCTGTGGGAGCGCTCCGGCCACTGGGACCACTACAAGAACAATATGTACGCCACCGTCATCGACGACGTGGATTTCGCCGTCAAACCCATGAACTGCCCCGGCGGGATGCTGGTGTACGCCAGCGAACCCCACTCCTACAAGGAGCTGCCTCTGCGGGTGGGGGAGCTGGGCCTGGTCCACCGCCATGAGCTGTCCGGGGCCCTCCACGGCCTGTTCCGGGTACGCTGCTTCACCCAGGACGATGCCCACGTGTTCATGACCCGGGAGCAGATGAAGGACGTGATCCAGGAGACGGTGCGGCTGTTTGACGAGGTGTACTCCACCTTCGGCTTGAGCTACACCATCGAGCTGTCCACCATGCCGGAGGACCACATCGGCACCGTGGACGAGTGGGAGCGCAACCAGGATATCCTCAAGGACGCCATCACCGGCATGGGCAAGCAGTTCGTCATCAACGAGGGGGACGGCGCGTTCTACGGACCCAAGCTGGACTTCCACCTGGCCGACTCCCTGGGCCGGACGTGGCAGTGCGGCACCATCCAGCTGGACAGCCAGCTCCCTGAGCGCTTCGAGCTGGAGTACACCGGCGAGGACGGCCAGAAGCACCGCCCCGTGATGATCCACCGGGTTGTGCTGGGCTCCATCGAGCGGTTCATCGGCGTCATCACCGAGCACTTTGCCGGGGCGTTCCCGGCGTGGCTGGCCCCCGTCCAGGTGAAGGTGCTGCCCGTCACCGACCGGGCGGAGGACTACGCCCGGCAGGTGGCCGCCAAGCTGGAGGAGCTGGGCTTCCGCTGCGAGGTGGACGAGCGCAGCGAGAAGATCGGCAAGAAGATCCGGGAGGCCACCCTGGAAAAGGTGCCCTTCATGCTGGTGGTGGGCGACCGGGACATGGAGAACGGCACCGTCTCCCCCCGCCGCCGCTCCGGCGAGGACCTGGGGGCCATGGGGCTGGACGCCTTCGCCGCCCTGCTGGACGGGGAAGTCAAGAGCAAGGCAATCAAGTAAAACGGAGAGCCGCCGGGAAATCCCGGCGGCTCTTTTACGGCAGAAGCGTCTCATATGGCACATTCAAAATATCCCGCATGGCACGCAGCTCCACAGCATAGATATGCCGAAGCCCGACTTCCATTTTCGCCACAGCGCTTCGGGTCACGTCACAATCACGGGTTTGCAGCTGTGCGGCCAGCTGTTCCTGGGTCATTCCACGCGCCTCCCGGGCGGCGCGGATTTGCCGCCCTACTATGGAATCATAGGCATAATCCACACCGTCACCCTCTTCGCACTCATATCCGCACAAACTTTAACTTGATATTACCCTAAGTTTGTGCTATGATTGCACCTATATAAGTGCAATCAAAAATTTAAGAGGAGTGCCCCGCTGTGGAATGCTTGAAGCCCGGCCCCAACGCCCCCTATCAAAAAATGTACGCGACGCTTTTCAACGCGGCCACCGCCGCGCTATATATGATGGAAAAGGGCGAATTTATGGGCGCCCGCGCGGTGCTTATACACGCCCAGCAGGAGACGGAGCAGCTGTACATTGACGCGCAGCAGTAAGCAAGGGAGCATTTGCCCCCTTGCTTTTTTCGCCAACCTATGATATATATGAATGCAATACCTTCTCCGAAGGTAAATCTTTACTTATTTGTAGGAGTTGATTTGTCCTCATGGACCCAGATAGTATGATACTGCTGGCCGTGCTGGTGGTCATGGTGGCCATGTCCGGCTACTTTTCCGCCACGGAGACGGCCTTCACCTCCCTCAACCGCATCCGCCTGAAGAGCCGCGCCGACAACGGCGACAAAAAGGCGGAAAAGACCCTGGCCCTGGCCGAGGATTACGACAAGCTGCTCTCCACCATCCTCATCGGCAACAACATCGTCAACAACGTGGCCGCCACCCTGTCCACCCTGCTGTTCATCAAGCTCATCGGCCAGGCCAACGGCCCGGCGGTGTCCACCATCGTGCTCACCGTGGTGGTGCTCATCTTCGGCGAGATCTCCCCCAAGAGCCTGGCCAAGGAATCCCCCGAGGCCTTCGCCATGTTCTCCGCCCCCCTGCTGCGGCTGTTCATGGCGGTGCTCACCCCGCTGAACTTCCTGTTCGGCCTGTGGAAAAAGCTGCTCACCCGCCTGTTTCACAAGTCCGAGGACGAGGGCATCACCGACGAGGAGCTGGTGACCATGGTGGAGGAGGCGGAGGACCAGGGCGGCCTGGACCGGGAGGAGAGCCAGCTCATCCGCTCCGCCATCCGCTTTGACGACCTGGAGGCCGGGGATATCCTCACCCCCCGGGTGGACGTGGTGGCGGTGGACGAGGGCTCCACCCTGGAGGAGGTGGCCTCGGTGTTCGCCGCCGAGGGCTACTCCCGCCTGCCGGTGTACCACGAGAGCATTGACGACGTGCTGGGGGTTATCCACCAGAAGGACCTGTTCTCCGCCCGCTACCATGGCCGGGACCAGCTCAAGCCCCTGGTGCGGCCCGTGCTCCATATCACGGCGGGCACCAAGATCGACGACCTGATGCGCCAGTTCCAGCGCACCAAGACCCAGATGGCGGTGGTGGTGGACGAATACGGCGGCACCGAGGGCATCCTCACCATGGAGGACATTGTGGAGGAGCTGGTGGGCGAGATCTGGGACGAGCACGACGAGGTGGTGGAGGAATTCCGCAAGCAGCCCGACGGCAGCTACCTCATCGCCTGCTCCGCCGGCCTGACCGACATGTACGACCTGTTTGCGCTCACGGGCGAGTGCGATGCGGCCACCGTGTCCGGCTGGGTGCTGGAGCAGCTGGGCCGCGTGCCCGAGCCGGGGGACCGCTTCACCTGGGAGAACCTGGACGTGACCGTGACCCGGGCCGAGCACCACCGGGTTTTGGAGATCAAAGTGGTGGTCCTGCCCGGCCCCGAAGCGGAAGAGGCATAGATGAAAGGGTCCCCGGCTGCGGCCGGGGACCCTTTTTGCGCCCGGCTCCCCCGCGCCGCCGGGCAAGGGGAAGGGCCGGAGCCCCCGGCCCCGGCCTTCCCGCCCCCCCTCACAGGGGGGAAAACGCGTCCTTGCCCAGCAGGCACACCGGGCACACCCAGTCGTCGGGGATATCCTCGAAGGGGGTGCCCGGTGCGATGCCGCCCTCCGGGTCGCCCACCTCGGGATCGTACACCCAGCCGCACACGCACAGGTATTTGTCCATGCCGCCCATATCCGTCAGCTCCTTTTTTTAGAAATCGGCGTTCCTCCACAGTATGCCCGCATCGCCGCCGCTTCACACCAAAAAAATGCCCGTCCTGCTTTTTCCACGCATAGGACCGGGCGTTTTTTCACATCCTTTTCCACACAAGCCAAATGGAAAAGAGGTTCACGCCATGAAACGAATCACCGCCCTGGCGCTGGCGCTGCTGTGCCTGCTGCCCCTTCCGGCCTACGCCGCCCCCGCCCAGGTGACAGCCCCCTCCGCCATCCTGATGGAGAAGACCACCGGCAAGGTGCTCTACGAGCAGGACGCCGAAACCCAATACGAGCCCGCCTCGGTAACCAAGGTGATGACCCTGCTGCTGGTGATGGAGGCCATCGACTCCGGCAGCCTGGGGTGGGACGATATGGTCACCGCCTCCACCCACGCCATCTCCATGGGGGGCAGCCAGGTCTGGCTGAAGGAAAACGAGCAGATGACCGTCCGGGACATGGTAAAGGCGGTGACGGTGGTGTCCGCCAACGACTGCGCCGTGGCCCTGGCCGAGCACATCGCGGGCAGCGAAAGCGCCTTTGTGGAGCGGATGAACCAGCGCGCCCAGGAGCTGGGCATGAAGCACACCACCTTTGTCAACTGCACCGGCCTGCCCGCGGCGGGCCACCTGACCTGCGCCTACGACATCGCCCAGATGAGCCGGGAGCTGATTTTAAACCACCCCTCCATCCGGGAGTATACCACCATCTGGATGGACACCCTGCGGGACGGCGCCTTCCAGCTGTCCAACACCAACCGGCTCATCTTTTACTACGAGGGGGCCACGGGGCTGAAGACCGGCTTCACCGACACGGCGCTGTACTGCCTGTCCGCCACGGCGGAGCGGGACGGCATGGAGCTCATCGCCGTGGTGATGCACGCCCCCACCTCCAACGACCGCTTTGAGAGCTGCAAGGCCCTGCTGAATTACGGCTTTGCCAACTACACCATCACCCCCGTCTATCCCAGCCAGGCCATCCCCCCGGTGGAGGTCATCCTGGGCGAGCAGGACACCGTGCAGCCCGTGACGGCTCGGGAGTGCTCCATCCTGCTGGAGAAGTCCAAGGCCGGGACGGTGACCACCCAGATGGAGCTCGCCCCCCAGGTGGAGGCCCCCGTGGAGGCGGGCCAGAAGCTGGGCGAGCTGCGGGTGCTGGTGGACGGCCGGCAGGTGGATACCATTGATCTCATCGCGCCCCAGGAGGTGCCGCGCCTGAGCGTGGGGGGCATATTCAAGCGCTTCCTGAACACATTGTTCCTCCAGGAAGGATAAAAATCCGCCCGTCTCTCCTTTGGGACGGGCGGACAGTCCGTTGAAAAAGGCTTTGCCTTTTCCGACGGGAAAAACTGCGGCCTCATGCGCGCACTCGTTGTCCGCCTGAGGCGGCCAACTCGCACACTGTTCGGCCGAGAAGTGTTTTCCCCGACGCACAGGCCGCCGGGGAAAACGGATTTCATTTTCTTTGCGCCTGCGGCGCTTTGCGGGGGCCCCTTACTCCTCCTTCACCAATGCCTCTCCAGCCAAATAAATATCCCCGGCGCCCACAGTGAGGATCAAATCCCCCGGCTGGGCCAGGCGCTTCAGCTTGGCGGTCACGTCCTCCAGGGTGGGGCAGAACACGCTGCCGGGGATCTTGGCCGCCAGGTCGGCGGAGGAGATCCCCACGTCGTTGTCCTCCCGGGCGGCGAAGATCTCCGCCAGCAGGGTGACGGCGGGCCGCTTGAGCACCCGCACAAAGTCGTCGAACAGCTCGTGGGTGCGGGAGTAGGTGTGGGGCTGGAAGGCGCAGATCACCCGCTTGAAGTCCAGCGCCGCCGCCGTGTCCAGCAGCGCCGCCAGCTCCGCGGGGTGGTGGGCGTAGTCGTCGCACACCTCCGCGCCGTTGAACATCCCCTTATACTCAAACCTGCGCCCCGGCAGGCGGAAGTCCCGCATCCCGTCCTCCGCCGCCCTGCCGGGCACCCCCAGGGCGATGGCGGCGGCGGCGGCGGCCAGGGCGTTTTTTACATTGTGCATCCCCGGTATGGACAGCTCCAGATGGGCGTATTTCTTCCCCTTGTGCACCACGTCGAAGGCGCCGAACCCGTGGTCCATGGTCAGGTTTTCCGCGTGCACGTCCCCCGTGTGGACGCCGAAGGTCATCACCTCCCGCTCCTCCCCCCGGAGGGTGAACATGGTGTTCTCGTCCTCGCAGTTGGCGATAATCAGGCCGTTTTCCGGCACCTTGTCCGCAAAGGCCCGGAAGGACTTCTCCACGTCCGCCAGGTCCTTGAAGTAGTCCAGGTGGTCCGCCTCCACGTTGAGGATCACCGCCACCGTGGGGAAGAAGGACAGGAAGGAGTCGCAGTATTCGCAGGACTCCAGGATGATGGTGTCCCCATGCCCCACCCGGTGGCCCGCCTCCAGCAGGGGCAGGGTGCCGCCGATCATCACCGTGGGGTCGGCCTGGGCCGCCATGAAAATGTGGGTGCACATGGAGGTGGTGGTGGTCTTGCCGTGGGTGCCCGAGATGCAAAGGGCATTTTTGTAGTCCCGCATGATGGCCCCCCAGGCCTGGGCCCGCTCGAACACAGGGATGCCCGCGTCCAGCGCGGCTTTGATTTCGGGGTTCCCGTCGTGGACGGCGGCGGTGCGCACCACGCAGTGGGCCCCCTCCACGCTTTCCGGCCGGTGGCCGATGACCACCGGGATGCCCAGGCTTCGCAGGTGGAGCACCGTGGCGCTCTCCCGCTGGTCGGAGCCAGTCACCTCCACCCCCGCCCCGTGGAGCACCTCCGCCAGGGAGGCCATGGACACCCCGCCGATGCCCACCAGATGGGCCCGCTTCCCCGGCTGCAAATAGTGGCGGATATTTTTGACTTCCATATACATTACCTCATATAATAAACCCGTAGGCCGGGTCTTTTTTTATTCTGGCCGCATTTGGCAACTTATTATATACTGCTGTTTCGGAAATTGCAACCTGTAAAATGAGTATAAGCGCCCCGGCGGGGATTTAGACGGCGGGGACGGGCCCGGCGGCGGAAAAATTTTCCCCCCTCCCGCCCCATCCCCCCGGGAAAGCCCCCTTCCCCTCTTGCAAACCGCCGCGAAAGCCCTTATAATAGTGGGGTGATCCGCCCCACGCCTGTGGGCAAGAATTGGGAAGGAGGGGACGACTTGTGAAGGCAAAGCACCGCGCGCTGTCCCCGAACCGGGCGCTTGCCCTGGGCTTTCTGGCCATCATCCTGGCCGGGGCCCTGCTGCTGATGCTGCCCATCGCCAACCGCGGCGGAAAGGGCCTGTCCTTTCTGGACAGCCTGTTCACCGCCACCTCCGCCACCTGCGTCACCGGCCTTGTGGTGGCGGATACCTGGACCCAGTTCAATCTCCTGGGACAGATTATCCTGCTTGCGCTCATCCAGGTGGGCGGGCTGGGATATATGACCATGATGCTCCAGGCCGCCCTGCTCATGGGCAAAAAGCTGGGCCTGCGCCAGCGCTCGGTGATGATGGAGAGCGTCAGCGCCCAGCGCCTGAGCGACGTGCGCACCCTGCTGCGCTATATCCTGGGGGGCGCCGCCCTGATCGAGGGGGCGGGCGCGCTGCTGCTGGCCATCCGCTTCATCCCGGAGCTGGGGCCGGCCCGGGGGCTGTGGTATGCCGTTTTCCACAGCGTATCCGCCTTTTGCAACGCGGGCTTCGACCTGATGGGCTTCCGGGAGCCGTACAGCTCCCTCACCCACTATGTATACGACCCGCTGGTCAACCTCACCGCCGTGGCCCTCGTCCTGCTGGGCGGGCTGGGCTTCCTGGTGTGGCGGGACATGCGGGAGAACGGCCTTCACCTGCGCCGCTACTCCCTGCACTCCAAGCTGATGCTCGCCGCCACCCTCATCCTCACCGTCGGGGGCACGGCCCTGTTCTGGCTGGCGGAGCGGGACAACCTGCTGGCGGGCATGGCCCCGGGGCGGCAGGCGCTTGTATCCCTGTTCCAGGCGGTGTCCCCCCGGACGGCGGGATTCAACACCGTGGATCTGGCCCAGCTCACCAGCGGCGGCGGCCTTCTCACCATTGTGCTGATGTTCATCGGCGCGGGCCCCGGCTCCACCGGCGGCGGCGTAAAGGTGACGACGGTGGTGGTGTGCCTGCTCACCCTGGCGGCCTACATCCGGGGCCGGCGGGAGGTGGGGGCCTTCAACCGCCGCTTGGACGAGGAGCAGATCCACCGCTCTGCGGCGGGCGTCACCCTCTATATGGCCCTGGCCATGGCGGGGGGCTTCCTCATCCTGGCCACCCAGCCCTTCCCCCTTCAGGACGCCCTGTTCGAGGTATTCTCCGCCCTGAGCACCGTGGGGCTGTCCACCGGCATCACCCGGGACCTGTCCCCCCTCAACCGGGCCGTGGTCATCGCCATGATGTACTGCGGGCGCATCGGCAGCCTGTCCATGCTCATGGCCCTGGCCCAGCGCTCCGCCCCCCGGGTGAAGGACCCGGTGGAGAATATCACCATCGGGTAGCAGCCCCTGTGCGGGCCCTGCCCCGGCGCGTTTCACGTGAAACATCAGTTCTATTACAGAAAGGTGTGCGGTAATATGGCAGCGACATTCCTGGTGATCGGCCTGGGCCGGTTTGGGACAAACCTGGCCCTGCGGCTGATGGACTCGGGCAACGAGGTGATGGTGCTGGACAGCGACGAGGAGCTGGTCAACCACATCGCCCCCCACGTCACCCAGGCCAAGATCGGCGACTGCATGGACGAGGAGGTACTGCGCTCACTGGACCCCGCCTCCTTTGACTTCTGCTTTGTGTGCATCAGCGAGAATTTCCAGTCCTCCATGGAGACCACCTCCCTGCTCAAGGAGCTGGGGGCCCCCATGGTGGTGGCCAAGGCCGACCGGGACCTCCACGCCAAGCTGCTGCTGAAAATCGGCGCGGACGAGGTGGTCTTCCCGGAGCGGGACATGGCCCAGCGCACCGCCATGCGCTTCAGCGTCAACGGCGCGTTGGAGTACGTGGAGCTGGCCCCGGGCTACGCCATCATGGAGCTGGACGTGCCCGACCACTGGGCGGGGCACACCATCCTGGACCTGGATATCCGCAAGAAGTGGAACGTGAACGTCATCGGCCGCAAGGAGGAGGGGGCCATCCGCCCCATCGACGCCTCGTTTGTTTTTGCCGCCGACACCCACATCCTGGTGGCGGGCCGCCCGGACGATATCACCAGGATGGTGAATGAGGGCTGACGCCCTCTCCCCGGCCTTCTGAGCGCGCAAAGGGGCCCGGCGGCAAGCCGCCGGGCCCCTGACTGTTGAAAAATGCCTCGCAGAGTCTGCGCCCGCAGGCGCAAGCAAAGCGGCGCATATGCCGTTAACCCTCCCGGAAATCCACGTTTACGTCGCCCAGGTCGCTCTTGGCCTCCAGCTTATAGGGGTAGTTCCCCTTCTGCTTCGCCCCGCTGCCCCGGCCGCGGCCGTTCACCGTCACTTCGCCCATACTGCACTTCAGCTCGTATTCGCACTCCCCCTCGGCGCAGTTCAGGACGGCCTCCACCTGGCCCAGATTGGTTTTCAGCTTGATGTCCAGGCCGTCCCACAGCTCTTCCATGCCCAGAACCACGTCCCCGCTGTTGCTCTCCAGGGTAAGCTCCCTGGCCACCTGGGAATCATGGCATTCCACATCGCCCAGGTTGCTCTTGGCCTCCAGCTCCTCGGCGCGCACGCCGTACAGCTCCACGTCGCCCAGGGCCGTCTTGACCTCCAGCTCCTGTTCCACGGCCACTTCGCCCACAAAGATGTCACCCAGGGCGGTCTTGACGTCCAGCTCCTTCACCCGAACGCCGGAGGGCACCGTGATGGACACGTCCAGGCTGTGCACCCCCGTCAGGCCGCCCCAATTGGACTGGAAGCCGCCGGGCCGGGCGTCCTCCAGCTTCAGCTTGCCGTCCTTCACCGTCCACCTCAGCCTGTAATCCCCCAGGCTGCCCTCCTTCTGGATGGACAGGGTGTAGTCGGTCCCGGCGGTGACGGTGATATTGCCGAAGCTGATCTCCGCGTCAATGGTATCAAAGGAATCCAGGTAGCCGTCCTCCATGGTCCAGAAGCCGAAGCCCTCGGAGATCTCCGGCTGCTCCTCCACGACGGCAACCATGCCGCCCTGGACCTCCCCGGGTATACTGTCAAACTCGTAGAAGGCGCCCTTGTCGGTGTGCACCGAGTCCGCCACCGCCACATTCTCGCCGGTGACAAACCCTGCCACGTTCCGGCCCACCAGCCGCCCGAACACAGCCGCGCCCATGGCAACGCTCGCCACTGTGAACAGGAGGACCGCCGCCGTAACCCCCGCCGCCAGCAGCCAGGGCCACTTTTTCTTTTTGCGGGGCGTCCAGCTCTGGGCCTGCTCCTGGTTGACGAAGCCGCCCTCCACCGCCAGACGGCAGGACAGCGCCCAGGGGTCGCCCAGCTCCCGGACCACCTCGGCCTCCCGCCCGGGCCCGGCCTCGTCGAAATATTCCGCGTAGTAGCGCAGGATATTCTGCCGCTCCCGCTCGGGCACCCACCGGGCCAACCCCTCGGCCAGCTCAGCCAAATAGGTAAGTTTGTCCATGTTCCACGTCCTCCTTCATAAGTTCCTCCACGCCGTCCCGGAACTGTCTCCACTCCTCCCGCCGCCGCTCCAGCTGGGTGCGGCCCACGGGGGTGATGGCGTAATAGCGGCGGTTGCGCCCCTGGAAGGGCCGGTCATACACCGTGAGCAGTCCGTCCCGCTGAAGCCGCCGGAGCACCGGGTACAGGGTGGATTCCGAGATATCCAGCCTTGTCTTCACCTGCTGGGTTAAAATGTAGCCATAGGCGTCTCCATGGGACAGCACCGCCAGTACGCACCCGTCCAGCAGCTGCGGCCCAATCGCGTAAGCCATGACGCCCCCTCCTTTCACCTCCGCATTTTCCGTCCGCCCCCGCCTGCGAGCCGGCCCGCTCCACTGCGGCCCACTCCCCGTCAGGCCCGTCCTGCCGGGTTTTCGCTGGGGCTGTTTACTACGTTCATATTATATTGCATGTAATATTGCCCTGTCAATATAAAAATCAGATTTTTACAAATTCTTAAAAAACGTCAAAGGAGCGCCCCCGTAGGGGCGCTCCTTGTATTGTCCCATCCTGCGGCTTTCGCCTTGCAGGGGTGCGCAGGGGGCTGGCTGCGCGCTTTCTGTTCACGCTGCGAACCGGCCAGGGCGCTCGGGCGCTTTCCCTCCGCCTCGGCCTGGTCTGCGGGTCGCGGTGCGCCCCTCCGCTCGGCCTCGCTTCGCTCCAAGCGCCCTCGCTGTCCGCTTCTCCGCGCTGCTCACGACGGCTGCGCGATTCTTTACAGCATCTGCCTGCTCCGGGAGATATTCATGGTGCCGTCCTGCATCTCGTTCACCCAATCCAGGCTGCGCCCGGTGCCGTGGGCCACGCAGGAGATGGCGTCATCGGCCACATAGGTCTCGATGCCGGTGTGGGACTCGATGAGCTTGTCAAAGCCCCAGACCAGCGACCCGCCGCCGGTCATGATAATGCCGTTGCTGGAGATATCGGCCACCAGCTCGGGGGGGGTGCGCTCCAGCACGCCGTGGATGGCCTCTAGAATGCGGGAGCAGGGCTCCTCGAAGGCCTCGATCATCTCGCTGGAGGTAACGGAGAACACCCGGGGCAGCCCGGTCATGAGGCAGCGGCCCTTGACCTCCATGGAGATCTCCTCCGGCC
>CAPOAR010000068.1:0-17884 GCA_948670295.1 uncultured Oscillospiraceae bacterium | reverse complement strand
GCCGGCATTGGTTTGCCGCTTCCGCTTATTGTTAGTTTTTTTGAAGATTGCTATAATTAGACGCTGTTCGAAAATCCCCCGCCGCTGGGCATATCGTCAATTTTCAAACAGGCCCTAGCCGACAAACACCGAGCAGGTGTTGGTAATCGTGAGCAGGCCAACGATCAGGGCATTGATGATCCCGGCGATATAGGGGTTCTTGGTGTGCCTGTAAATAACGCGGGTCACCAGCGTGGAACCGAACAGGATCAGAATGATGGGGAAGAGCCAGAGGACATACATGGGGTAATTGGGGTCAGCCATGGTCCGCTGGAACCACATCATATGGTTGGTTGAATAATAGGTGCCGTACTGAATTGCGGGCAGCACCACCGCAGGCAGGGCGGCGAACAGCGCACAGATCACGCCGTTTGCCTTGCCGCCAATGTCATTATAATTGAAGCAGTTGGTGGCGACGGAAATGGCAATGTAGTAGGTGAAGAAGAGCAGCACATAGGGCAGGTAGCGCAGGATGGGCAGCTCAAATGCCTTGATGGCAAGCGTCCAGAGGCGGAAGTCCGCAAGGAAGAAATAGTCCTCCACAAACACCAGGCCGTAGCCCACGGTGACCACAATCAGCGCCAGCAGAACGCTCAGCCCCAGCTTCTTCAGCGGCATCTTTACGCCGCGCTCCGCCAAGTCCAGGCCGTTCTTTTTGCCGTAAACAAAGTAGTACAAAGCCATGCTGAGGATGGTAAACAGGCCGCAAGCGGTGGACCAGAGCCCCAGGCCCATGGCCTCACCCTGGGCCACGGCCATGGAATTACCCATATTCACCAAAGTCAGGTAGACAAGGCTGCCGAATACGGAGCCTGCCGCCAGGGAGAGCCAGAACCAGAGCTTCCCTGTCTTATCCTTGACCGGCATGGGCTTCACCGTCTCGTCCGCACGGAGGCAGGCGAAGGTGGGGGTAAAGACCAGCAGCGTGGTAAAGGAGCACAGGAAAAGCACAAAGCCAATCACGCCCACAAAGTTAAACGCTTCCTTCCACTGCCAGATCTGGTTGTTCGGATCAATGGGATTGGGGGCGCTCAAAGTTTTGGAAAAAAAGTCGCAGATATAGGACTCGGAGCGCGCAGAGAAATGGGACCAGGGGTGGATGATGGGGGGACGGTAAACGATGCGCAGGGTTTCCTTCCCGTCCACATCCTCACGATATTCGGTGTACGCCTCCCGGACCTCCGACTCGGCGGGATTGCGGCCGAAGTTCAGGAAGGTCTGGGCGGTGGCGGTCTCCATAAAGTAGGGGGAGCTGAGGGGCTGGCCGTCCGCGCTGACGGAGGTGCCAAAAAATTCATCATATATGGCGGAGATCACGGCCACATCGCGGCTTCCGTAGGGATTGGCGAAATTGCCGTCGGCGTCCTGGTACAGCGGGTCATTGCAGTGGATGAGCGCGGCGGCAATCAGCGGGGTTTCGTTCAGGTTGTCCGCTTGAATGGCTGCGTTGACGGACCAACTGCCCATGGAGTGGCCGGTGACGCCGATGCGCGAGGTGTCCACAAAGGGCATCCGGCTCAGGGCAAGGACGCCCTGGTACACACCGTCCGGCGCGAGAATGAAGAAGTCGGGGGTCACATCCGAGTCGCCGTGGTCGGGCTGGTCGATGGCCAGGACCACAAAGCCCCGGCGGGCAAGCTCCACATAGTTGGCGTCGGTCATCTCCTTGTTGTTCAGATATCCGTGGCTGGTGACAATGGCGGGGGCTGGGTTTTCCGCCGTGGCGGTCTTGGGTACCAGCAGATAGGCCGACATGGTGTAGCCGCTGTCGGTCTCGATGGTCAGCTCGCGCATGGCCACCTTGCCGCCGCTGGTCTGTACGGCGTTTACCACGATGCCGCACAGCAGCATCAGCGCCAGGGAAATGCACAGGATGATTTGCGCTGTTTTTTTGGTCTTCTCCATAACAAAATACTCCCCTCTCTTGGCTCGAATTCAACGGCTTTGTAAAGAAACTATTAACAGTATAGAACAAATACTTTCTACTGGCAAGCATTTATTCTGTACAAAAAATCAGCCCCTGTTTTGTAAGACTTGCCAAAACAGTGCGGGTTTACAGCCGCTTTCTCGTATGATATAATAAACAAACCACAAAAAAGGAAGGACAGCGCAAGATGAAATTGGAATGGATGGGTGCGTACCGGGATATCGTCGGGGACTTTTACCGCTCCGCCAACGGCTATTCCCAAATCTGCAAAACGGAGCTCTTTGGCGATAAAATCCGCTTTTCCCCCTATGAGGTGCAGATCATGGAGCACATCCTGGAATATGCCGAGCAGCACAAAAATATGAAATGGTACGCCGAACGGCTTGGCCTCAGCCAGGCCACCCTCTCCAAATATGTGCGGAAGCTGGTGGATAAGGGCCTGCTTGAGAAATATCACCGGGAGGGAAACCGAAAGGATATTATCCTCATGGTGTCGCCGCTGGGCCTGGAGGAGTACGAGCGCTATTCCCAGCAGATGAAAGCGGCGATTTTTGACGAATTATTTCATCTTCTGGACAGCATTAGTCCAAAGGAACTGGAAACAGTGAAAAAGGTATTCTCCATCTATGGCCGCTGGCATCGGGAGAGCTTAAAAAGTCCAAAGGATTGCCCGGTCTCACTGATTAAATTGGAGCGCTGAAAAGCGACCCCGCAGAACAAAGGGCCAATTATATGCCCGCAGGGCCGCAGGGAGCGGCCTTGGGCGGCCCCCTGCCTCCTGAAACGCGCAAAGCCGCCCTTTGGCTTTGTGGAAAAGGAGCCGCAGCAAAATGAGCGCACGGTGACTTTAAAAAAGTCGCCGCAAGCGATATAACGCTTGCGGCGACTTGGTACGCCCGAAGGGACTCGAACCCCCAACATTCAGAACCGGAATCTGACGCTCTATCCAATTGAACTACGGGCGCATCTCTGATACCCGTATAGTATAGCAGGGTTTGTCCCATTTGTAAAGTAGCAATTGAAAAAAATTTTTGCCCAGCCTCCCACAGGGGAGGATGTCTCACATACCGCTCCCGCCCTTTACCCGCAGGCGGTTCAGCGCCCGGGCCAGGGTCGCCTGGGCCAGCTGATACTCCTGGCGGCTCTTCTTCTGCAAAATGGCCTCCCGGGCCTGGTCCGCCTCCCGGCGGGCCCGAGCCTCGTCAATCTCCTCCGGGCGCTCGGCGGAGTCCACCAGCACCAGCACCTCGTCCGCCTCCACCTTCACCATACCTGGGGAAACCGCCGCCAGCCGGACCGCCTCCCCCGGCGGCTGGTAGCGCAGCGTGCCGGGCACAATGGCGGCCATCATGCCGGCGTGATGGGCCAGGATGCCTCGCTCCCCGTCGCTGGCCGGGATGGTGAGGCTGACGCAGGGCCCCTCGTACAGCGTTCGGTCCGCGGCCAGAATATGGACCTGAAAGGTATCCATCACGCGCCGCCCTCCAGCTTTTTGGCTTTCTCCACCACGTCGCGCCATGCGCCCACGTTGTAGAACGCCGCCTCCGGGTACTGGTCCAGCTCGCCGTCCACAATGGCCGCAAAGCTCTCCAGCGTATCCTTCAGCGGCACGTACACGCCGGGGATGCCGGTGAATTTCTCCGCCACGTGGGTGGGCTGGGCCAAGAAGCGCTGGAGCCTTCTGGCCCGGGCCACGGTCTTGCGGTCCTCGTCGCTCAGCTCGTCCATGCCCAGGATGGCGATGATATCCTGAAGCTCCCGGTATTTCTCCAAAATCTCCTGCACCTTCCGGGCCACCCGGTAGTGCTCCGCCCCCACGATGTCCGCCTCCAAAATCCGGGAGGACGACTCCAGCGGGTCTACCGCCGGATAGATACCCTGCTCGGAGATCTTCCGGCTGAGCACGGTGGTGGCGTCCAGATGGGCGAAGGTGGTGGCGGTGGCCGGGTCGGTCAGATCGTCTGCCGGGACGTACACCGCCTGCACCGAGGTGACCGAGCCGTTTTTGGTGGAGGTGATGCGCTCCTGGAGCTCCCCCATCTCATTGGCCAGGGTGGGCTGGTAGCCCACGGCGGAGGGCATCCTTCCCAGCAGGGTGGACACCTCGCTGCCCGCCTGGACAAAGCGGAAGATGTTGTCGATGAATAGCAGCACGTCCTTGTGCTCCTTATCCCGGAAGTGCTCCGCCATGGTCAGCCCCGACAGGGCCACCCGCATACGCACGCCGGGGGACTCGTTCATCTGGCCGAACACCAGGGCGGTCTTGTCGGACACGCCGCTCTCCCGCATCTCCCGCCACAGGTCGTTCCCCTCCCGGGAGCGCTCCCCCACGCCGGTGAAGATGGAATAGCCGCCGTGCTCCATGGCTACGTTGTGGATCAGCTCCTGGATGAGCACCGTCTTGCCCACCCCCGCCCCGCCGAACAGGCCGATCTTGCCTCCCTTGGGGTAGGGCTCCAGCAGGTCGATGACCTTGATGCCGGTCTCCAGGATTTCCACGGAGGGGCTCTGCTCGTCAAAGGCGGGCGGCTTGCGGTAGATGGAGCGCACCGGGGTGCCCTCCGGCACCGGCCCGGCCCCGTCGATGGGCTGTCCCAGCACGTTGAACATGCGCCCCAGGGTGGCCTCGCCCACCGGCACCTGGATGGTGTGGCCCGGCACATCCACCGCCAGCCCCCGGGCCAGCCCCTCGCTGGGGGAGAGCATAATGCACCGCACCGTCTTGTGGTCCATATGCTGGGCCACCTCCATCACCCGCTCCTCCCCGTTCTTTTCCACGGTGAGCTCCTCCCGCAGGCGGGGCAGCTCGCCATCGATGATCTCCACGTCCACCACGGGGCCGGATATCTGCGTGATGATCCCACGTTCCAACATCAACAACCTTCTTTCTGATGCTTTTTCCGCTGGGCCCTGGCCCCGGCGGACACCTCGGTGATTTCCTGGGTGATGGCCGACTGCCGCACCCGGTTGAATTCCAGCGACAGCTCCCCCAGCAGCTTCTCCGCGTTCTGGTTGGCGCTGTCCATGGCGGTCATGCGGGCCTGCTGCTCACAGCAGAAGCTGTCGATGAGGGCGCTGTAGATAAAGCCGGACACATAGCTGGGCATCATGCTGTCCAGCACCGCCTGCACGCTGGGCAGAAACTCAACGGGGGTGGTCACCGGCGGCTCAATGCGGGCGGAGTCGGCAAAATGGGTCCGGTGGAAGGGCAGAACCCGGGTGCACCTGGCCTGGAAGTCCATGCCGTTCCCCATGTCGGTGTACACCACGTAGATTTTGTCCAGCCGGTCGTTTTCAAAGCCGTCCAGCAGCAGCGCGCTGATCTCCCGGGCCCTTGCCATGGTGGGGTTTTGGGCGGTGTAGAGGAAGCTGTGCTCAATGGGGATGCCGTGGGAGGCAAAAAAACGCCTCCCATACTCCCCCACCACATACAGCTTGGTGTCCGGGTGGGTGTCCAGCAGCTTCAGCGCCTCCTTGATGGCGTTCTGGTTATAGGCCCCCGCCAGCCCCTTGTCGGCGGTGATGACCAGACAGGCGTTTGGCTTATCCAGGGGCGCCTCCCCCTCCAGGGGGTAGAAGTAGGGGCTGTCCACCACCTCCCCGCCCACGGTGCGGAAGATGCGCTTGATCTCCCGGCGCAGGGCCTCAAAGTAGGGCCGGGTGTTGTCCAGCTCCTGCCGGGCCCGGCGCAGCTTGGTGGAGGCGATGAGGTACATGGCGCTGGTGATCTTCTTGGTCTCCTGGACGCTGTCGATGTGGTCCTTGATCTCCTTGGTCCCGGCCATATCAACCGCCCTGCTTTCCGCCGCCCTGGAACCGGGCCAGATATGCCCGGGCCAGGTCCAGGATCTCCTCCCGGTCGTCCTCGGACAGCTTGCCGGTCTGGTCGATGCGGGCGCACAGGTCGGCGCCCTCCCCCTCCACGCAGTCCAGCAGCCCGGCCCGGAACCGGTCCATCTGATCCAGCGGCACGTCCTGCATCACGCGGCCCATGGCGGCGGTGAGCACGATGACCTGCTGGTGGTGGGACAGGGGGGCGTACTGGGGCTGGCGCAGCAGCCGCATCAGCCCCTGGCCGTAGGACAGCTGGCGCTTGGTGGCCTCGTCCAGGTCGCTGGAGAACTGGGTGAACACCTCCATCTCCCGGTACTGGGCCAGATCCAGCCGGATGGCCCCGGCGGCGGACTTTTTGGCCTTGGTCTGGGCATCGCCGCCCACACGGGACACGGACAAGCCCACATTGACGGCGGGGCGCTGGCCGGAGAAGAACAGGTCGCTCTCCAAAAAGATCTGTCCGTCGGTGATGGAGATGATATTCGTGGGGATGTAGGCGGACACGTCCCCCGCCTGGGTCTCCACGATGGGCAGGGCGGTCATGCTGCCGCCCCCCAGCTCATCGCTGAGGTGGGCCGAGCGCTCCAGCAGCCGGGAGTGGAGGTAGAACACATCGCCGGGGTAAGCCTCGCGGCCGGGGGAGCGCTCCAGCAGCAGCGACAGCGCCCGGTAGGCGATGGCGTGCTTGCTCAGATCGTCGTACACGATGAGCACGTCGTCCCCCTGGTACATGAAGTGCTCGGCCAGGGCGCACCCGGCGTAGGGGGCGATATACTGCAAGGCGGCGGACGCCCCTGCGGGGGCGGTGACGATGGTGGTGTATTCCATAGCCCCCCGGCGGGCCAGATTTTCCGCCAGCTGGGCCACCGAGCTGGTCTTTTGGCCGATGGCTACATAGATGCACACCACGTCCTTGCCCTTCTGGTTGAGGATGGTGTCCAGGGCGATGGCGGTCTTGCCGGTCTGGCGGTCGCCGATGATCAGCTCCCGCTGGCCCCGTCCGATGGGGAACATGGAGTCGATGGCCAAAAGCCCCGTCTCCATGGGGGTGTTCACCGGCTGGCGCTCCAGGATGCCCGGGGCGGGGGTCTCCATGGGGCGGTAGCCCTCCGGCTCAATGGACCCTTTGCCGTCCAGCGGCAGGCCCAGGGCGTCCACCACCCGGCCCAGGTAGCCCTTCCCCACCGGCATACCGGCGGTTTTCAGGGTGCGGCGGACCATGCTGCCCGCCCGGATCTCCTCGCCGTCGCCGAAGAGGATGCAGCTCAGCCCCTCGGGGCGCAGGTCCTGCACCATGCCCTTCACGCCGCCCTCGAACACCAGGATCTCCCCGTACTGGGCGTGGGTCAGCCCGCCTACGGCGGCGATATCGCTGTCCACCGACAGCACCTCGCCCATCTCCTCCGGCGCGGGGGAGGGCTCCCACCGCTCCACCGCCTGGCGCATGAGGGGAACGATGTCGTTATGTCCCGGCTCCAGCCTGCGCAGGTAGTCCTGGAACTGCCTCACCCGTCCGTCCAGGGTCCAGTCGTACACGTCCGAGCCCACCTGAAGGCGGAAGCCGTCCTGGAGGGTCTCGTCATAATCCCAGTGGAGGGGCACCTTCCGCTTGTAGGTGCGGGAGAGGAACTGCTCAAACCGCTGGAGCTGTTCCTGGGTGGGCTGGTCGGCGCTGCGCAAAAGGGCGGTGAGGCGGCTTCTAGCGTCCCTCATGCGCCCCGCCTCCCTCCGTCAGGTCCAGGAACTGGTCAAAGAAATCCGCGCCGGGCTTGGCGGCCAGCTTTTTCGCCGCCCGGGCGGCCAGCTCCCGCAGCTCCCGCTGGGACTCCCGCAGCGCCCGCTCCTTGGACTGCTCCGCCTCGGCCTGGGCCTTAGCGATGATGTGGCGGGCCTGCTCCTCGGCCTGGGCCAGCTGCTCCTGGGCGGCGTCGGAGGCCGCCTGCTGGGCGCGCATCCGTTCGTCGTGGATTTCGTCGTCCGCCGCCTCCAGCTTGGCCTGGGCCTGGGCCTTGAGCGCTTCAGCCTGGGCCAGCTTGTCCGATGCCTGCTCCTCCAGCTGCTGGTAATAGGCGGCCCGCTTGTCCATAAACTGCTTCACCGGCTTGAACAGGAGGAAATACAGCCCACCCGTCAGAATAGAGAGGTTCATCCAGTGCAGCAGGATCTGCTGCAAATTGATATTCAGAGGCATGACAAAGCCCTCCCGCCGTTACAGCACAAAGATGATGAGGATGACCACCAGCAGCGCATAGATGATGGCCGTCTCAATAAAGACCAGGCCCAGCATCAGGGTGGTGCGGATCTTGCCCTCCGCCTCGGGCTGGCGGGCAAGGCTCTCGGTGGACTTGGCTGTGGCAAGGCCCATGCCCACCGCGCCGCCGGCGGCGGCGATGCCCACGGCGATGCCCGCCGCGATGGCCTTCAGCCCGATGGTGGAGCCCTCATCGCTCTCGGTCTGGGCCGCAGGCTCTCCCTGGCTGGGGGCGCCGGCAGCGAAGGCGGGGGCGGCCAGGGACAGGGCCAGCATAAACACACCGGCCAGGATAAGGATTTTTTTCAGCAGCTTATTCATAGGTAACGACCTCCACATTTATGTTTTTATGCGCTCAGGCGTTTTCCGCTTGGAGCTTTTTCTTTTTCTCCTTCTTGTGAGAGGGCTCGGACACCTCGCCGTAGTACAGCGCGGTGAGCATGGTGAGCACGTAGGTCTGGATCAGGGCGTGGAGCAGGGTGAACAGCACCCCCACCACCACGGGGAGCACAAAGCTGAGCGCCACGTAGTAATATACCAGCTCCGTCACCAAAAGGCCGCTGAGCAGCGCGCCGAAGAGACGGAAGCTCATGGATATGGGCAGGGAGAATTCCTTCAGAGTCTTGCCCACGCCGCCCAGGCCGTTGGCGGCCACGCCGCCGGACAGGATCACCAGATAGGACAGGGTGCCCATGGCGATGGCGGCGTTCACATCGGACAGCGGGGCGGGCAGGGTGATGGGATGGCCGTGGACGGTGACCGCCTGGAGCCCCAGCAGCTCGGACAGGGTGCCCACAAAAATGTACGCTCCGGCGGCAAAGAGGTAGGCCCCCAAAAAGCGGTTGCGGTGGGGGCTGTTTTCCCTGGCCATGCCGTCGAACAAACCCACCAGCTCCTCAAGCGCCAGCTGCAGCCTCCCCGGCCGGTACTGGAACCGGGGGATGGCGAAAACCCGGATCAGGACGGCGGCCAGCAGCAGGAAGGCCGTCACCAGCAGCGCCGAGATCATCCCCGGGTTCACCGTCATCATGCCGAACAGGCTGACCTGCCCCGTGCCGTGGAGCACCGCGTCCCGCATGGCCTCCTGCACGCTCTCCGACGGGCCGGGCGAGCCCGCCAGCAGCGCGGCGATGAGCAGCAGCACTGCGGCCGCCAGGCACACCGCCAGCCCTTTTTTCCGTTGCTTCATCCAAGCATTCCTTCTTTCGAGCAATTCCCCGCGCCCCTCCGGCGCGGCGCACCTATTATACACCTGCGCTCCCCGCTTGTCTACTGAAAACAGCGCGCTTTTCGCCCCTCTCTTTTCCCCTCCCCCGTCTCTCCGCCCCCGGGAGGGCAAAGCGTCAAAAGACCGGGCGCGGCACGCCCTTTTTTCAGCGATCCACACAAGGGAAATTTCCCCCAAATACTGGCATCCGACAGCGGCATTTGATACAATACTGGCGGTTAACCACCGAAAGGAGTGGGTTTTATGTCCAGCGCCGAGGCGTTGCAATACTATCTGGCGGCCCTGAAGCAGGGCCAGCGGGAATATAAAAACTGTGTCCACCGGGGGCTGGCCCCCAACATCCAGGCCCTGGGGCCGGACAAGCTCCAGCTCTCCCAGGTAAATCTGGGGGTGATGGACGTGCCCATCTATCTGGTGGTGGGCTCCACGGAGGAGGCCCGGTGCAATTCCTTCTCCGCCGGGTTCTTCCCCCTGATGGGGCCGGAGTCGGAATTTGCCACGAAATGGGTCAACCTGTGCGCCGCCCAGCTCAGCGAGGGCATACACGACCCCATCAAGTGCTATGAGTACCTGGGCCGGTTCTACGTCCAGGAGGGAAACAAGCGGGTGAGCGTGCTCAAAAGCATGGGCTCGGCCATCGTGCAGGCGGACATCATCCGGCTGATGCCGGAGCAGTCGGACGACATCACCACCCAGATTTATCTGGAATTTCTGGACTTTTTCAGGCACAGCCGCTGCTGGGGCCTGCATTTCAGCGACCTGGGCGGGTACGCCAAGCTCCAGGCTGCCCTGGGCTTTGCCCGCGACGAGGATTGGCCGGAGGATTTCCAGAAGAAATTCAAGGCCCGGTACTTCAGCTTCCGGGAGAGCTTCTACCGCCTGGGGGGCGGCGGCCTGGGGCTGACCGCCGGGGACGCGCTGCTGCGCTGGCTGGAGTTCTACGACGCCCAGCAGTTCCTCTCCTCCATCGGCGAGGGGGAGTACCGCAGAACCCTGTCCGCCATCTGGAAGGAGCTGTGTCTCCACGGTTCCCCGGACCCCATTGCCGTGAGCCTGGCCCCCGCCGCCGGCGAGGAGAAAAAGAGCGTCATGTCCGCCCTGCTGGGGACGAAAAAGCGGCTGCGGGTGGCCTTTTTGTTTCAGGGCACCCCCAGCACCAGCGGCTGGACCGCCGCCCACGACAAGGGCCGGGAATACCTGGAGCAGACCCTGGGGGACAGCGTGAGCGTCATCAGCTACTACGGCGTCTCCCCCCATGGGACGGAGTCCGCCATCTGCGAGGCGGTGCAGGGGGGCGCGGAGCTCATTTTCACCACGTCGGTGAGCCTGATCGACGCCACGCTGCGCGTGGCGGTGAAGTACCCCAAGGTGCGCTTTATGAACTGCTCCATCGACCAGCCCTACGTGAATGTGAAGGCATACTACTGCCGGGTGTACGAGGGCAAATTCATCACCGGCGCCATCGCCGGGGCCATGAGCCAGACCGGGCGCATCGGCTACGTGGGCAGCTATCCCATCCTGGGGGTGCCCGCCAGCATCAACGCCTTCGCCCTGGGGGCGGCGCTCACCAACCCGGAGGCCCGCATCGACCTGCGCTGGCACTGCCTGCCGGGAAACTATATGGGCGAGTTCCAGCGCCAGAGCATCCAGATCGTCAGCGACCGCGACTTCATCTCCGAGCAGCCCGACGGCGCCCAGGGCCTGGCCCGGCTGGAGCCGGACGGGGAGCTGGTGCAGCTGGCCTCCCCCAGCTGGCACTGGGGGGAATTCTACGTGCGCATCGTCCGGGAGATGCTCCGGGACCCCAGGGCCATCCCCCTGGCGGAGGACGCCAGCCGCGCCATCAACTACTGGTGGGGGATGAACAGCGGCGTGGTGGACCTGCGCTTCAGTCCCCACCTGCCCGAGGGGGTGCGCTCACTGGCGGAGATTTTGCGCCAGGGCATCCGAACGGGCGCCATCCATCCCTTCCAGCGTCTCATCCGGGACCAGGCGGGCCGTGTGGTCAACGACGGCTCCCGGGACCTCTCCATGGAGGAAATCCTGAAAATGAACTGGCTGTGCGACCGGATCGACGGCTCCCTGCCCGCCTTTGACGAGCTGCTGGACGTGGCCAAGCCCACGGTGCGCCGGCTGGGGGTGGACCGGGAGAGCATCCCGCCGGAGGAGGAAAAACCGTGAAGCTGCTGGTCATCTCCGACGCCCCGGACCAGGGACTGTGGGACTACTTTTCCAAGGAAAAGCTCCAGGGAGCGGACGCCATCATCTCCTGCGGCGACCTGCCCTCCAGCTACCTCACCTTTCTGGTCACCATGTCCAACAGGCCGCTGTTCTATGTCCACGGCAACCACGACACCCGCTATGAGCAGCAGCCCCCCGAGGGCTGCGACTGCATCGACGGCCGGGTGATTGAGTTCAAAGGCTACCGCATCCTGGGTCTGGGCGGGTGCATGAAGTATAACAGCAGCGTCCACCAGTACACTGAGCGCCAGATGCGCTGGCGCATCGCCAAGCTGGGCCGGGCCCTGCGCAGGGGCGGGGTGGATATCCTCATCACCCACGCCCCCTCCCAGGGGGTGGGCGACATGGACGACGCCTGCCACCAGGGCTTCGCCTGCTTCAAGGAGCTGATGGAGCGCTTCCACCCTCAATACCACCTCCACGGCCACGTCCACCTGCAATACGCCCCCGGCTTCCCCCGTGTCCGGGAATATGGGGACACCACGGTGGTAAACGCCTCTGGAAAATACTTCATCGAGCTGCCCGACAGGCCCTGCGCCCCCCGGCCCAAGGGCTGCCTGCGGCGCTGGGCGGCCCGGCGGAGCGGCCATGAATATTAAGAAGCTGTACCAATAGCCTCGGCACCCAGCTTTACGGCCAAAATTGTCGCCGGCTGCGTTGAAAAATCTTGAAATGCACCAAGTATTCCTGCGATTTTTCGTCTTGCCAGCGGCAATTTTGGATCGCGAATCTGAATACTTCGGCTATTGGTACAGCTTCTAAAAGCGGCGCAAAAAGGAGGCGGACCGCTGTTTCCACAGCGGTCCGCCTCCTTGTTCAATTTGGCATAGCGTGCAGCCCGGGACGAAATTGTTATCATTCCGCAGCGCCACCCGCGCTGTCCTTCCGGCAAGGGACCTCCCCCGAGCCCCGGCAGTGCCGGGGCTGAAGCCTTTTTCCCGCTGTTGCCAATCGGAAATTCCCCGAAACCGGCCTGGATTTCGGCAAAAAATTATGGTACAATATCCGAGAAGAAAACCGACGGGAGGGATGGACCCATGACAAACTGGGAAGAATTACACCGCCTCTGTATGGGCTGCCAGCGGTGCGCCCTGGCGGACACCCGCACCAACGTGGTGTTCGGCAAGGGTCCCCGGGACGCGAAAATCATGTTCATCGGCGAGGGCCCCGGCGAAAACGAGGACCTTCAGGGGGAGCCCTTTGTGGGCCGGGGCGGACAGCTGCTGGATGAGATGCTCTCCCTCATCGGCCTGAGCCGGGAACAGAATTTTTACATCACCAACATCGTCAAATGCCGCCCGCCCAAGAACCGGGACCCGCTGAACACCGAGCAGGACGCCTGCATCGGCTACCTGTGGGATCAGATGGCGCTGCTCCGGCCCCGGATTGTGGTGTGCCTGGGGCGCATCGCCGCCATGCGCCTCATCAAGCCGGACTACAAGATCACCCGGGAGCACGGCCATTGGCTGGAGAAGGACGGGGTGTTCTACACCGCCATCTACCACCCTGCCGCCCTGCTCCGGGACCCCTCCAAGAAGCCGGACACCTTTGCCGACCTGCGGGCCATCCGCGCGAAAATACGGGAGGTCTGCCCGGAGGCCTATGGCTGAGGCTGCGCGCTGTCCTATTCACGCTGCGCCTGTTCGCAACGCGCGGCTTCGCTCCGTCTCAAGCAAAACCCAGACCCATTCGGCGGGTCTTGGGCTTTTGCTTTCGCTGCGCTCCACCCGCGCTGCTCACGACGGCTCCGCGCTATCCAGCAGGTTCATCACCGACACCTCAAAGGCGGTGCGCTCCACCTGCTCCCCGTCCACCAGCTTGTGGTACTGCCGGCTTTGCAGCCGCCCCTCCAGCCGCAGCCGGTCCCCCACGTCCAGTGCGCCGCAGTGGGCGGCCAGCGAACCCCAGGCGATACAGGGCAGGTAGTCCGCCCGGCCGTAGGGCCGGTTGACGGCCAGCAGCAAGTCGCAGATCTCCCGCCCCAGCGGCGTGCGCCGGAGGGTTGGCCGGCGGCACAGCGCCCCGCCCAGGGAAAGCCGGTTCTCCCCCTCCTCCAGCCGCGAGGGCGCTACCTCCCGGGCCAGCACCGTGATGACCAGCTTGCTCCCCGTCCCCGTGCGGTTGTTATAGGAGCGCACCTCTCCCGCCACGCTCACCCACTCCCCCGGCGTCCACAACGCCGGGTCGGCGCTCACCACGTTCAGCATGTCGTCCACCCCGCTCAGCCGGGGCACCCGCAGGGGGACCAGGTAGTAGTCCACCCCATGATTCCGATGGGAGGGGACGGGAGCCCTCGCGGCCTGTCCCCGCAGCACGATTTTGTTTTCTCCCCTGTACTCGTCCATGTAATCACGCTCCGTATGTCAATTGCCATCCTGCCTTGACTATATGAGCGGGGCGCGCCGGGTATGCCACTTTTCCCCAGGCACGCCCGCCAAGTATGCCCATTGACAACGGGATGCGGCGCGGTATAATATAGGGATGAACCCAGCCGAAGGAGGGCTAAGGATGGAACTGGAACTGACGCGCAAGCAGCTTCGGCGGCTGCTGGACATGGTGTATATCGGCAACTGGATTTTGAACTCCACCAGGGGAGAGGACCGCTTCAAGGATTACGACGAGGTAGAGAGCCTGCTCTTCGCCCATGCCGCCCAGGAGGGTATGCCAAGCCTGGCTGAGACCTACCAGGGGGAGGTGATCCCCTCCCGTGCCTTTGCCGAGGGGGGCATCCACGAGGCCATCATGGAGTATGAAAACAACGTGTTCTTCGAAATTCTGGCGGAGGATCTGGCCCGGCGGGACATGGACGATGTGCCCATCGACGAGACCAACTACGACGAGCTCGCCCAGCGCATCGACGCCTACATTGACGAATTTGAGGCCCACGGGACGGATAACATCACGGTGGACTGTTAGAAGCCAGCGCGGAGCGAACGCAACCGCTTAACAGCGTGACAAGCAAAAAGCGCAAGCCGCCATGACAGGCGGGGCGCAAAAGGAGAGGACAAAAGCGGCTGGCTTTCGTCCTCTCCTCTTATTTCCTCTATTTTTTCTTCTTTTTAAAGAACTCCTTCACCGGCGAGCCGGAGGCCGGCGCGGGGGTGGACTCCCCCATGGCCTCGGCAAAGGCCTGGAGCGCGTCCCGCTGCTGGTTGGTCAGGCTGGCGGGCACCTTGACCTGGACGGTTACGTACTGGTCGCCCCGGCCCCTGCCCCGCAGCTCGGGGATGCCCTTGCCCCGCAGGCGGAAGGTTGTGCCCGGCTGGGTGCCGGCGGGCAGGGTGTACTTCACCTTGCCGTCGATGGTGGGAATCTCCAGCTCCGCGCCCATGGCGGCCTGATAGAAGCTCACCGGGCACTCGTACAGCACCGAGGTGCCCTCCCGCTGGAAATAGGGGTGGGGCTTCACCCGCACCTCCACGATGAGGTCGCCCGCCGGGCCGTTGTTGGCCCCCGCGTTCCCCTGTCCCCGCAGGGAGATGGCCTGCTTGTCGTTGATGCCCTGGGGGATGCTGACCGAAATCTTACGCTGCTTCCTCACATTGCCCCCGCCGCCGCAGCTCTTGCAGGGCTGGTGGATGATCTTGCCCGTCCCCCGGCAGCGGCTGCACGGCGCGGAGCTGGTAAAGGCCATCCCCCCCATGCGCTGCTGCACCCGCACGGTGCCCGAGCCCCGGCAGTCGGGGCACACCTCGGCGGTGGTGCCGGGGGCGCAACCGGAGCCGTGGCAGCTCTCGCAGCTCTCCAGGCGGGTGAGGCTGATCTCCTTCTCGCAGCCAAAGGCGGCCTCCTCAAAGCTGATGGTCACGCCGGCGCGCAGGCTCTCCCCCCGCTGGGGGCCGCTGCGGTTGGCGCTTCTGCCCCCGAAGCCGCCGCCCAGCAGATCGCCCAGGATATCGCCGAAGCCGAAATCTCCAAAGTCGCCGAAATCCCCATAGCCGCCAAAGCCCCCGCCGCCAAAGTTGGGATCCACCCCCGCATGGCCAAACTGGTCGTACTTGGCCCGCTTGTCCTTGTCGCTGAGCACCTCGTAAGCCTCGTTGATCTCCTTGAACTTGGCCTCGGCCCCCTTGTCCCCGGGGTTCATGTCCGGGTGGTACTGCTTGGCCAGCTTGCGGTAGGCCTTTTTTAGCTCGTCGTCGGAGGCGGTTTTGGCCACCCCCAGCACCTCATAGTAATCTCGTTTTTGCTCCGCCATATGGAATCACCTCTTAAACGCGGGAAAGGCGGGGCGCAATGCCCCGCTGTTTCCCGCTTGTTTGCAGCATTGTTGTCACGCTGCGAAGCGGCCAGGGCGTTCGGTCGCTTTCGCTGCGGCTCAGGCAAAACCCGGCCCCACATTGTGGGCCCTGGGCTTTTGCCCTCGCTCCGCTCCAAGCTTCCTCACTGTCCGCTTCTCCACGCTTCTTATTTATCGTCGTCCACCACTTCATAGTCGGCGTCCACCACGTTGTCCCCGCCGGGCTGGCCGCCGCTGAAGCCCGCGCCGCCCATGTCGGGGCCGGGGCCGGGCTGGCCGCCCTGCTGGGCATACAGCTTCTCGCTGACAGCATAGAATGCCTTCTTCAGTTCCTCTGTGGCGCCCTTGATGGCCTGGGTGTCGGCGCCCTTCAGCGCCTCCTTCACCTTGTTGAGGGCAGCGTCGATGGAGCTCTTGTCGGCGGCATCCACCTTATCGCCCATCTCGTCCAGAATCTTCTCGGTCTGGTACACCATCTGGTCGGCCTCGTTGCGGATGTCCACTTCCTCTTTCCGCTTGGCATCCTCGGCGGCGAACTGCTCCGCCTCGCGCACGGCCTTGTCCACATCCTCCTTGGACATGTTGGTGGAGGAGGTAATGGTAATGTGCTGCTCGGTGCCGGTGCCCAGATCCTTGGCGGACACGTTGACGATGCCGTTGGCATCGATGTCGAAGGTCACCTCGATCTGTGGCACCCCCCGGCGGGCGGGGGCGATGCCGTCCAGGTGGAACCGGCCCAGGGTCTTGTTATACTGGGCCATCTCCCGCTCGCCCTGGAGCACATGAACCTCCACGCTTGTCTGATTGTCGGCGGCGGTGGTGAAGGTCTGGGACTTCTTGGCGGGGATGGTGGTATTGCGGTCAATGAGCTTGGTCATCACGCCGCCCATGGTCTCGATGCCCAAGGACAGGGGGGTCACGTCCAGCAGCAGCAGCCCCTTCACGTCGCCCACCAGTACGCCGCCCTGGAGGGCCGCGCCCATGGCCACGCACTCGTCGGGGTTAATGCCCTTGAAGCCCTCCTTGCCGGTGAGCCGCTTGACCATGTCCTGGACGGCGGGGATGCGGCTGGAGCCGCCCACCATCAGCACCTTCTCAATCTCGTTGCCGCTCAGGCCCGCGTCGCTCATGGCCTGGCGCACGGGGCCGGCGGTGGCCTCCACCAGGTGGGAGGTGAGCTGGTCGAACTTGGCCCGGCTGAGGGTCAGGTCCAGGTGCTTGGGCCCGGTGGCGTCGGCGGTGATATAGGGCAGGTTAATGGTGGTGGTGGTGACGCCGGACAGCTCGATCTTGGCCTTCTCGGCGGCCTCCTTCAGCCGCTGCATGGCCACCTTGTCTCCGGTGAGGTCGATGCCCTCCGCCTTCTTGAACTCGGCGGCCATCCAGTCCATCACGCACTTGTCGAAGTCGTCGCCGCCCAAGCGGTTGTTGCCCGCGGTGGCCAGCACCTCGATCACGCCGTCGCCCACCTCCAGCACGGACACGTCGAAGGTGCCGCCGCCCAGGTCGTACACCATAATTTTCTGGTCGGACTCCTTATCCACCCCATAGGCCAGGGCCGCGGCGGTGGGCTCGTTGATGATGCGCTTGACCTCCAGCCCGGCGATCTTGCCCGCGTCCTTGGTGGCCTGGCGCTGGGCGTCGGTGAAGTAGGCGGGGACGGTGATCACCGCCTCGGTGACGGTCTGGCCCAGATAAGCCTCGGCGTCCGCCTTCAGCTTCTGGAGGATCATGGCGGAGATCTCCTGGGGGGTGGAGCGCTTGCCGTCGATATTCACCTTATAATCGGAGCCCATCTCCCGCTTGATGGAGGTGATGGTACGGTCGGGGTTGGTAATGGCCTGGCGCTTAGCCACCTGGCCCACCATGCGCTCGCCGTCCTTGGAAAAGGCCACCACAGACGGGGTGGTGCGGTTGCCCTCGGCGTTGGGGATGACAACGGCCTCGCCGCCCTCCATGACGGACACGCAGCTGTTGGTCGTGCCTAAGTCGATACCGATAATTTTGCTCATAATGATTTCCTCCTGTTATATGAAAAGTGTATTTTTACAATGTGAAATTGGTGGATGCTTTGTTGTCACGCTGCGAAGCGGCCAGGACGCTCGGCCGCTTTCCTTCCGGCTC
>CAPOAR010000067.1:0-18469 GCA_948670295.1 uncultured Oscillospiraceae bacterium | reverse complement strand
ACCGCCAACGCCAAGGTGCATGGGACCACCAAACTGGTCCCAGCGGAGGTATTCCAAGAGGAGCGCGAGTACCTGCGGCCCCTGCCGGTCTGTGACCAGGTGAAGCGCCCGGTGATCTGCCGGACGGTGCGCAAGGACAACACAATTATCTACGACAGCAACCGCTACTCCGTCCCTCTGGGCACCTACACCACCCAGCCGGAGGTGCGCATTGAAACACTGGACGGGGTTCTGTACATCCAGACGCTGTTTGGCGAACCCATCTGCGAGCACCGCATCTCCTCCGGGCGGGGGCTGCTGATCCAGAGCCAGTCCCACCGGCGGGACCGCGCCTCAAAGCTGGACAAGCTGCTGGAGGAACTGGACGCTGAGCTGGACGGCAGGGCCACAGAGTTTTTGACGGCCATCCGCGTGGACAAATCCCGCTATGCCAGGGACCAATTCCGCTTGATCCACTCCCTGCTGGACCAGTACCCTGGGTGGCGGATTACCGCGATCCCTGGACCTTTAACGCATACGGCACTGTTTACGACCCATCCAATATAGGGCAAAGGCTTCTGTTTGAGTTGGAGTCGGTTTTACTGCATCAGGCGGATTGCAGCCTTATCGCTTTTCTCCGCCCCGCCTTTTACGGAGAGAATATTTTGACGCGTGTGACAGTCATGGAAATTGATGCGCCGCGTAACACTGTGGTATTGAAGACTGAGTGCTTTAACCCCAGGAACGAGCTTGTTTGCACCGGGGAAGCTGTTGTTTTGCCAAAAGCATGCCCATAATTTCAGAGGAGGGAGAAATTTGAGGTTATCCGAGGTCGTAAAGCAGGTTGACGGGTGCCAAATGATTTGCAGCGGGGATTTTATGTGTCTCGAACAATGCAGCCGCGTCAGATGTGCAAATGCGTTGGTATATATAGAAAGTCCGGCATATATTGACACTTTGGATAATGCAGACATCACCTGTGTCATCTGCACGCCGGAACTGCTTCCCTTGATGCCCCCGCATATAAAAGGAATCGCAGTGGCGGAGGATCCCAAAAGGGCCTTCTACCAGTTTCATAATCACTTGATTATGAAGGAAGAAAAGACGCCTACGCTGATAGACCCATCCGCCAATATCAGCCCGCTGGCATATATTGCTCCGCACAATATTGTCATCGGAAAAAATGTCGAGATCCAACCGTTTTCAGTTGTGCATGAAAACAGCACCCTAAAAGATAACGTGCGCATATGCTCAGGCTCTATCATCGGGGGGAAAAGCTTTAACCCGGTTCACGACGGGCCTGAACAGGCATTCCTTGCCCTTGACGGCGGGCAGGTACTGCTTGAGGAGGGCGTGGAAATATGCAGCCACTCCCATGTCGCGTGCGGTATCCTCAAAAATGACATTACGATATTGGGCGCATACACAAAGGTTGATGCCATGGTGCACATTGGGCACGGAACCGTGATTGGCAGACAGACGCGTATCGCGGCAGGGGCGGCCATTTCCGGGAACTGCATAATTGGCAGCCGTGTTTGGATCGGTGTCAACGCTACCATTTCAAACCGAATTCGTGTAGGCGACAACGCCCGCATCTCACTCGGCGCGGTGGTCACAAAAGACGTTCCAGAAGGTATCACGGTTTCTGGAAACTTTGCCATTGAACATCAACGCTTTTTAAAGAACTTGAAGGCGTCAATCAAATAGCGCTATCATGACAACCTGGAATAAATGGGGGACGGCAATGAACTATGCTTTGATCGGCTGCGGCCGCATCGCCACAAACCATATAAAGGCTGCTGTAATGAACAATCTACACATTTGCGCCGTGTGCGATGTCAAGCCGGATGCCATGGAAGCGCTGCTGGCCAAGCACAGCCTGGCAAAGGACGCCTCTATCAAGCGGTATTCCGACTACAAGCAGATGCTGGCGCAGAATAATATTGATCTGGCGGCCATCGCCACCGAGAGCGGTCTCCACGCACAGATTGCTTTGGACTGCATTGATGCCGGTGTAAACGTCATTATTGAAAAGCCTATGGCCATGTCCATAGCGGATGCGGAGGAAATCATCCGCCGCAGCGGGGACAAAGGCGTCAAGGTATGCGCCTGCCATCAGAACCGATTCAACCTGGCCGTGCAGGAAACCCGGAAGGCGCTGGAGCAGAAGCGTTTTGGGACGCTCTCCCACGGCTCCATTCACGTCCGCTGGAATCGAAACCGGGATTACTATGCCCAAGCTCCTTGGCGGGGGACCTGGGCCCAGGACGGCGGCTGTCTGATGAACCAATGCATCCATGGCATTGATCTGCTGCGGTGGATGATGGGGGATGAGCCGGAGGAGGTCTATGGCGTTACCCGGCGGCAGTTCCACGACTACCTGGAGTGTGAGGACGTGGGGATGGCAGTGGTAAAGTTTCGGAATGGGACCATCGGAACGATTGAGGGCACCACCAACGTATACCCTAAAAATCTAGAGGAGACGCTGTACCTGTTCGGAGAGCACGGAACCGTTAAACTTGGAGGAACCTCTGCTAATCAGATTGATATTTGGGAGTTCACCCATACGCTGGAGGCAGATGCGAACGCGAAGGGCCTCCAGGAAACTGCCGGCAATGTTTATGGCAACGGACATATAGCGCTCTATGCAGATATGATTGATGCCATCCGGCAAAACCGCGCGCCATATGTCGACGCTGTGGCAGGGAGAAACGCACTGGAGCTGGTGCTGGCAGTCTACCAGTCCTCCTTCACGGGGCATTCGGTGAGGCTTCCGTTGAGAGATACCGCATGTGTGGATTTTAAAAAAAAAGCGAATTGGCAAACGTGAGACGAACTCATCTGCGGCAAGCCTGGGCCCGCGGCCTCATCAACGCGGTATAACACGTAACTTTTCAAACAGCATCAAGTATGATGGCAAGCTCACAGCTTGCCATCATACTTTTTTGAACTTTGTGCCTGCCAATTCTTCCGCCGCTATGCGCGCCCAGCTCCATCAGTCTGAGCCGGGTTCTGGGTCAGGTCCCGGATTGGTCAGCAGGATGGAGCTGTCCATTGTCGGGTCAAATGCGTCTTCGTAGGTGGAAAGGGAGCGGTAGTCCAGTGAATATTCCCGGGGCAGGGTGCTGGGAGAATACCCGGTGACGCTCTTGAACACCCGGTTAAAATTGCGCAGGGTGTTAAAGCCGCACTCCGTCATCAGGGACGCCATTGTAATATCCGGCGAGACCGCAAGGATATCAATTGCCCTTCCGACGCGCACAATGTTCAGATACTGGGAAAAGGTCATGCCGGATACTTTTTTAAAAAACCGGGAAAAGTAGGCATCCGACATATTCATAAACGCGGCGGCATCGCAGAAGGACAGGTGGTCAAAGGATTGGTCGATGACGGTCAGCAAGTCCTTGTAGCGCGCAATTGACTTTTGGTTTTGGGCGGCCCGGCGCACAAGCGGCTCATTCCGAAAAATTTCAATGAGGAGCAGGGACATGGAGGCGTTGATTTTTTCGCTGCAAAACGCCAGCCGGGACTCCTGTTCCCGGTACATGCCGTCCATGCAGGAATATGAGCCATAACGGTCCTCAAACAGGGGGGATTCCAGCCAGAATGGGGCCGCACCGGCACACAGGGACTGGTCGAATTGGGCCACAATCACACCGCCGTCAAGGCTGCTGGCGATAGAGTGGGGGCTTTCCGCCGGACAGAGGATACACATACCGGCTTCCAGGCGGTACTGCTGGCCATCCAGCAGAACGGCGGCGGAGCCCTCAAGGCAGGAGACCAGTTCGTGCTCGTAATGCCAGTGGGGAATGTTGTGCAGGCTTCGGTATTTCCCCAGCCAGACCTTACAGCCTTCCGTGAACGCCCGGCGCTCAAATTTTGCCAACATAAGGGCCCCTCCTTCCAAAACATATGGTCATAATACACTAAATATCAATAAATGTCTATGCAAGAACATGACAATTCTTTACGCATAGGGCAAAGTGTGATAAAAATAAGTCATAAGGGCCGGTCTCGTTGTGCACAACAAACAACATCCGGTCGGCGCGCGCGCGACCACACAAACAATTGATTTGAATGAAAGAGAGGCAGAGTTCAATGAAGCGGAAAAATCGACTTTTGCTTTGGGTCGCAATCCTATGCATGCTGGTGAGTATTGTCGGTTCTTACCTTGCCCAGACGGCTGGTGGCTCGGTGGAAATTCGAAAGCTTAAACTGGTCGTTAACAACGACGACGTTCTCTACGCTCAGATGTATATTCCCAAGGATGCCACCGCTGAGCACAAGCTTCCCCTAGTGGTAGTTCAACACGGCAGCCAGCACAATTTGCAGATGCAGGATATGAACATGGTGGAGCTGGCCCGCCGGGGCTTCATTGTTATTTCAGGCGATGCGTTTGGCCATGGGTCGTCCACGCCCAGAGGGATGGTAGACAATCCCGCGCTTAACTTTGGAAATGTGCGAATTCTGATCGACTACGTGTGTGCCAATATGACCAACATTGACACCAGCAAAATTGGTATTTGCGGCCACTCAATGGGTGCGTCTATCATCATGTCCACCCTGCAGCACTACGTAGAGCTGGGCTATACGGGTGGGGAGAACCTCATTGCTGCCGCGCTGGAGATTGGTTATGACCCCGCCTATACCCCCTGGGAATTTGAAGGGGTGGACGGCCCTGTGTTTGCCGACAGCCATTGGGGCGTCATTGCCGGCAAGTATGACGAATATTTCTTCCGTCAGCCAGACACCAACATGGACCCGGCCCATATCCTGGAAAGCCAGGCTGCTCTGGATTTTGTCCGCCAGGCAGACCCCGACGCTGTGGGGCCCGTGGAAGAAGGCAAATACTACACTGGGGAAATTAACGGCAAGAATGTCTCCCGTGTCTACTATCAGAACCCTGAGATCCATCCCCAAAACGTGTTCTCCCACGATACTGCGGCTGATGTGATCGAATTTTTCTACAATACACTTGGAACGCCTGACGGCTACGACTATATAGCCCCCTCCAACCAGGTGTGGTTTGTTAAGCAGCTTCTGAACCTGCTGGGCTTGGTTGGCATGCTGCTGTTCCTGTTCCCCTTCGCTTGCTGGATTATGGATGCGGTGCCCTTCTTCTCCACTCTGCGCAGCGACAAAGAGCTGCCGCCCGCACCCGCGCTGACCACAGCCAAGAGCAAGGCCGTTTTCTGGGTTTTCTTCGCAGTCAATGCGCTGCTGCCGGCAGCGCTGGCTATGCCGGTCATGCATAACCTGATCGGTAAGGAATCCTTCTCCCCCATGACCGTCACGAAATGGTTTGGCGAGGGCTCCACCAATGAGATCGCTGGCTGGGCACTCATTTCTGCAGCCTGCATTCTGGGTGTTTTCCTGCTCAATTATTTCCTCTTCGGCAAAAAGCAGGGGGCAACCCCCGAGAGCTGGGGAATCCGTATTTCGGTTTCCAACCTGCTCAAGAGTTTGCTGCTGGCGTTTATCACCTTCCTGGTAGTTTACGGGATTGTATTTGTGGCGGACTTCTTCTTTGCCACTGACTTCCGGTTCTGGCTGATTGCAATGCGAACTTTCAACGCCAACAAGGTGCCCTATTGGATCGCCTATGTGCCGGCATTTATCATCTTCTATCTGATCAATAATATCATGGTCAACGGCGGGAACCGGGTAGAGGGCCGGCCCGAGTGGGCGGTTACCTTGATCAGCTGCCTGGCCAACGCAGTGGGCATCATCCTGCTGCTGGTCATCCAGTATGTGGTCTACATCAAAACCGGCGCCTTTACCTTCAACGCGATGCGGACCCACAACCTGTTCCCGTTCATCGTTCTGGTCCCGGCCGCCACTATCATCACCCGGCGGTACTTTAAAGAAAATGGAAACATCTACCTGGGTGCTTTCACCATCGGGATGATCTACACCATGATGCAGGTCACGCAGGTGTCGATGAACACCGGCTTGATCAACTGACCTGCCCCCCAGCCTTCCCTGTTAAGAGCGAAATTGTGACTGGGCTGCCTGATCAAAAGCGTATGTATAACTCCGGGGGAGCGCTTCGGTGCTCCCCCGGACTGTACAAAAATCTGAAAAAGGAACTCAGAAGCTGCATCAATAGCCGAAGCATTCAGATTTGCGAGCCAAAATCGCCGGCTGCAAGGCGAAAATCTCTTGCAAATCGCTTTTGTCAATTTAACCAGACCTGCCCTAGGGCTCGTTTGAAAATTGCCAACATACCCAAACGACGAGTCTTTTTCCGCCATATGTCGTTGATTTGACTTGAAATACACAAAGTATTTCTGCGTCAAATCGCCTTGTCTGGTGAAAAAATCCCTCGCCGCTGGACACATCGTCAATTTTCAAACAGCGCCTAATAATAATTTAACAGAGGTGATTGTCATGCGCAATTATGAATTCTGGTTTGTGGTGGGCAGCCAGTTCCTGTACGGCCCCGAGGTGCTGGAGACGGTGGACGCCCGGGCCAGGGAGATGGCGGAGCAGCTGTCCAGGCTCCTGCCCTTCCCCCTGGTCTATAAGGTGACCGCCAAAACCGCCGGGGAGATTGCCGGCGTAGTGAGGGAGGCCAACTACAGCCCGTCCTGCGCCGGGGTGGTGGCCTGGTGCCACACCTTTTCCCCCAGCAAAATGTGGATTAACGGCCTGGCGGGGCTGCAAAAGCCCTATTGCCACCTGGCCACCCAGTATAACCGGGAGATCCCCGGCGACGAGATCGACATGGACTTCATGAACCTCAATCAGGCCGCCCACGGCGACCGGGAGCACGGCTTTCTCGCCGCCCGGCTGCGCCTGCCCCGCAAGGTCATCGCCGGACACTGGCAGGATGAGAGCGTGCATGTGCGGCTGGGCCGCTGGATGCGCGCCGCCGCAGGCGCGGCGGTGTCCAGATCCCTGAAGGTGATGCGCTTTGGCGACAACATGCGGGAGGTGGCCGTCACCGAGGGCGACAAGGTGGAGGCCCAGGTCAAACTGGGCTGGCAGGTGAACACCTGGGCTGTTGGCGACCTGGTGAAGGAGATGGACGCCGTCACCGAAGCAGACATCGACGCGCTCATGGAGCTCTACATAGCGCAATACGATATCGCCACCGGCAACATGGACGCCATCCGTTACCAGGCCCGGGAGGAACTCGCCATCCGGCGGATGCTGGACCGGGAGGGCTGCGGGGCCTTCACCAACACCTTTCAGGACCTGTACGGCATGGAGCAGCTCCCCGGCCTGGCCAGCCAGCATCTGATGGCCCAGGGCTACGGCTACGGCGGCGAGGGGGATTGGAAGGTGGCCGCCATGACCGCCATTATGAAGGCCATGGGGGAGGGCGGCAACGGGTGCTCTTTGTTCATGGAGGACTATACCTACCATCTTGTGGAGGGCCGGGAGTACAGCCTGGGGGCCCACATGCTGGAGGTCTGCCCCTGCTGCGCGGCGCAGCGCCCCCGCATTGAAACCCATCCCCTGGGCATCGGCATGAATGAAAAGGACCCCGCCCGGCTGGTGTTCGAGGGTAAGGAGGGGGACGCCATTGTGGCCAGCCTGATCGACATGGGGGGCCGCCTGCGCCTTATCTGCCAGGATATCCACTGCGTCAAGCCCATCCTGCCCATGCCAAACCTGCCGGTGGCCCGGGTGATGTGGCGGGCGGAGCCGTCCCTCACCGCCGGGGTGGAGTGCTGGATCACGGCGGGCGGTGCGCACCATACGGTGCTCAGCTACGACGTGGACGCGGAGATGCTGCGGGACTGGGCCCGGATGATGGAGATTGAGTTTGTCCACATCACCAGGGACACCACGGTGGAGGGGCTGGAGCAGGAGCTGTTCTGGAACGATCTGGCCTGGAAATTAAAATGAGGTCTGGACTATGAAGGACAACAATGTGATCTTGGGCATTGAATTGGGCTCCACCCGGATCAAGGCCGTCGCCATCGACGAACGGTTTAAGCCCACGTCCTCCGGGAACTATACCTGGGCCAGCGCCTACGAAAACGGCGTGTGGACGTACCCCCTGGGCGAGGTGTGGACGGGGCTGAAAACGGCCCTGTCCAGGGTGGATAAACGGGAAAACGTCCGCGCCATGGGCATATCCGGCATGATGCACGGCTATCTGGCCTTTGACGCGGACTGGAACCTGCTCACCCCCTTCCGCACCTGGCAGAACACCATCACCGGGCCCGCCGCGGCGGAACTGACCGCCCTGTTCGGCTTCAACATCCCCCAGCGGTGGTCCATCGCCCACCTCTATCAGGCGGTGCTCAACGGGGAGGAGCACGTCCCCCGCGTCGCCCACATCACCACCCTGGCCGGGTACGTCCACTATATGCTCACCGGCGTGAACGCCGTGGGCGTGGGCGAGGCGTCCGGGATGTTCCCCATTGACAGCCGGACGCTGGACTACGACGGGGAGATGCTGCGCAAATTCGGGGCGCTGACGGAATCCCAGCCCTGGAGCATCCGGGACGTGCTGCCCCGGGTGCTCCCCGCCGGTGCGGACGCGGGCTGCCTCACGGAATCCGGCGCGGCCCTGCTGGACGGCCTGCTCTCCCCCGGCATCCCCTTCGCACCCCCGGAGGGCGACGCGGGTACCGGCATGGCCGCCACCAACGCCGTGGCCCCCCGCACCGGCAATGTGTCGGCGGGCACCTCCATTTTCTCCATGGTGGTGCTGGAAAAGCCGCTGTCCCGGGTTTACCAGGAGATCGACCTGGTGACCACCCCCACCGGCATGCCGGTGGCTATGGTCCACTGCAATAACTGCACCAACGACACCAACGCCTGGGCCGGGGTGCTGAAGGAGGCGGCGGAGCTGTTCGGCGCCTCCCCCGAGCCCGGCGAGCTTTACACCAGGCTCTACGAAAAAAGCCTGGAGGGCGAGGCGGACTGCGGCGGCGTCACCGTCTGCAACTACCTGTCCGGGGAGGGCGTCACCCATATGGACACGGGCCGTCCGCTGGTGGTGCGTACGCCGGAGGCCCGGTTCACCCTGGCGAATTTCTTCCGGGCCCAGCTCTATGCCACCATGGCGACGCTGAAAATCGGCATGGACATTCTGGCCTCCGAGGGGGTGGCCATCGACTCCCTCACCGGCCACGGCGGGCTGTTCAAGACCCCGCTGGTGGGGCAGGCGTTCCTCGCCGCGGCCTGCAGCGCCCCCGTCTCCTGCCTGGACACCGCCGGGGAGGGCGGCCCCTACGGCATGGCCCTGCTGGCGGCCTACCGGGTTTGGAGCGCCGAAGGCGAAACCTTGGAAGCGTATCTGAATAACCCAGTGTTCGCCGGGGTGTCCGGCTCCACCGTCCAGCCGGACGGGGAGACGGCGGCGGGCTTTAACGCCTACATGGCGCGTTACCGCGCCCTGCTGGACGTGGAGCGCAAGGCGGCGGAGGTGCTGTAAATGCTGGCGGAATTGAAGCAAAAAGTGCTGGAAGCCAATCTTTTGCTGCCAAAGCACGGCCTGGTCACCTTCACCTGGGGGAATGTGTCCGGGGTGGACCGGGAGCGGGGCCTCATGGTCATCAAGCCCTCCGGGGTGGAGTACGACGGCATGACGGCGGACGACATGGTGGTGGTCTCCCTGGAAACCGGGGCGCGGGTGGAGGGCAAGTGGAGGCCCTCCAGCGACACGGACACCCACGCGGCGCTGTATAACGCCTTTCCCACCCTGGGCGGCATTGTCCACACCCATTCCCGCTGGGCCACGGCGTTCGCCCAGGCGGGCCGGGGCATCCCCGCCATGGGCACCACCCAGGCGGATTATTTCTACGGCGAGATCCCCTGCACCCGTCCGATGACCCCGGCGGAGATTGGCGGAAGCTATGAGCGGGAGACTGGAAACGTCATCATCGGCACCTTCCGGGAGCGCCGCATTGATCCCGCCCAGGTGCCCGGGGCGCTGGTGCACAGCCACGGCCCCTTTGCCTGGGGGACCGGCCCGCTCGACGCCGTACACAACGCGGTAGTGATGGAGGAGGCGGCGTTCATGGACTGGCACGCGCTGGCCCTGGAGCCGCGCAAAGGCCCCATGCAGCAGGAGCTGCTGAACAAGCACTACCTGCGCAAGCACGGGCCGGGGGCGTACTACGGGCAGGGCTGAAACGGGAGGCCGGACCCTATCCGCCGTCCTTCCTCCCGCGGGCGCTGCGCGTGCCGCATATGTCACAAACAGTCAGAACACCCCGGGCCGATGGCAGTTCCCATTGGCCCGGGACTTTTTTGCAGTCACGCGGAGGCAGGCTGAAAAAGCGCATAGCGTGGGCCGCGCGCCCCTCAGAAGCTGTACCAATAGCGAAATATGCGCTCCAGCAGCGCCGCCCACGGGTTTGTCTCGCAGCCGTCCCCATCCCGGTAGAGGGGGTAGGCCGCGGTGGGAACATAGCATTTCACCTGGGGCGCGCCGTTGAAGGTGCGCTCGGTGATGCGGCACAGCCGCCCCGTGTGCTCCAGCACCAGCCGGGTCAGCCTCGGGCAGCCGGAGAACACCCCGTCCGGCAGGCTTTCAATGCTTTCCGGCAGGCGCAGCTCCTCCAGCGCCGATCCGCCCTCCAGCGCCCGTGGCTCCACCCCCACCACCGGCCTGCCCGCAAAGCTGGCGGGCACGGTGAGGCTGGCCTGCTCCATCCCCGCCTGCGTCAGGCCGGACACCAGATATCCCGAGCCCGCTTCGTCTATGGGCGAGAACAGGAAGCAGCCGCTGTCCTCCGCCTCCGCCGCCTCCTGGGGAACGGGCTCCGGCATGTCGGGCTGGGGGAGGTCCAGCGCCTGGTAGCAGCCCCACTGGGCCAGCAGATCCTCCGCCAGCAGGCGGGTGCGCACCGCAACCCCGGCGGAGTTCAGATGGAAATTGGAGTCGTAAAACCATCCGCTGTCCAGGATATAGCGGTTGGGGTCGCTGATCACGGGGCAGCGGAAGGCGTCCAGGCAGGCGCGGAAATAGGCCGACGCCCCCTCCTGCTCATCCCCCTCCAGGGCGGAGCGGTTCACAGGGCTGAAGCTGAGATATACCTCCGCGCCCCGGGCCTCGGCCGCACGGCAGTATCCGTTCACCTGCCCGGCAAATTCCGGCGAGATGGACACCGCCCCCAGATCCACCGGCGCGCCGGTGTCCCACCCCACGGCCATCACGTTCCCCGCCCGGTAAAAGCTCAGGCTGCCGTCCCCGTCAAAGGAGGATTTCGCATACACTCCACCGGCGGCGGGGAACTCCCCGCTGCGGCAGATGGACGCGCGCTCCTGAAGAAAGCCCACGTAATTGCCCGCCAGCGCCGCCTGATGGGCCGGGCTCACCCCCAGCAGCAGCTCCGGCGCCTCCTCCGCGCACTTCCAGAAGGCGGACGCGCCAAAGTAATCGGACAGCGTTTCATCCGTCGGCTCCACCGCCAGCACCACCACGTCCCCCTCCCGCAGCTGGCCCTGGGACAGCTCCAGCATGGCGCCGGCGCCCACGGCGGCATACAGGCCGAAGGGACATACGGTGTACTCATACCCGTATTGGGCCAGCGTGCGCTCCAAAAGGCCCGTGTCCACCCCAAAGGCCACATTGCTGCCCCCCACCAGGATCAGCCGCTTCCCCGGGCTGTCCGTCAGGCGGCGGTACAGCTCGGGCAGCTGCGCGTAGTAGGGCTGATGAACGCTTGCAAGGCACAAGCAGAGGAAATCGTAAAACATGAGTTAATCTATGATTGACAGTCAAGAGCCGGAGAAAACACCCGAAAAATACCGCAAACAATCTCACGCGACGTATGGTATAATAATTTTGAAAAAATTTGAGATTTGATGTAGTATTTGCCGCTGAAACCGTAGTATATAGGTGAAGCCGGAAAGGAGGCGATGTAATGATAGAAGATGAAAAAATCATTGAAATGTTTTTTTGGCGTTCAGAACAGGGCATACGGGAGCTGGATATAAAATACGGTATCCTCTTGACTATGCGCCCCCTTGACGAGCGCGGCGCATGGGCGGTGAAATCCAAAAAGGAATATGTGCTTGATGAAAAGGGCGAGCGTGTGAAGCTGCCAAGTGGCAGATACAAGACCCGCAAGGTTGACCTTGTGGACTGGAACAATCAAGAAAATGCGGAAGTTTGGCGGGCGGCATGGGCTGACCTTGCCAATGCCTATTTGGAGAGAAACGACAGCCCGGAGCGTATCGACCACCGCAGCTATGAACGGCAAGGGATAGACCAAATCCCTACCGTCCATGTGGGCGTGGCGGCTTGCCAAATGGAGAAGAAAGGCATAGCTATCGCCACTCTTGCGGAGCTGGACGCAGCCCTTTCCGCTGTCCGTGAGAAATCCGACACTATCCGTGAGGGCATGAAAACCGCCGAGAAGCGTATGAAAGAATTGAAAAAGTTGATTGAGTACGGCGGGAATTATTTGAAGTACAAACCCATACACGACGAACTGAAAACACTAAAAAACGGCTGGACGAGCAAGCGCGACAAATACGAGGAAGCCCACCGCGCCGAGCTTGCCCTATGCCCACCACCGGGGCCAAGGGGAGCCTGACGCTGGCCGACCTGGCGGGCAAGGACTACGGCGACGCCAGCTGGGAGAAGTTGCTGGATCAGATGAGCATCGAGGACATGACCACCCTCATCAACACCGGCGGCTGGCAGACCGCGGCCATCGAATCGGTGGGCAAGATGGCCACCTCCGACTGCGACGGGCCCTCCGGCCTGTCCAACTACGTCACCGGCTCCAACGGCACCCAGTTCCCCACCGAGGTGCTCATGGCCCAGACCTGGAGCAAGGAGATGGCGGAGAAGATCGGCGACGCCCTGGGCCAGGAGTTTGCCAACGCCAACAACTACGGCTGGTACGGCCCGGCCATGAACCTGCACCGCACCGCCTTCTCCGGGCGCAACTTTGAGTATTACTCCGAGGACCCGGTGCTGTCCGGCCTGTTCGCCTCCCAGGAGGTGAACGGCGCGGCCAAGTACGGCGTGTACTCCTACATCAAGCACTTCGCCGCCAACGACCAGGAGACCAACCGCACCGCCTTCCTGCTCACCTACATGACCGAGCAGACCTTCCGGGAGACCTGCCTGAAGCCCTTCGAGATGATGGTGAAAAACTTCGATTTCGAGCGCTATGTTATGGGCATGATGACCGCCTACAACTGGCTGGGCACCGTGCCCGCCATCAGCAGCTCCGAGCTGCTCAACGATGTTCTGCGGGGCGAGTGGGGCTTCCAGGGCATGGTCATTTCCGACTACAACGGCTCCTATGGCTTTGAGATTACCGACGCGGCCATCCGGGCGGGCAATGATTTTATGCTGGGCTACGGCATGGCGGAGAGCAATAAGCTGGAGGACACCGATTCCGCCACCTGCGTGCTGGCCATGCGCCAGGCCTGCAAGAACATCCTGTACACCGTGGCCAACAGCGGCTATTACGCCGACGAGGCCGCCGCCCAGGGCGGCATGAGCGGCATGACCCGCCTGTTCATCATGGCGGACGCCGCCGCCGTTGTGCTGGCGCTGGGAATCGAGGCGCTGGTGGTCCTGCGCTGGATGAAAAAGCGCAGGGAATCCGCCTCCAAATGACGGGGCCTGTCCGTTCCCCCATCCATGCGGCACCCCCTCCCCGTATACGCGGGGAGGGGGTGCTGCGCGCGTAGGCGCTGTTTGAAATTGACGATGTGCCCGGCGGCAAGGGATTTTTTCGCCATACAAGGCGATTTGGCGCCAAAATACTTTGTGTATTTCAAGTCAAATCAACGACATATGGCGGAAAAAGGCCTGTCGTTTGGGCATGTTGGCAATTTTCAAACGAGCCCTAGGCCATTCCCCCAGGTGCCCGCCTGCGGAAACGGATGCCGCCGGATGGGGCGCCCTTCTGCCAAGGCGGGCCGTCAGAGAGGCGCAGGCACATTTCCCGGCGCGGATTTTACCTTGCTTTGGTAGTAGAATTTACATTCAAATGTCAAAATATAACCACAGCATATTAAGAACCTCATTTTCAAGGTTCCAAAACTGGGGGAAGCCTGCGCTATGGATTTATTTGACATACTGACGTTGGCCGGCGGCCTGAGCCTGTTCCTGTTCGGCATGAGCATTATGGGGCAGGCCCTGGAACGCCGGGCCGGGGATCAGCTGCGCTCCATTCTGGGAAGATTCACCTCCGGCAGGGTCTCCGGGCTGTTGACGGGCCTGGGGGTCACCGCCGTGATCCAAAGCTCCTCAGCCGCCACCGTCATGGTGGTGGGCTTTGTCAACTCGGGTCTGATGAGCTTGCGTCAGGCCATCAACGTCATCATGGGGGCCAACATCGGCACCACGGTCACGGCCTGGATTCTGAGCCTGACGGGGATTGACAGCGGCAGCGTATTGATCCAGCTTTTGAAGCCCAGCTCCTTTACGCCGGTGCTGGGCATGGCCGGCATCATCCTCTACCTGTTCTGCCGGTCCGCAAAAAAGAAGGACACCGGCACGATCCTGCTGGGCTTTACCACGCTGATGTTCGGCATGGAGAGCATGTCCGGCGCGGTCTCGGGCCTGCGGGATGTCCCATCCTTCCAGCAGCTCTTCATCCTGTTTAAAAACCCGATTCTGGGCGTCCTGGCCGGGGCGGCGCTCACGGCGCTCATCCAGTCCAGCTCCGCCTCCGTGGGTATTTTGCAGGCGCTGGCCGTAACCGGGCAGGTCTCCTACGGCGCGGCCATCCCCATCATTATGGGGCAGAACATCGGGACCTGCGCCACCGCCATGCTCTCCTCCGTGGGGGCGAATAAAAACGCGAAGCGCGCCGCCCTGGTCCACCTCTCCTTCAACGTCATCGGAAGCGCGGTGTGGCTGGCTGTGTTCTGTGGGCTTCGGGCAATATTCCCCCCCGCCTTTTTGGAGGACCCGGCCACGCGCGTGGGCATCGCCGCCGCCCACACGGTATTCAATATCCTGTGCACGCTGCTTATGCTGCCCCTGTCCGGGTTTCTGGAGCGGCTGGTCAATGGGCTGATCCCCGACGCGCAGCAGCCCGAGGCGCGTCCGGAGCTGGACGAGCGGCTATTGGCCGCGCCCCACATCGCCTTGGAGCGGTGCCGCGAGGTGGCCTCCGATATGGGAAAAACCGCTGTGTCCGCCATGGGCGAATCCCTTGCCGCCCTGCGGGGGTGCACGCCGGAGCTGGCCGCGTCCATTCGGACGCGGGAGGAGAAAACCGACCGCTACGAGGATATTTTAGGCAGCTATCTGGTCAAGCTGAGCGCCCGGCAGATCGGCGAGGGGGACAGCATGGAGGCCGCCAAGCTGCTGAAGGTCATCGGCGACTTCGAGCGCATTGCCGATCACGCGGTCAACCTTTTGGAGTCGGCGGAGGAGCTGGGGGAAAAAGGGCTGCGCCTTACAGGCGCCGCCCTGGCCGAGCTGGACGTGCTGTGCGCCGCCGTCACCGAGATCCTGGAGCTGTCCCTCACGGCGTTCCTGGAGAATGACCTGGAGGCCGCCGCCCTGGTGGAGCCCCTTGAGCAGGTCATTGACCAGCTCAAGGAGCAGCTGCGCACCCGCCACATCCTGCGCTTGCAGCAGGGCGTGTGCACCATCGGCACGGGCTTTGCCTGGTCCGACCTGCTGACCGACCTGGAGCGCACCGCCGACCACTGCTCCAACATCGCCGGGAGCGTCATCGACGCGGCCGGCGGCGGCATGGACCTGCACCGGTCCCTGCGGGAGCTGCGAAGCGATGGCGCGGAGTTCTCCGCAAGGTTTCGCCGGTATGGCGAGAAATACGCTCTGAAACCAATGCCCCATTGATGGGCTGGGCCGGATGTGATATGATGAATGCGAGGTGAGACTGCCATGATCTTCTGCGTGGAGGACGACAGCGGCATCCGTGACCTGATGGTCTACGCGCTGAACGCCGCGGGTCTGGAGGCTGCCGGGTTTGACAGCGGCGCTTCCCTGGAGGACGCTTTGCAGGAGCGGCGTCCGTCGCTGATCCTGCTTGATATCATGCTGCCTGGACAGGACGGCCTCTCCATCCTGAAAAAGCTGCGCGCCCGGACGGACACGGCGGATATCCCCATCATCATGGCCACGGCCAAGGGCACGGAATTCGACCGGGTGACGGGGCTGGATCTGGGCGCCGACGACTACCTCTCCAAGCCGTTCGGCATGATGGAGATGGTGTCCCGGGTGCGGGCGGTCCTGCGCCGCGCGGGGCCGAAGGCGCCGCCCCAGGCCCTGCGCACAGGCGGCCTGGAGCTGGATCTGGAGGGCTGCGCCGCCTATGTGGACGGGGCGCGCTCGGCGCTTACGCGAAAGGAATACCTGCTGCTGCGCACCTTGATGGAGCGGCCCGGGCGGGTGTTCACCCGGGGCCAGCTCCTGGAGGCGGTGTGGGGCACGGACCACATGGGGGAGACCAGGACGGTGGACGTGCACATCGCCACCCTGCGCACCAAGCTGGGCGAATACGGGAGGCAGATTGAGACCGTCCGGGGCCTGGGATACCGTATGGAGGGCGACAGATGACAAAACGGATCTTCTGCTCCATCTTTTTTGTGGCGTTTGGGGTCTTTCTCGCCTCACTGGCCCTGATTATGGGCATCCTGTACGGCTATTTTACCAAGGTACAGCAGGCACAGCTGAAGATGCAGACCATGCTGGCGGCCCAGGGCGTATCCAACGAGGGAGCCGGGTATTTTCAGGGCTTGGACATTCAGCATTACCGCATCACTTGGATCGGCGCGGACGGCGCGGTGCTCTACGACAGCCAATCCGTCACCGGTGAAAACCATCTGGCGCGGGAGGAGGTGGTGCAGGCCCTCTCCTCCGGCTACGGCGAGAGCCTGCGCGATTCCGCCACCCTGATGCTCCGCTCCCTGTATGCCGCCCAGCGCCTGGCGGACGGCACGGTGCTGCGGCTGTCCATTGCGCAAAACTCTATCCTGACGCTGGCGCTTGGCATGGCGCAGCCCATCTGCACCGTGTTCCTTGTGGCGGTCATCCTGTCCGCGCTTTTGGCGGTGAATATTTCCAGGCGAATCGTGCGGCCGCTGGCCGAGCTGGACCTGGACGCGGCAACGCTCGATGGCGGATACGAGGAGCTCATGCCCCTCCTGCGGCGGGCGCAGGCCCAGCAAAAGCAGCTCAAATGGCAGGAGGCGGCGCTTCAGCGAAAGCAGGATACGCTGAATACCATTGTGAGCAGCATGAGCGAGGGCATGGTCCTGCTGGACCGGGAGCGCAAAATCGTCAGCATCAACCCCGCCGCCGCGGAGATTTTGGGGGACGGCGGATTCAGTGTTGGCGCGGACATCCTGGCGCTTGACGGAAACGTCTGCCTGAAGGACGCGGTGGAAAAGGCCCTGGGCGGTGAGCGGGCGGAGCAGACCATTGCGCTTCGGCATGGACGGCACAGGCTGGAGGCCGCCCCCATCATCTCCGGGGACAAGCCCGCCGGGGCGGCGCTGCTCTTTTTCGACATTACGGAAAAGGAAAAGACGGAGGCGCTGCGCCGGGAATTCACCGCCAACGTGTCCCATGAGCTGAAAACCCCGCTGCAATCCATCTCCGGCTGCGCAGAGCTCTTGGAGAACGGCATGGTGAGGGCGGAGGATATCCGGCCCTTTGCGGGCAGGATCCACGCCGAGGCCCGGCGCATGACCCGGCTGGTGGAGGACATCATCCACCTGTCCCAGCTGGACGAGGGCGCCGTGCCGGCCCGGCAGGAGGTAGACCTGTACGAGGCGGCGCAGGAGGCCGCCTCCGCTTTGCAGCGCAGCGCGGCGGCAAAGCAGGTTCGCCTGACGGTCACAGGGGAGCGCGCCCTGGTCAACGGCGCCCGGGGGCTGATCTGCGAGATGATCTATAACCTCTGCGACAATGCCATCAAATACAATGTGGAGGGCGGCAGCGTGGAGGTCTTGGTGGCGGGGGACGGCCAGGGGCCGTCGGTGTCTGTCTCGGACACCGGCATCGGCATACCGCCGGAATACCGGGACAGGATTTTTGAGCGGTTTTTCCGGGTGGACAAGAGCCGTTCCAAGGCATCGGGCGGGACCGGCCTGGGGCTGTCCATCGTCAAGCACATCGCGCAGTATCATGGCGCGGAGATCGCCGTTGAAAGCGAGCCGGGCAGGGGCACAACCATATCGGTCTCGTTTGGCGGGCAGTCAGCGCCTCTCCACACCCCCTGATTTGTGTAAAACGCAGGGAAATGCCGGGATGCGCAGACAAGTTTTTACGAGAAAGACAAAAACCAGACAACTTTATGCAATTTACCTCTCAAGATGTTGAAGCGCTGCCATTTTTTGTGTTACATTAAAATTATTCCAGGCGCGGCGCACCGCCACAGGCTGCGCCTGACAAAACACAAAAAAGGAGTTATTGCAATGAAAAAGAGGATTCTCAGTATCGGCCTGGCTCTCGCCATGATGACGGCCCTGCTGGCCGGCTGCGGCAGCAAGAGCGCCACCTGGAAGGTCACTTGTCCCTGGGCCCCCTCCGGCGTGGCCGCCATGGTCAGCCAGAAGGCCGCCGCCAAGT
>CAPOAR010000066.1:0-18491 GCA_948670295.1 uncultured Oscillospiraceae bacterium | reverse complement strand
AGGTGGGGCCGCAGCCGTAGCCGCCGATGTTGTCCGTGCCGAAGGGCTGGTTGGCGTACCGCTGGTCCAGCTGGTTGAAGTAGACCACCTCGGTCGCGCCGTCCGTAAAGCGCACGTCCCCAAGGGAGGTAATGGTGCCGCCGGTGTACTCGGTGTGCTGGATGGAGCCATCGCCCAGAAACAGGCTGAGGTTCTGGGCGTAATCCCCGGCCAGCCCCTTTTGATCGTCCGTCAGGTGGAACACCTGGTCGGCGAAGTAGTCCTCCCCATTGTAGACCAGGGTGTAGATGTACCATGTCTCCTGCTTGGTCTCCACCACATCCGGGGTGTCCGGGTCGTCCGCCTCCACCGTCCGGGCCTCGCTGGCGCGGGTGAAGGAATACAGATGCCCTTTCCCGTTTCGCAGAAGCTGTTTCAGGTTCTCCAGAGAGATTTCCTCCCAGCTCTCCTCCTTGGCGGCGCAGTATTGGCCGATGAAGGAATTGGTGTTGCTGGACACAGTGAAGGGCTGGACGATCTCGTAATTATCCCCGCCCGTAGTGGCAAAGTCCTGGGCGGCCCGGGCCTTGGCGTCCTCCACGCCTTCAGCCAGAATTTCATCAATGGCGGAGGCAATGCTGTCCATCTGCGCGGTGATGGCATCGCCGTCATTGAGGACAGGCTGGCCGGGCGTTCCGCTGCTGGTCAGCCCGCCGAAAATGAGCGCCGGCAGCATCAGCACAAACAGCACCGGGAGCATGAGCAGGACAATAGCCACCACCAGCAGCTTTTTCCCATGCTGCCCCACCGCCAATGCCAGTCCCGCCGCCGCTCCGTAGGGCCCGCCCACGGCGGCGCCCTTGGCAGCGGAGGCGATAGCTTTGCCGGTTTTGACGGCGCTGTGTACGGCATGGGCGGCGCTGGCGGCCTGTTCCAGGCCGCTTTTTTCATTGTCATTCAAATCAGACACCTCGACTTTGGAAGAAATAAGTGATATGATGATGGCAGAAACGGGGGATCGGTATGGCACAGCTTTCCCAGCGTGAACGCATTGTCCAATACATCCAGGACAGGTACGCGGTAGAGCCGGAATATTTATGGACGCGGTATCCCAACTACGCCGTCTTCCGCCAGCCCGCCAGCCGGAAGTGGTTCGCCACCATCATGGATGTGGCCCGGAAAAGCCTGGATCTTGACGGGGACGGCACCGCCGATGTGATGGATCTGAAATGCGGGCCTGTGCTGGTGGGCTCCCTGCTGGCCCAGGACGGGTTCCGTCCGGCGTACCACATGAGCAAAGGCACCTGGATCTCCGTACTGCTGGATGAAATCCTGCCGGACGAGGAGATCTATCCGCTGCTGGAACTGAGCTACGACAGTGTGGCTCCGAAACGGAATGCACCAATTTGACTTCGTGCCCACAGAAAATGGGATCAATTAACGCACAAATCAGGAAATCTCCAGAATCCCCTTGACCTTACACCTGGTAGAAGGTGTATTGTCGTATTACAGAATGGGCTGCGGTCATCCGCGGTCAGAAGGGGAGGAACGTGTTATGTCACTCGGAACCATCGCCGCTATCACCGCGGTCATCATCCTTACCATCGCTGTGCCGCTGGGGGCCATGTGTCTCTTTGCAAAATCGGGCGGGTCGTGGAAGGATTTTCTTGTCGGAGCTGCCACATTTATTGTTTTTGCCATGGTGCTGGAACGGATCCTTCACTTTCTGGTGCTGCAGTCCGGGGCAGGAGCGGTGATCCAGGGAAAGATCTGGCTCTATGCCCTCTATGGCGGCCTGGCGGCGGGTATATTCGAGGAAACCGGCCGCTTTCTGGCCTTCCGGTTTGTGCTGCGCGGCCGGCAGGACCGGATCACAGCTCTCGCCTATGGAATCGGACACGGCGGAATTGAGGCGTTTCTGATCACGGGCCTGACCATGGTGTCAAATCTTGTGCTGGGTCTGACCTACTCCCGTGGCGGGTCAATCCCCTCTGAACTCATTCCGGCTGTGGAATCTTTACTGGCAATCCCGGTGACGATGTTCTTCTGGAGCGGTCTTGAAAGATTGACGGCAATGGCGCTCCATGTGGCGCTGTCAATACTGGTTTTCACGTCTGTACGCACAAACCGGCGATGGCTATATCCCGCTGCCATCCTGATCCACGCGGCGGTCGACTTTGCGGCGGTTGTGTCCAACGCCTATCTGCCCGTCGCGGTTACAGAGCTTCTGGTGCTGGCACTCACAGCCATGACAATGATCTGGGCAGTGCGAATTTACCGAAGCTTTTCTCAATGGAGGCATGAGTGCGAATTGGGATAACGGAAAAGCCTTAACGCTTGCCGCTGTGTTCCTGCGGGATACTTTGCCTTTGCGCCGCCTCCAGCATGGCCAGCATCTGGGCGGCCTCGGCGCAGTAGGTGGGGGATAATACCTGGGCACGCAGGTGCGCTCAATGAGGAATGCGGCGCGATCCAGGGCGGGGTATGTAGGTTCTACGGAAAACGCCTCCTTGTAAAAGCGGACCGCCCCTGTTATAATGGGGGGCGGTGATTGAAATGATATTTACCTGCGACAACTGTGGCTTTATTTTTAGCCGGAGCGAGGAAACAGAACAATGCCCCGACTGCGGAAAGTACGACGTTCGCCCCGCCGATGAGGCGGAGCAAGAGGAATTTGACCAGCGCATGGCGGAGCTGATTCGGGAGGAGTGCGCGGAAAAGCCCCGGTTCCCCGACCTGGTGGAGACAGAGATCTCCATGCTGAATTCTTTTTCCTTCCGTCTGCCCGCCACGGCCCTGCAAATCGACAGCCAGATGATCGTAGATGTCATCGTGGAATACGGACAAAGCGCCGATGATGAAAACGGGCTGACCGGCAATCTATGGGCCCGACCGGAGGGTGGGCGAACCACCAGCTTTTTGATGTCCGTCCACCTGCCCGCCAAGGCGGACGAAGCGCCCAGGGAGCAGGTGAATCGGGTGTTTGAAGCGTTGAGCGGCAACGGGGAGTTTAACGCGAGGCTGGCCGATTTTATCGCCCAGCAGCCAGCACAGGAGGTACGGAACATGGATAAGGCGCAGAAAAAAGCGATGATTGAGGAATGGAAGCTCCGCCGCCCGGAGATGGGTGTGATCTCCATCCGCTGCAAGGAGACCGGCGAAGCTTTCCTGGGCATCTCAAAGGACACCAAGGCCGATTTCAACAGCAACCGGGCCAAGCTCTCCAGCGGGAACCACCCCAACAAGCACCTGGCGGCACTGTGGGAGCAGTATGGGCCGGACGCTTTTGAATGGTCGGTGTTGAGGGTGCTGGACTATGAAGACCCGGTCGCAGACCACACCAGCGAACTGGAAAAGCTGCGTGAGGAATGCTTGGCGGCGGATCCCCAAGCGGTGAAAATCTGGAAGTGATAGTACGGCAGGGCAGCCCCTTTCGGAGCTGCCCCGCTTATCATTTTAATACCCCGTCTGGGGCAGGGTGGGCACAGGCCCCAGCCTGCGCACGATGGTGAGCCAGGTGGCCTGGGCGGTCTGCCAGGTGCCATGGTACTTGCCGCCCACGTCGGCCCGGTTGATGATTTGGTAGTTGTTGGCCACCGTGCCCAGCACCTGCACCGTCAGGGTGGGGTTGATGGTGGACTGGAAGCCCACGGGCACGCGGCCAAAATCAAAATACACATCGGTGACATACTCGCCCGGCTGGGTGGGGATGGCGTTCAGGCTGAAGGAGTAGTTGCTGCTGGTGAGCAGGTTGGACGCCAGCACCTGGTAGCCGGAGCGGTAGTTGGTCTTATACAGCACCCGGTAATTGAGGCGGGTGCTATAGGTGCCGGTGGTCAGCACCGTGCCGCGTACCGCGTCGGTGGGGATGCGGTCATGCCAGTAGAACTCGGAGAGCGCCACGTTGCTGGTGTTGGCCACCGTGAAGTCGTACCGCATCTGGCTGCCCGCCAGCACCTGGGCGTTGCCCCGCTTGGTGATGGTGACCCCCAAGTTGGAGGGCTTGTCGTAGTCGCTCAGCTTGATGATCTGGCCGGAATACTCCAGCGTCTCATCGAAGGTAGTGCCGCTGAGCTGCCAATAGGCCGGGGCGGTGACCTCCACGATTTTATAGCGGCCCAGGGGCAGGGGCTTGGACGCCGCCACGCCCCGGGCGTCCGTGGTGATGTAGTCCACCACCCGGCCAGACCGGGCCTCGCTGATCTCATAGACCGCGCCCTTCAGGGGGGCGCCCGCCGGGGTGCCGGTGACCTCGTTGTACTCGGCAGCGTACTTGCGGATCTGGAACTGGCCGGTGATGGGGGTGTTCTCCCATTCGATTTCCACCGTTTTGCCGGGCTGGACGTAGACGGTCTTGTACTCGTTATCCAGCTCATAGCCCTGGGCGGCCTCCAGCTCGCGGATATACAGCCGGCCCTTGCCCTGTACCGTGAGGTTGTCGATGTAGATATAGCCGTTGTCGTCGGTGGTATACTCGCCGATGGGGTTCTTATTCTGGTCATAGACCAGGAATTTCACCCCGTAAATGCCCTCTTTAGTGACGGAATTGATCTTATGGAGGATGATTCCCGAGAATGCCTCGTTGGTGATGGTCACGCTGGTACTCTTGCCGTTCTGCACCGTGAAATAGTGGGGCGTGGGATCCAGCTTGTACCCCGACTTGGCCTCGGTCTCCAGGGCGTAGTAGTCCCCGGCGTCCAGCTTGACGTGCACCCGGCCATCGCTGCCGGTGGTCACGGTCTCCACCAGGCCGCCGTCCATCTTGCGGATTTCAAAGGTGACGCCGCCCAGGCGCTTGGTTTTGTCGGCGGCATCCACCTTGATGAGCTCGGCGCCGCCGATGGGGGTGTTATACACCGTGATGTACTGGGTGTCCGAAGCGTTCACCTGCACCGTCTGATTCTGGGTGGCCGGGTCCACCACGTACCCGTCCAAGGGCTTGGTTTCCGAAATGATGATGGTGCCCACAATGCCCGTCAGGCGGATCTCGCCGTTGGCGTCCGTGGTGTAGAGGCCCTTGGAGGACAGGTGGCCGTTGTCCGCGTCCACATAGGAGCCATCGGCGTAGGTCAAAAGGAACTGCACCCCGCTTAACGGCTTTTTTGTGACGGAATCCAGCTTTTTGATGACGAGGCCGCCCTGCCGCTGGTTGTAGAAGCGGAGCGTCTGCACCTCGCCGGCCTTGATCTTGATGGACTTGGGCGTGCCGTCCAGCACGAACCCTTCCACTGTCTTGATCTCCTTCGCGGTGACAGTGGTTCCAGGCTCCAGCCCCTCCAGCACGATGCGGCCATTCTCATCGGTGATGAACTCGCCGTTGGAATTTCCCACGACCGCCCCGCTGGAATCGGTGACAAGGAAGGTCACGCCCTTGATGGGGGTGGTGGTGCCCTCGATGTACTTCTCAATCACGAGGGTCGTCGAGGGGGTGTTATAAAACCTCAGTGTCTGCGTGTCGTTGGGGTTCACCACCACAGTCTGCGTCTTGGTGTTGGGGTCGATGGAGTAGCCGGGGATGCTGCGGGTTTCGGTTACCACCAGCGTGCCCACCACCCCGTTGATGGTGATTTTCCCGTCCTTGTTCGTGTAGTACAGGCCGTTGGAGCTGATCTGGCCGTTGGCATCGGGGACGAACTCGCCGGTGGAGGTGGTCACCTTGAACTCCACCCCTTCCAGGGGCTTGCCGTCCAGGGAACTCTGCTTCAGGATGACCAGCGAACCGGCCTTGCTGTTTTTCACCACAACGGTCTGGGTGTCGCCGCCCTGGCCGATGACCACATTGGTGGAGGGCGTGTCGATGACGTACCCGCCGTCCGGCGCTTTGATTTCGGTCAGTACATAGGCGCCGGGCGCGAGATTGGTGATCCTGATCTCGCCCTGGGCATCGGTACGGAAAATGCCGTTCTGGGTGAGCGTAGACGTGCCGATGACGCCGTCCAGCCCCACCTCACAGCCTGCGGCGGTGGTGATCCTAAATTCAGCACCGGGCAGCGGCTTGTTGGTGGCGGAATCCCGTTTCTGGATGATCAATTTGCCCATGGGCTGATTTTTGAAGGTGAGGGTGACGGTTTTGCCCGCCTTGATCTGGATGGTCTGCGCCTGGGTGTCCTTGATGAACCCGGCCGGTGCGGCCACCTCGGTCACCACCACGGATTTGTCGGGCTTGAGGCCGTTGATACGCACCTCGCCGTTCTCATCGCTGCGATAGATACCGTTGGAATCGCCGATGAGGGTGCCGTCCGAGTAGGTCACCTTAAACTCGGCGTTTTGCAGGGTGATGCTGGGATTGGTGGCGCACACCTTCCTAATTAACAAACTTCCGTCCGGCGCGTTTTCAAAGCGCACCGTCACCACGGACTGCTCGCCGCTGTCCGCCAGGAACACGGTCTCGGAGGACTGGAGAATGGTGTAATTGTCCCCGGGATCAACCTCCTCCACGATGTAAACTCCGGGGTTGAGCCCTGTCCACATACACATCCCGTTGGGGCCCGTTTTCTTCTGCCCAATGACGGTGCCGCCGGTGCCGGACGCACCGCCCAGCCAGCGCAGCTGGAAGGTGACGCCGCTCAGCGGCTCATGGCTGACGGAATCGTATTTCTCGACCACGATCGCGTTTTTTGGCACATTTTCAAACTGAACCTCGTGGGTTTCCCCCGCTTTCAGGTAAATATCTTGCGTATCGGGTGCTTTGATGGTGAAGCCGGGGGCGCTCTCCAACTCCTTGATGCGGTACCAGCCGGTGTCGATGTGCTCCAGGACGATTTCGCCGGCCTCGTTGGTGTAGAACACGCCCAGGTCGTTGAGCTCGCCGGTGATGGTGTCGTCGCTGCCCCGCCAGATCTGGAACTTCACGTTGGCGATGGGGCTCTTGGTGATGCTGTCCACCTTCAGCACCTTGAGGGTGGGCTTGATGATGTTGGTCAGCTCCAGCGTCGTGGTGTGGTTTTCCTCCAACTGGACGATGTGAACCGTGTCATCGTGGACGTAATTGGGGGCCGGTTCCACTTCAAAAACCTTATAGGCGCCAGGACGCAAATTCTCCCAGAAGATGACCCCATCGGCCCCGGTCTGGCGCTGGTCGGTGAACCCGCCGTCCACCTCCTCGATTTTAAAGGTGACGCCAGGAACCGGCTTGTTAGTCTGGGCGTCTCGCTTCATCAGGCGCAATCCGGGCAGGGTGGAGTTCACAAAATCCACCACAATGTCCTTGTCCTTCTCGCTGTCGATCCACACCGTTTTGCGGTTGTTGGTATCCATGATCCAGGGGGAGGGCACCGCGGTTTCCTCGATTTCATAGCACCCGCTGGGCAGGGCCTCCAGCACCGCTTTGCCATCGGCCCCGGTGACCACATCGTTCTCGTAGCCGATGTTGACGCCCCGGATGTGGAAAGAGGTGTTGGGGATGGGGTCGCCGCTCTCTGCGTCCCGCTTCTGGATGGTCAAAGACCTTTTGTGGTGGTTCATCTTGGTGACCACGATAGTCTGCTCGCCCTGGAGGTCTTCGGCATTCACATGGACGCCCACGGGGGTTTTGTCGCAGTCCATGCCCGCCGGGGCAGCCACCTCAACAAACTCATAGTGGCCCTCCACCACATTGGACACCGTGATGGTGCCGTCGGCCTGGGTCTCCTCGGTGCCGATGATCTGGCCATCCCGGAGGATCAAAAAAACAGCGCCCGGGAGGGGACTGCTGCTTTCGTCCACTTTCTTCAGTTGGATTTTTACCTTGCTGGAATTTTCAAAAACGAGGGACACATCATGTTTCCCGTCCCACACGAAGGGCTGCTTGACCTTGGACACATCGGAGCTGAGGATGAACCCCTGGGGCGGGGTGATCTCCTCCGCGAGGTACGCCCCGGTGGGCAGCTTGGAGAAGTCCAGATCCTCTTTGAGGATATACCCGCCGTCCTTGGTAGTGTACTCTCCGAAGAAGCTGCCGCCATCGTCCAGCTTGACGGAGGTGATGCGGATGACCGCGCCGGGGATGCCCACGGTGGGGTTATCTGCGTCTATCTTCCTAATGGAGCCATCGCCCTCTTTTTTATTGGGCTCGTTGTAGAAGACAAAGGTGTTGGAGGTAGAGCTGTTGGGCATGACCGTCACCACCTGGGAAGCGGTCTGGGCCACATAACCCTCCGGGACGGTCTCCTCGGTGATGAGGTACTGGCCGGCGGTCAGGCCGTCTGCATCCTGGGTCAGGGTGATTGTGCCATCCGCGCCGGTGTCCTTTGTGACAGAGAACCTGGATGCGTCATTGGCGTCCTCGATCTTAAACGTCACCCCGGCCAAAGGCTTGTTGGTGCCCGCCTCCAGCTTTTTCACAGTGAGCTGGACAGAGAGGTCTACCGGCTCATCACCCGGTACGGCAATCAGGAGGCGCTGCATGTGTACCCCGGACTGGCCCGTCAGCTTCCAGGGCTGGCTTTTATCCCATTCATATTCCCACAGATGATATTTGTGGTAATACTCGGGATGATCCAGAACCAAATCCACGCCGGCTTTAATATAATCGTAGGCGGAGTAGCCGGTTTTGCCGCCATCGGCACTGTCGATGATGGAATGGGTGCTGATGGCGTCCCAGTCCTTGATCCAGGAGGATTGGCCGTAGGTGCGGTGGTACAGCTTCATGGCCGCCACGAACTCCTCAGCCATTTGCTCGATAAAGCCCTCCCGGTTGCTGTTCACATCTACAATGACTCCGTGTTCATAAAGCCAGCTTCCCGCTTGGGCGACAAGGAACCAAATATCAGACCAATATTGGGTCCAGGTCTCAAGCCCGCGGGCGTTGCCGGCATCGGTGAAGTTGCCATAGGTGTGAGAGTAAATGTACGTGAGCAGCACCTTCAGCGAAGGGTCATTTACCTCACTGCTGAAGTTCCACTTCTGACCATTGGCAGCGGGACCCAGGGTGCCCTTTTGGTAAGCGCACAGGGCGCGGGTGGTACCGAAGCCAGGCACATCAACCTGCTCGTTAAACACATAGGGCAGGCCCACATTATTGATGGCGCTGCTGGCGGCTTTGTAGCGAACGGACTGGCCGCCGATCTTCATGTAGTCCGAAGATTTTTGCGTGATGGAGCCGGGGGCACTGCCCAGCCCCTCGGCGGCGAAGGCGGACAGGGGCAGGACGCCCATGACGCACACCAGCGCCAACAGAAGGGACAGTACGCGTTGGATCAATTTATGTTTCAAAAAATCGTCCTCCTTGTAAAAGTGGAGGCCAGACCGCATCTGTGGTCTGACCTTTCGGTTGAGTGTAATTGTAGTGGGTTACGCCGGATAGCGGGTATAGAGGATCACCCCGGTTTGTTCCTCCAGCCACCAGCGGAAATATTGCGCGCCCCAAAATGCCTTTTGGGTGGTGGAGCTCTCCGTAGTGATGATATACTCATCGGTCTTTTCCACCACGACAACCACATGGCTGGCAGACTCCGTATCGAACTGCACAAGGTCACCTACGCGCAGCTGGGCCCAGGCAGGGGCCGTGACCCTTCGCCAAGGCAGATTGCCAAACGCGGCGTCGGAGCAGAGGGTGGCCCATCCAGCGCAGTTCATGCCGCTGTAGTAGGGGCCGCCGCTGGTGGAGCGGTAGGGGGAGGGCCAATAGGTGTTGTTCGGGTATCTGGCCTCCAGGCCTTCCAGCACAGCCAGCACATCCTCCTCGATAGGAACGAGGGGTGTCTGGGTGGCCGGGGCCGCGCCGGTGTAGGGCTTGTCCCGCTCAACTTGCACCGCCCCATCCCAGTAGACATTGAAGCCCACCGCCTGGCCCACATCACGGAGCTTCACATAGTTGCTGCCCCCGATCAGGTAAGCGGTCATGGCCGTCCGCTGGCCGTCGATGTAGAATGCCTGGCTGCTGGGGGTGGCGGTCAGGACGGCGTTTGCCGCCGCACTGCCTCCGCTGACAACGGCCATGCCCAGGGCCATCCCCGCCAGCAGGGTGAAAATCTTTTGACGCATAAAAAGGCCTCCTTTGTATTTTTTTGGCCGCAGGAGGGCCGGTATAGTTTCTTATACAAATGGAGGGTGCGGTTCTTCAACAACCGGGAGGCCCCCGGCAAAAATATTTTTTCTGGACGATGATCACTTCACCTCAACGGCCTGGACCATGACCCGGCTCTCCGGGTGGTTTTCCAGGCAGGTGGTAAGCGTAATGCGGTTATCCGCCGTCCCCTGGAGATAGCTCCAGTCGTTGTTGGCGATGATCTTCACCATGGACACCGCATAGGTGCGGGTGCCGTAGATGGTGGTGTAGGTGATGGTGTCGCCGGCCACCAAATTCTTGATGGCGCCGATATTGTACTTGGCCCCCCTGTTGTGGCCGCACGCCCCGACGTTGCCGTCCCAGGCGGAGGTGGAGCTGTAGTGCCCCAGGCCCTTGGCCATGCTGGCGGTGGACTCGCCCTCCCACACGGGCACGCTGATGCCCAGCTTGGGGATCTTCACCGTGCCGATGCTGCCGTTTTTATAGGCCATGCCCTGGACACTGGTATAGCCGGGCTGCTGGACACCGGGCGTGGAGGGGGTAACGGTCGTGCCGGACCCGCCTGTGCCATCGATGACCAGCTCGGTGAGGGGGCCGCCAGTTCCGCCGCCGATCCCATAGCCGCCGGTGCCGTCCGTGGTGGCCACAGTTCCCTGGAGCCCGGGCAGGATGGCGCGCTCCATCACCCCGGTCATGGTGGTGCTGAACCGGCCGTACTCCAGCTCGGGCACGTCGTAGTCCACGGCGTTGCGCCCGCCGTAGTTGTACTGGGAACCGTAGACGTCCTCATAGCTGGTACTGCCGTAGTAGTCCTGGGGGGCGGTGGTGGTAAAGCTGTAGTCCGACGCAAAGGCCGGGGCGGTTATGGACAGCGCCATCACAGCGGACAGCGCCAGACCAGCGATTTTTTCGATGTGCTTCAAATAGGTTCCTCCTTTTCTTCCGTGGGGTCAAACTCGTGCCAGTCCGCCGGGCGGTCCCGGAGGACGGTATAGGTGTAGTCCGCCGCCCGGTGGCGGACGGTGAAGGGCTGGCCCACCAGCTGCTTTGCCAGGGGCCGCCTGATCTCCACCGCGACGACCCCTTCCGGGTAGGGCTCGGTGTTCCGGATGTCCACCTCGGGCTGGCTGGCCTCTACCCGGAACTTGGCGATCAGCTTATAGTCCCGGGGCTTGTCGCCGGGGACATAGATATAGACGTTCTTGCGGCGCAGGAACAGGAATACCCCGCCCCCGGCCAGTGCCGCCAGCGCAATAGCCAGCAACACCCCGCCGATGAGGCCTATGGGTAAAACAAAAGCCGGGCCATCCGGCTGGACGGGCTCCGGCTCCTCGGGCACGATTTCCGTGCCCACATAGACCACTGTGTAGGTGATGCTGTCCACACCTTGGGACACCGCTTCGCCCTTGTACTCGGCGGTGGTGACGTAGCCTGTGGCCACCCGGTAGCTGGTGGAGGCGGAGTAGGTGGCGATTGCCTGATAGGAACAGGGGGCCATCACATCGCCCACCACATCGGTGCCGATGACCTGCCACTCCACGTTGGCCAGGTTCAGCGTCATCCCGTTTTTCACCGTGGTGGCGGGGATGTAGGACATATCGTTGCGGTCCAGCGGGCCGATGGTCTTGGTGGCCGTCACCCGGCCGCTCTTATTGGCATAGCCCGCCGCCACGGTGGACAGGGTGGTGTGGTCCAGGGCCAGCTCGCCGGTGTACTCCCCATCGTCATAGGGGATGGTAGGGGCCAGCTGCTCCAGCACGGCGTCCAGATCCTTCTTGGCGGTCTCCACCGTCACCGTCTGGGTCACAGGCTTGGTCTCCAGGAAGGTGTGCTCCTTCTTGGTGGTGTAGGCCCAGGCATAGGAAAAGCCGTCGTATTCAAACGACGGCTCTTTCAGCGTTTCCGGGTCGGCGTCGGGCGGCAGCACATAGGTCTTGACCATGCGCTGCTGGCCGTTGAGGTTTTCCACCACCAGGTTGTCCGGCACCGGGGAGGCGAAGGCGGTGGCGCTCAACACCAGGATCAGCGCCAGGCACAGGGCCAGGTGCTTGATGTATTTCAGCTTCATAGAAAGCCGCTCCTTATTCACAGATTTTGTTTAATGATGCGGTTGATGATGCCCAGGGCCACGCCGTTCTTTTCATCCACCCGGGTGACAGTGAGGCTCACGGTGTCCTTCCGCCCGGGCATACGCATATCGCGGCACTCATGGGAGACAGCGTTCACGCCGATGTTGAGCCGGATGAAGAACACGCCTTTGTTGATGCCCGTCACCTCGCCCACATACCTTCCGTTGCGCTGGCACAGATGGAGGTTGTCCGCCTCCTCTCCGAAAACGTCCCGGGCGTCCACCCGGATCGCCACATCGCCGCCGCTGGTGCGCTCGATCTTGGTCACCCGCACTGTGATCAGGTCGCCCACGGCGTATTTGCCGCGGACGCTGCTTACCCACAGCCGGGACACCCCGCTGGCCGCCACGGAGCACTCCACGCCAAAGACCTCCAGCCGGACGCTCTTTTCCGCCACCGCCACCACCCGGGCCTGTACCAAGCTGCCCTCCTCGATCAGATGGCCGCCCAGCTCATCGGTGTCCAGGTAGAAGCGTTTGCGCTTGCGGCGCATGGCGTCCTTCCGGCTGCCCAGCACGAACCGCTCGCCGGTGTCCTCCCTGGCGCCAAAACCGCGCACCAGAAAATCCACATCAAAGTTCTGCCGGGAGCTGAGGATCTTGACGATCCCGATGGCCCAGCGGGTGTATTCCGGGCCGCTGGGGACGGGGCCGGTGTGCACCCCCATCTCCTTCAGCGGTATGAGGACCCGGACGCCCTTGAAGATGATGACGGCCAGATCCATGCCCAGCGGCGTCCGCTCCACGCCGGACAGCTTGCCGGTGAGGATGTGCCCGGTGCGCTGGGCGTTTTCCAGCTCGTGCCACACCAGGTCGTTCAGATCCCGCTGGGTAATCACCTCGGCCCGGGGGTCGATGGTCAGCACCCGCTCCCGTTCCTGACGGGGTCTGGTGCGGCGGTCAACGATCCGGGTGGAAACGGGGCCGTCCGCCATGTCGAAGCCGTCTGCCCCGCCGGGGGTATCCGGCTCAGACGGCGGATCGTCAAGATGATCCTCCGGGGCCATGGGCGGCATCTCGCCGAGGCTGCTGTCCTGGCCCTCGCCGTCCATGTCCGCCCCGCCCTCATCCTCCGGCAGGGGCACAGGCTCCATGCCGCCCTGGCTCACCGCAGCCAGCAGGGCGGCGTAGTCCTCGCTGTCAGCCTCCCCATCGGGACCGGCGGGGCCATCGTCCATGCCAGCCTCCCCATCCCCCGGGGAAGCACCGCCCGGGCCGGGGGGCTCGCCGGGTTCCATGACCTGGGGCGCACCCTCATCCGCCGCCGCGTCCCCAAAGGGCATATCCCCATCGTCGGGGAAGCCGCCGGGGGCGGCATCGCCGCTGGCCATGGGCGCGTCGGGGGCCGGTTCGTCCCCCTCAAACGCCATGCCCTCCACGGGGGCGGCATCCTGCATCTGTTCCTCCTGGGGTTCGGTCACTGCTTTTTTTCTTGCCAAATGTCATTCCTCCTTATTTTTTTGGCCTAGGTACAATGGAATCCATATCCACTGCTTTTACCTGTGTTGCGGCCTTACCGGCCGCCCGTTTCACTGGGGCCGCCCTGGAGACCGTTTTCTTCTTTGATGCGGCAGGCGGGGCCGGAGAGGACTTCACCTCCTTTTCCGGCCCCGCCTGCTCCTGCCCTTGGGCCTTCCGCCACGCCGGGACGTGGGCGGAGGCCTTGCCTGCCCGGAGCTTCTTGGCCTCGGGATGCTTGGAATAGTCGTATTTATCTACCTCCAATACTTTTTTGCCCCGGAGGATCACCAGGGCGCGATCCACGTCCATGCGCAGCACCTCATCCATGGTCATGAGCTTTCGCCGCCCCACGCCGCTGGTCTCCCGGTACATAGGGGTGTAATCAGTTACCCGCCACGTGTCCAGCTGCTTGCCCCGGCTGGTGACGGTAATGGACGCCTCCCCGGTGCGGTCTGAAATGAACGTGGCGGTGAGGGCGTCGGTACAGCCCAGGAACAGGGTGATGTCGCAGTTGCCCAGGATCTCCTGCCACTGGTTGTCCGGGTATCGGTTTTGGAGGCCGGCGAGATTCTGGAACACGCAGGACATGGAGATATTCCGGGAGCGGATGACGGATATTTTCCGGCTCAGATCGGGGATCACCCCGCAGGCGCACAGCTCCTCCCCCAGCACATGGACGGGGACGGGCAGCGCCCCGCCGGGACATTTTTGGTCGGCGAAACGCACCAGCTTGATGAAGATGAAGGACAGGAACAGAGAGGACAGGAAATCGAAGGTGCTGTCCTGGTCGCTGGTGATGCAGAAGTAGGCGCAGGGCTGCTTGCCCGGAAGCTCCAGGTCGATCTCATCATAGCCGGTGATGTTGCGGATGTCCTGGTTCTGGAACACCTGGAGCCGGGATCCCAGGCCGATGATGACACCGCCCCGGACGCTCTCCGAGGACTGCTTGAAAATGCTGTAGGGGGCCTTGGCCGGGTGGGTCACGGGCAGCCCGTCAAACAGGCTGTCCAGTTCCTTTTCGCTGGTCATGGATAAAAGGCGGTAGACCTCCCCGATGGTGCGGTCCCCCTCCGAGTAGCCCTGTTCCACATAGAGCACCAGGGCTTTCAACAGATTCATTTCGGCATTGTCCCAAAAGTGATCCCCCCGGCCGCTGCCCGTGTTCTTGATGATTACATCGCAGAAAAGCTGGGCCATCAGTTCTTGCCCCTCAATTTCGGACAGGCAGTTCCAGGAATCGGAGGCGGAGGGCGTCACCAGGTTGAACACCTTCACGGTGTAGCCCTGATCCCGCAGATATTCGCTGGTCTTTTCGTAGAGCTCAGACTTGGGGTCACAGATCACCAGCGAGGACTTCCGGGCCACGCTCTGCAAGATCATGTTCACACAGAAGGCCCGGGTCTTCTTGGAGCCGCTGGCCCCGTAGACAGCCAGATTGCCGTTGAACCGGGTTTTGAGGGGGACGCACACCGCCTGCCTGTCCAGTTCCCCCAGGATGATGCCGGGGTGCTTGCGGACATCGGACACCAGATCCAGCACCCCCTTCATTTCCTTCTTGCCCATGAAGCCCGCCGTGCCATAGGTGCCCTTGTCCGAGTAGGTGAGGTTCCGGGCCTTGTCCAGCGTCCCTCCCTCACCCTGGCCCATGTGCAGCACACCAAACATCAGCGCCGACAGTGCCGCCACGCACAGGCCCAGGCCCTGCGGCCCGGAGGGCCAGCGGAATACGGCGGCGATGCAGGTAAGGAAGTTTGCGTCCGGCAATGGGGGCGCTGTGCCGAAGCTGCCGCCCGCCGCCTGCCACGCCTCATAGTTGTGGAGGAACTGGGCGAGAAAGCCGCCGCCGTAGAGTAGGGCGGCAATGGCGATGGGCAAGGCGACGAGCAGGCTAATCAGTTTCTTGCGGTTGATGGAACACACTCCCTTCATAGGCTTCAAAGTCGATGCGCCGGATCTCCACGTTTGGCCCGCAGATCTGCCGCATGGCGTCCTCCTGGAAGTCGAAGCAGTACAGCGTCCCTGTCCAGCCGTGGATGTGCAGCACATTGTCGAACTTTCTGATCCGGGGCATATCGCAGGTGTAGCCGAACAGCACCGGGCTGTCCCCGTCCATGGCGTCGTTCATCACAGACCAGTTGGGCCGGGCCGGGTCAAGGCCCTGGGACAGGATGCCGTCCAGGACGGCCTTTTCGTCCGGGTGAAAGAGCAGGTACAGGATAACGTCGCCGCGGTGGTCGCAGGTCAGGAAATAAAAATGGCCGTAGCTCCCGTCTTGGATGAAATGCTCCTTGCGTTCGGTGTCGGCGTCCAGAAGGACAGGCACTTGGCCCATATCCACGCCGAACAGGATCGCCCCCAACTCGGCCCCTCCAAACTGGCCGGGGAGCCGGTTCTGGCACAGCTCGATTTGCAGCAGGGCTTTGAGCCGCATTTCCGCCTGGTACTCCCACTTCATCAGGGCCGGGCCGGTGTTGTAGACGGAAAACACCTGCCCATCCGACAGGAGAATGCCCACAGCGCGGGAATTGCGGATCTTGGTGGCCGCCGCCCCTAATTGTTTGACCTCGCGGGAGCTGAAATAGGAAGGTCCCTCAATGTACAGGGGCTCAGAGAGCGGCGTGGGGGCGAACACGACAGGCTTTTCCCAGGGGAGGGACGGTATGCCCACGTTGAACATAGACACCAGCACCTCGGTCATCCGGTGCAGACGCAGGCGGTGGAGGACGCTATACTTGGGCGCGTTGGTCATGGTGTCGCCGGCAAACAGCGGGCCAAACCGGTCCGGCCAATCGGCGGTAAGCTGTTTCTTAGCCGCAGCCGTCAGCCGCAGACCACGCAGGCCGTCACGGTAGTAGGTGCGGATGAGCTTTTCCCGTTTGAGACGCTTGACCACAAAATCCGCATAGGATACGGAGCCGGATAGACGCCGCACCTGTTCGATGGGGAACTCGCCGGACAGCGCAACCAGCATCAGCAAAAGTGCGGAAAAGCTGTCCGAATCCGGCGCCTGACGTTTTTCTTCATCCATAACAATTTACACCTGCCCAAAACTGTTTTTACGCCCAAGCCCGCCTTGACTTGGGCGTTTTTCGGGGGGCATCAGGGCGGGAAAACCCTGGATTTTCAACGGGTCATGCCGCAGAAACCCATATCCCAAAACCGGGCTTCAAAAAACGGGCAAAATGGGATATGCCTGATACCACGAAAACGGGTACTTTTTCGGGCTGTTTTCCATCTATAAGTCCGTGATGGAATCCAGAACTTTTTCCCGCTCTTTCAGCCAGTCCGCAAAGCGCCCGCTGTCCATGATGGAGATGCGGGTGCAGTCCGCTTCACCCAGTTCGGTGGTGTGGTAGGCGTCGCACAAAAGGCCGCTGTCGTCCACCAGCATGAAGGAAGCGGCCACGTCCAGCAGCCGCTTCAGCTCCAAGTTGTCGTAATCCCGAACCCGGCGCTCCGGCAGCTCCCGGTTGTAGATGTTGGAGAAGCACACCACGCAGTGCTTGAACTGGGGCATGGGGTGTTCCCGCGCGTACTGGCTGAGGGCGGCGTGAAACGGGTCCAGCAGGAACTCCGAGCTGGGCCGCCGCTTCCGTTTGGGCAGCAGGCTTGGCAGGGTGATCTCCATGATGCCGTCGGTGTACTGGATGTCAATATCTATTGCCTGGGCGGCAGATGTGAGATAATCCTCCTTCCGGACGTTGGTGGAGGCGTAGAGGATGTGCCGCAGCCGACAGGCGATCTGCTCCGCCCGCAGGGCCGCGTCGGTGGACAGCGTTTCATAGTTGTCCGGGTATCGCTGGATGTCGGTGGTGTTCATGGCATACAGCGCGTTGTTCAGCCGGTGGATATCATCCAGGATGGACGCTATCCGCTGGGATAGGATTGCTCGGTTCAAGATTTTTCCCCTATTCTTTTTGATAGTATTGGACCTCCCCGCCTGGAGAGACGGTGCAGTAGCCGCAGACGTTGGGCAGATCCAATCCGGCGATCTGTTCCGGGTCATCCACCAGCACCAGGTAGTGAGGCGGATCTTCCTCGTGCCGACCCATCACGTGGGTCAGCATGGCCTCTTTGCCCGGCTCCATGTGGACGATCTCATAAACCTGGCCGTCCGCGATAAAAATTACCTTGGCCGGGAACTCCCCAATGGCGTGGTACTCCACCCGGTCGATGAAATCCACCAGCACCCAAACCGCCGCGAACAGCGCCTTATCGACCTTCCCATCGTGGCCGGGGGCCGCCCGGTAGAGCCCTTCCTCATAGAGCAGCCGCTCCTGCTTCGTCAGGTAGATCAGCAATTCGTTGATTTTATCCCGTTTCCCCGGGTAGAGCCTGAGAACCTGTTCCCTTGTCAGCGCCCGGTACATGGAGATATCCCGGAGCAGGGCTGCGGCCTCCTGGCTGTAGTTCTGATCCCTTGCTTTCATGTTCGTGCCTCCTGTGCGTATTCGTGCGTAATCATACGCATTAACGCCGTATTGGAGCGGTGCTTATGCGTACAAATTTTCTGGAAATGGTGCTTATACGCATTAGAGTATTCACTACTGCGTACAAATCTTGAAGCTGTGCGTATTAGGACGTATACGCGCCGTCCAGAAACCGGGGTACGTATTCCAGAGGTATTCGGACGTATTCGCGCCGCTCTAATGCGTACAGCCCCTTACCCGGCCTTCTGGCCCCCGCCGCGGTTCAACAGCTCCTGGAGCTCCCGGCGGTCGGTGGTGATGAGCTCCTTTTCCATCTGGCTGCACTTGATCTCCACCGTCACATTGTTGTTGTTGGTGCTAATCAGCCCGCTGCCCCGCTCAAAGTGGGTGATCTCCATGACCTCGGCCTCAGACAGGTGGAGCAGGGACTGCACCCGCCGGGCCTCCTCATCCTCCAGGTTCAGCAGGATCTTGGTCTTGGCGTTGTTGATGATGCCCTTGCCGT
>CAPOAR010000065.1:0-19016 GCA_948670295.1 uncultured Oscillospiraceae bacterium | reverse complement strand
TCTGTTATACCACTGCTGTCAACTCTTGGCTTTATTTTTGATCGTTGCTATAAAAGAGGAAATGCAAGTGATGGCTGACGGCATCGACACCGACGACCCCTATCTTACTGCTTTTCTAAAGCACAAGAATATCCAAACCCTTAATCGCGGTATCGTGGTGGAATTGGTCAATATGGTTTGGGTGCATGAAAACGGGGAAATAACGGTGGACTTCAATTTTGCCGACGAGTATCAACGCATACTTGATTACATTGAGAACAATCACAACATTCTTACGGTGATAGAGCGAAAGCCTGCGATATAGCAGGCTTAATGCCCATCACCAAGCAAGAGCTATTGTTGTGCATAAATAAGCGGCGCAGTGGCGCCAGTGGCTCCAACAGCTCCGGCTGGGCCGGCAGGACCGGTGGCACCAGTGGCTCCAACAGCTCCGGCGGCTCCGGCTGGACCGGCAGCGCCAGTGGCGCCGGTGGCTCCGGCAGCTCCGGCGGGGCCGGTGGGGCCGGTGGGGCCGGCGGGACCCCGCAGGGGAGATGCCTCCAGTGCCCCTTGCATTTTGGCCTTCAGGAAGAGCTGGTTTTGCACAGCGGTCTTCAGCAGGTCCCGAACGCTCTCGTTGGCGGACAGCACATCTTCCACGGTAGCGGCAGGGCCGCTGAGGCCGGGCAGGGTGCCGAGGATATATTGCAGCTTCTCACCCTCAGCGTTGAGGATGTGACTCAGGCTGAGTTCCTCCATGGCGATGGAGGAGAGAATCTGATTGACTGCGTCTTCCCGCTGGATGGGCGGGTCAATGTTGGGAAAGTTAGGCAGAGACATAAAACAATCTCCTTTCTGAATGAGGGCGCGCGTCAGAAATGCGCCGGTACAACAAGCAGGAAAAGCTCCTTGCCAGTGCGGCCCTCGGAATAGTCTATGTGTCTGCTGGCTGGTGGGTTCTTTCTGGAATCCCTGTGCTCAATTGTTATAGACTGGCCCCCCGGGCTTTTGGAATTTTGATGTATAAGCTATGTTGAATAAAGAATTTTATTATCAAAAAATGAACTTTCTATAAACTACTGAAATAGTGTTGACAAACCCACACGACTATGATAGTGTATGCAGTGTAAACTATTGCAATAGTTTGAAAGGAAGTGAGTGAAATGACCGTCAAGCTCTTTGACTCGGAGCTGAAAGTCATGGATGTGCTGTGGAAAGAAGGAGATATGCCGGCAAAACAAATTTCGGACGTGCTCAAGGAGACCACCGGCTGGAATATGAACACCACCTACACCGTCATCAAAAAGTGTATCGCCAAGGGGGCCATCGAGCGCAGGGAGCCGAATTTCCTGTGCCACGCCCTGATCGCCCGGGATGTGGTGCAGGCGGCGGAGACGGAAGAGCTGCTTCACAAACTGTTTGACAGCTCCCCCGATCTGCTGTTTGCGTCCCTGCTGGGGCATCAAAGACTGTCAAAACCCCAGATTGACAATCTGCGGCGCATGGTTTCGGAGCTGGAAGCCCAGGAGGAGAACGAATGAACCTGGTGCAAATGACGCTGTCCGGCGGGGCGTTCATCCTGTTCATCGTGGTGGTCCGGGCCCTGGCCCTCCACCGCCTGCCCAAGGGGGCGTTTCTGGCCCTGTGGGAGATGGCGGCGCTGCGGCTGCTTCTGCCCTTTACCATCCCGCTGCCGTTCAGCCTGTTCGCCGCCCCGGAGCCTCTGACCGCGGTGGGCGAATATCTGGCGGCGGGCGGGGCCTCCCCATCGGGAACGCCGGCGGCGGGGATTCCCTCCGGCGCATCGGCAGTGGCCGGCACGGCCCCCGGCTCAGCCCTGCCCGTGGTGTGGCTGGCGGCTGCGGCGCTGATAGCGGCGTATTTTACGGTATCCTACGGGCGGGCCCGGCGGCGGTTCCGCGCCTCCATCCCGGACGATTCCCCCGCCGTCCGCCGGTGGCTGGCAGGCCAAAGGCTGCGCAGGCCGCTGGAGGTGCGGCGGTCGGACCTGGTGTCCTCGCCGCTGACCTACGGCGTTCTGCGTCCGGTCATCCTGCTCCCGGAATCCATGGAACGGGAGGACGAGGCCGCCCTGACCTATATTCTCACCCACGAGCTGGTACACGTTCAGCGCTTTGACGCCGTGGCAAAGCTGGTGTTTGCCGCCACGCTGTGCGTCCACTGGTTTAATCCCTTGGTCTGGGTGCTGTATGTCCTGGCTAACCGGGACTTGGAGCTGTCCTGCGACCAGCGGGTGATGGACCTTTTGGGCGGCAGGAAAAAAGCCGCCTATGCGCTGACCCTCATTAACATGGAGGAGACCCGGAGCGGGTATTTCTCCCCCTACAGCCATTTCAGCAAACTGGCAATTGAAGAAAGGATCGAAGCGATTATGAAGTATAAAAAAGCATCCGTTTTGGCGCTGGGTCTGGCCGCCGCCCTGGTGGTCGGGGCGACAACCGCTTTCGCGGCTTCCGCAGCCCCGTCTTCTCAGGAGGATCTGGATCGGAAGCTGAACGCGGAAACCACTGTTGACGAGGGCACACTGATGTCCTACGTGGACCCGAAGGATGGGAAGACCTACTACAGCTTTGACGGCGGAAAAACCTTTGAGGCTATGACAGACGAGGAGTTTGAGCGGCGTTTTCCCACTCCCAATGTAGAGTGGTGGACCTATGAGGAATACGCCGCATGGCTGGAGCAGGAGAAGGCAAACCTCCAGTCCATGCTTGGGGAAACGGGCTCCACTGGCGGTCGGGGCGAGTTCGTCTGGACTCAGGAGATCATCGATGAGACCATCGCCATGTACGAGGGCATCCTCCAGGACATCAAGGAGGGCATGATGTACTCGAAATCCGTTGACGGAGATGAGAACGTGATGATGAGCTATAACCCGGCCGATATCGAAAAAAACATGGAGCCCAGCGCGGGCAGCATCTTTGTCAAAGGAGAGGACGGCACGATGGCGCCGATCGACCCGAGCCAGGTCCTAACAGCCTTCGTTGTCTCAGACGGCTCCACCCCGCTGCCGGAGGGCTGCGTCATCATGGACAAGACTGGCGTGCCGCAGGACGACTGGGACGTGGTGAGCGCCCCCGAGCGCACCGAGGAGGAGTGGCGGCAGATTATTGCCGACATCGAAAGCGGCAAGATCCCGCCCTTTGAGATCCCCGACGATCCCAATGTGACAGTTCGGTTTGTGGATTACGCTGACGGGAACTGCACGGAAAAAATCTAATCGGCAGCAAAGCCGGGGGCCTGGAACACGCTGTTCCAGGCCCCCGGTCCTATGCTCTGTGTCCCTTGAAGGAATGACCAAGAAGTTGTTCCCTTTATCGGCGATTTTGACTTCGGTGGATTAACATGGACGCCGCCCGCAGCGCCCCGAAAACGGACATGGTGACAAAACCTGAATCAGGAAATTTTGCAGCATCGGACTTTCTTAAACCGAATTTAAAGATTTTACCCCTTGCGGCTTAATCGGCTTGCTGGTAACATGGAAAGCGTGGAGCCGCGCGAACAGGCGGAGCGTGACAACAGGGGAGTGGGAAGGAGTAGAGTGGCCATGTACACGGTGCTTATCTGCGATGACGACAAAGATATTGTTTCGGCGCTGGAGATCTATCTGACCAGCGAGGGATACCGCACGGTATCTGCCTACAACGGGGAAGAGGCCATCCGGGCGGTGAACGAGGGCAATATCGATCTTATTTTAATGGATATCATGATGCCCCAGCTGGACGGCATCCGGGCCACCGCCCGGCTGCGGGAGTCCGGCGGCAACATCCCCATCATCCTGCTCACCGCCAAGAGCGAGGACAGCGATAAGGTGCTGGGGCTGAACATCGGCGCGGACGACTATATCACCAAGCCCTTCAACCCCATTGAGGTGCTGGCCCGGGTAAAGAGCCAGCTGCGGCGGTATACCACCCTGGGGGGCAAGGTTGCGGCGCAGGAGGGGGACGGTACTCTGCGCAACGGCTCTATCGTCATGGACGATGAGGCAAAGGCGGTGACGGTGGACGGCGAGGCGGTGAGCCTCACCCCCATTGAGTATAACATTCTGCGCCTGCTGATGAAAAACCTGGGCCGGGTGTATTCCACCGCCCAGATTTACGAGCAGGTGTGGAACGACCCCGCCCTGGGCAGCGAGAACACCGTGGCTGTGCACATCCGGCACCTGCGGGAGAAGATCGAAATCGACCCCGCCAACCCGCGCTATCTGAAGGTGGTATGGGGGCTGGGGTACAAAATGGAGAAGATGACATGAAATGGCGGGAAAATATAGGCATGAAGGCCCTGGCCTTCATAGCGGCGGTGGCGGCATTCACCGCCACCGCAATCATGGGTTGGTATCAGCTGGCCAATTTTGACGCGCTGTGGGGCGACGCCTACCTCTATGACGAGAGCCATGGCTATACCCGGAACTATCTGGTGCGGCAGGACTACTGGATGGTGCGCAGTCTGGTGGAGCTGAAGGAGCGGGCGGCGGCGGGGGAGGAGCTGTCCCTGCTGGAAAAGCGGGGCCTGGAGCAGCTGGAAGCCCAATATGACGCCGGGGCAACCAACCTGCGCTGGCAGCTGCTGGACCAGGATGGCCGGATTATCTATGGCAATACCCCGGAGGACAGCTCCCAGGTCCATGTGGACTACTTGGTGGAGTACACGCCCAACAGAACAGGTGTCATTGAGCTCAACTCCGGCTGGGACTACTGGGAGATAGAGGAAAACTACGGCCTCAACTCGGCGGACTACGCCGATGCGCGCATGAGCGACAGCTGGCGGTATCTGCTGCCCGGCCTGGTGGAGGCCGCCCGGACGCAGGAGGCCGCACAGGAGATGGGCGTGGTCCTGGAGGTCCCGGACAGCGATACCATTGTGGTGGCGCTGGACCAGGTGCTGGCGGACGACGACGGCTTGACCAATTACCTGTGGGTGCGCAATTCCGATGGGTGGTACGTCTATTTTCCCACCATCCGGGCCTGCCTGGAGGCCAACCAGTTCGGTTATATTTTTGACCCGGACAGCCTGGAATGGGTGCTGACCTCCGAGGCGCAGGCGGATACAAAAACCGCCAGCCTGATCCTGTGGGTGGACGATAATCTCCGGGTGGACGACCAGTACCGCAAAGCGGCGGTGAAGCTGGAGGAGTGGCACGCCGGACGGACGCAGTACCTTACCCTGACCATTGTGCTGGGCACGGCGGGCATTTTGCTGATGGTATACCTGTGCTGCAGTGCGGGCCATAAGCGGGGGGTGGAGGGGGTCTATCTCAACTGGTTCCACCGGGTTCCCGGGGATGTGCTGCTGTGTCTTCTGTTCCTGGGGGCCGTGGGCGTGGTGGGGATCGGCGTTATGGTTGTGGCCGATGCCTATGGGGACGCACCCATGTTTGTGCAGCTGGTTGGCATCGGGCAGTCGGTGGCCGTGGCGGCGGCCCTGGGCCTGGGGGCGGTTGTGACGGTGTGCGCCCGGTGCAAGGCCCACACCCTGCTGCGCAACACCTGGACTTGGAAGCTGTGCGCTTGGTGCTGGAAGCTGTTTGTGCTGTTCTGGGGCTGGCTGTGGGAGCTGGCCGGGGCGATGGGGCGTGCCGTCCAGGCCGTCCCCCTGATTTGGAAGGCGGTGATGGGCTGTATGGCATATGTGCTCTTTACTTTGGCCACGGTAGATAATGGCCGCCTTGGTATGCTGTGGTTGGTGGTGAGCTTTTTGTGCGGGCTCTACCTGTGCGCCTGGGCCTACCAGTGGAAGCGCATCCGCCGCGGCACCCAGGAGATCATCGGGGGCAACCCCAACTACCACATCGACACCCATCGGATGCTCCCCGACCTGAAGGGCCATGCCGACGAGCTGAACAATCTGGGCCACGCCATCTCCACGGCGGTGGATGAGCGGATGAAGAGTGAGCATTTCAAGGCGGAGCTCATCACCAACGTGTCCCACGATCTGAAAACGCCGCTGACCTCCATCATCAATTATGTGGACCTGCTGAAAAAGGTGGAGATCATTGATCCCAAGGCCCAGGAGTATATCGAGGTGCTGGACCGCAAGAGCCAGCGGCTGAAAAAGCTGACGGAGGATCTGGTGGAGGCGTCCAAGGCGTCCACCGGCAACCTGACAGTGAACTGGGAGCGGCTGGACTGGGCCCAGCTCACCGACCAGGCCCTGGCAGAGACCGGCGAGCGGCTGGACGCCCAGAGGCTGACGGTGGTGCGCTCACTGCCCGACGCGCCGCTGTGGGTGGAGGCGGACGGCCGGCACTTGTGGCGGGTGCTGGACAATCTGCTGACCAACTGCGCCAAGTATGCCCTGCCGGGCACCCGGGTGTATGTGGATCTGCGCAGCAGCGGGGGATGGGCGGTGCTGTCGGTGAAGAACATCTCCCGGGACGCGCTGGATATGCCCGCCGAGCGGCTGATGGAGCGGTTTGTGAGGGGGGACGAGTCCCGCAACCAGGCGGGCAGCGGCCTGGGGCTGTCCATCGCCCAGTCGCTCACCGAGCTCCAGCACGGCAGGTTTGAGATCAGCATTGACGGGGATTTGTTCAAGGCCATCGTTACCCTCCCCCTGGCGGGGGAGCGGGCGGAGGACCCGATTCAACTGATTTTATCGTAAGGAGAGGCCCCCGGCGAAAGCCGGGGGTTCCCTTTTTGCCCAGGGTATGATATACTCGTTCAGAAGTAAACCATAGAAAAGGAGTGCTGAGCGTGGATTACGCGGCGGAATCATTAAAACTGCACTACCAATGGCGGGGCAAGCTGGACACTGTGCCCAAAATGGAGGTCAAGGACCGGCAGTCCCTCTCCCTGGCCTATACGCCCGGGGTGGCCCGGCCCTGCCTGGAGATTCAGAAGGATGTCAATAAAAGCTACGAGCTCACGGGCCGGTGGAACACAGTGGCGGTGGTCACCGACGGCACGGCGGTGCTGGGCCTGGGGGATATCGGCCCGGAGGCGGGGATGCCGGTGATGGAGGGCAAATGCGTGCTCTTCAAGGCATTCGGCGGGGTGAACGCCTTGCCGCTGTGTGTGCGGTCCAAGGATGTGGATGAGATTGTGAACACCGTGGCTTTGCTGGCGGGGTCCTTTGGCGGTGTGAATCTGGAGGATATCTCCGCCCCCCGGTGCTTTGAGATCGAGCGCAGGCTGAAGGAGCGGTGTGATATCCCCATCTTCCACGACGACCAGCACGGCACCGCCATCATTGTGGCGGCGGCGCTGGACAACGCGCTGAAGCTGGTGGGCAAGCGGCTGGAGGATGTGAAGGTGGTAATGTCGGGGGCTGGGGCCGCCGGAACGGCCATTTTAAAGCTGCTGTGGTCCATGGGGCTGCGCCGCGCGGCGGTGTGTGACAGCAAGGGGATTGTCTACCCCGGCCGGCCCGGCCTGGAGAAGGACCCGGTTCGCATGGAGCTGGCGGAGCTGACCCGCCCCGAGGTTACCCAGGGCGGGCTGGCGGAGGCGATGAAGGGGGCGGACGTGTTCATCGGCGTATCCGCGCCGGGAATCGTTACGCAGGACATGGTGCGTTCCATGGCGAAGGAAGCGGTGCTCTTCCCCATGGCAAACCCCACGCCGGAAATTATGCCCGACCTGGCCCGGGAGGCCGGGGCGGCGGTGGTGGGCACCGGCCGCAGCGATTTCCCCAACCAGATTAATAACGTGCTGGCGTTCCCGGGCGTATTCCGGGGCGCCCTGGACGTGCGGGCGTCCGAGATCAATGAGGAGATGAAGCACGCCGCCGTCCGCGCTCTGGCGGGACTGGTTGGCCCGGATGAATTGTCCCCGGACTACATCATCCCCGCCGCTTTTGACGAGCGGGTGTGCCCGGCGGTGGCAAAAGCGGTGGCTGAGGCGGCGCGGAAGAGCGGCGTGGCGCGGGCAGCGATGTAAAGGCGGCAGAGTACATCAGCACGGGATATGATTTAAAACTTGAATGGCAGGAGGGATTCCGATGGCGTCTATGTGTGGAGCGGATTGCGGCAGCTGTGGTATGAGGGAGCGGTGCAGGGGGTGTGCCGAGACGGAGGGACACCCGTTCGGAGACGAGTGCGTGGTGTACAAATGCTATAAGGACGGCGGGGAGGAGTCGTTTTTTGAGTATAAAAGCCAGCTGATTCAGGAGTTCAACGATTTGAATATTCCGGATCTGCCGCCAATTACCGAGCTGTTCCCGCTGAACGGAAGCTATATCAATTTAGAGTATACACTTCCCAGCGGGCAGCGGGTCAAGCTGCTGCGGGACAGCGACATCTACCTGGGCTGTCAGGTGGAGCGTCCGGGCAGTGAGCGGTGCTACGGCCTGTCCGCCGTCGACGGCTATTTGATGGTGTGTGAATATAGCTGCGGCGGGGAGGATCCGCAGATTATCCTGTATAAGAGGAGACAGCCCCGGATTGATTGATCCTCGGGCACGGGATAAAGATGGGAATAAGGGGAGCGCCGGCTCAGCCGGCGCTCCCCTTGTCCTGTTCCATCAGCTCCACCACCGTCCGGGTGTACAGCCGTGCGGCGGTAATGGCCTCCTGGAGGGTATTGCCATGGGTGCCCACCTCCACCAGAATGGTGCCGGTGGACAGGTGCTGGTTAAACCGGGTGGGCCGCAGCACCAGGGGCCGGGCCAGGGTGGCCCATTTGTCTGAAAGCGCCGACTGTATGGACAGTGCCAGGGCCAGATTTACTTTCCAGTTGGGGTGGACCTGGCCGCTGGCGTCGCTGCCCAGCACCATCATTACCTGGGCGCAGTCGTCCACCGTCCCCGCCACCACCTTGTAAATGGTGCCGTCGTTGGCCACCAGGGCGTCCCGGTGAACGTCCAGCACCAGCACAATGGAGGGATACTTTTTCAAATTCTCCGCCACACCCTGCACTGAACGGTTGTAGGCGTCGTTATAGCTGGGATAGTCGTACAGGGTGGTGTCGTGGACCACGCCGATGCCCGCCGCCTCAAACACCGCTTTCATCTCCTCGCCCACCCGGACCATGTTTTTGTCCGTGTCCAGCGTGCGGTGGTCGCCGCTGGGCTCGTATACGTCGGTGCCCTCCATGGAGTAGGACTCGGTGGCGTGGGAGTGGTAGATCAGCACCTTGGGGCCCTCCCCGGAGGCGGACAGCTGGGGGGCGTTTTCCAGCAAAGCGGGTATGTCCACAGGGTAGTCCGTGTGGTTGTAGACGGACACGTTTCCCGATGTGACGTACTTGGCGGACGACCCGGCCACCATGGTGCGCGGGATAATGCCCTCGGGAGTTTCCGCAGAGGGGGGAGATGCGCTGGGCTCCTCGTCCTCCCCGGCAGGGTCCAGCTCCAGCAGGTCGCGGCTCTCCTCCGGCGGCGGGCTGGAGGGCTCGGGCTGGGCGGAGGGCAGGGGGCTCCCCAGCAGGGAGGATTGGGCCAGCACCAGCCGGTCCCAGTGGGAAAGGCCGTCCGGGTTTTCCTCCAGCCCCAGCTCCGATGAGAGCAGGGCCAGCGACACCTGGGCGCTGCCCGCCAGCTCCCGGAGATTGTCCAGGGCGGCGGCGGGGTCGCCCACCAGCCACGCCAGCCACAGCGCCAGCGTTCCCACCAGCACAGATGCTCCCGTCCGCAGTCCCCGGGCCCAAGGCCGGGTTGTCCTCTTCTTTCGCATATGCTTCACCTCCCTGCATCCTATGCGGCGGAGGCGGGAAATAGACGCTTGACAAGGGCGGCATACTAAGTTATACTAATGGGAAAATTACAACTGATGGGAGGAATTGCCGTGAAGCTGAAATTGCCCAGGGATCAGTTTCTATCCACCGTGCGGGTAGGGGACAAGGGCCAGATCGTCATCCCCAAGGAGGTGCGGGAGCTGTTCGAGATCGAGCCGGGGGACAGCCTGCTGCTGATGGCGGACAAGAAGAAGGGCATAGCCATCGTGGGCTTTGACGGCATGATGGATTTTATGGATGAGTCGCTTCGCCAGGGCAGGGCGGCGCAGAAGGAGGAAGGGACATGAACGCCATCGAAATTTTGGGCCTCACCAAGGAGTACGGGGGCCGCAGGGTGGTGGACCGGCTGGAGCTCACCGTCCCGGCGGGGGAGCTGTTCGCCCTGCTGGGGGTGAATGGGGCGGGCAAGTCCACCACCATCAAAATGCTGTCCTGCCTCACCGTCCCTACGGAGGGGGATGGGCGGCTCATGGGGCGCAGCGTGCGCACGGACAGCCACAGAGCCAAGGAGATTCTCGCGGTGTCCCCCCAGGAGACCGCCATCGCTTCCAATCTCACCGTCCGGGAAAACCTAGAGCTGATGGCGGGCATCTATGGCCGGCCAAAGGAGCGGATCACCCAGGTTATGGAGCAGCTGGACCTGGGCCAGTGGGTAAAACAGCGGGCCAAAACCCTGTCGGGTGGCTGGCAGCGGCGGCTGTCCATCGCCATGGCCCTGGTGTCCCAGCCGGAGGTGCTGTTCCTGGACGAGCCCACTCTGGGGCTGGATGTGCTGGCCCGGCGGGAGCTGTGGTCGGTGATCCGGGGGCTGAAGGGGCACACCGCCATCATTTTGACCACCCACTACCTGGAGGAGGCGGAGTCGCTGGCGGACCGCATCGGGATCATGAACGCCGGGCGGCTGCGGGCCGTGGGCACGGCGGAGGAGCTGAAGGCCCTGGCGGGCCGGGACAGCTTTGAGGACGCCTTTGTGGCTCTGGCGGGAGGGGAGGCCGCGTCATGAGAGTGAGGGCGTTTGCGAAGCGGAATATGAAGGAGCTGTTTCGGGACCCGCTGACCCTGTTTTTCGGGCTGGGCTTTCCTCTGGCGCTCCTGCTGATGATGACCCTCATCCAGCGCAATATCCCAGTACATGTTTTTGAGTTGGACACCCTGGCCCCGGGCATGGCCCTGTTCGGGCTGACCTTTATGGCGTTGTTTTCCGGCCTGCTGCTGGCCAAGGACCGTTCATCGGCCTTCCTAGCCCGCCTCACCGCCTCCCCTATGACGGCGTCCGACTTTCTGCTGGGCTACCTGCTGCCCCTGCTGCCCATGGCGGTGGGGCAGAGTGTGATCTGCCTGGGGGCGGCGGTGGCCCTGGGGCTGCCCCTGAGCTGGAACCTGCCGGCGGCGGTGGCCGCCCTGATCCCCTCCGCCCTGCTGTTCATTGCCTTGGGCCTGCTGTGCGGCACGCTGTTCAACGACAAGCAGGTGGGCGGCATGTGCGGGGCGCTGCTCACCAACGTGACGGCCTTTCTGGCGGGGATCTGGTTTGACCTGTCCCTGATGGGCGGAGAGTTCAAGAGCTTTGCCTACCTGCTCCCCTTTGCCCACGGGGCGGACGCCGCCAAGGCCGCCCTGGCCGGGGAGTGGGCGGCTCTGCCGGGCCATCTGCTTTGGGTGTCCGCCTGGGCGGCGGCGCTGATGGCGCTGGCGGTGTGGCTGTTCCGCAGAAAATTGACAGAACAGTAATTTACAAAATCAGGAAGGTATTCGGGGTTGAAATTTTTTCCCTTTTGTGGTAGGATGGAAGCCACTAGAGGAGGGCCACCGGGTTGTAGGCCGTCCCAAAGGAAAGGTGAGGATTCATATGGGCTTTTTTGGTATGCAGAAAGCGGAGGAGCGGATAGAATCGCCTGCCGCCGCCGAGGAGCACTTTGAGGAGAAACCCGCGCTGCCTCGGGCCAGCAGCACTGTCATCGCTCAGGGCGTGACCCTCAAGGGAACGCTTCGGGGCGAGGGCGTGGTTCAGGTGGAGGGCGTTGTGGAGGGCGAGTTCGACCTGACCGGTGCGGTGATCGTGGCGGAGACCGGACTGATCCGCGGGCCTATCAAAGCGGACGTGGTTCGGGTGGCTGGCCGGGTAGAGGGCAGTGTCCAGGCCCGGGAGCACTTGCGCTTAGAGCCCACCGGCAGCTTGGACGGCGATGTGACCACCGCTTCGCTGGTGGTGGAGGACGGCGGCACCCTGAACGGCCGGTGCACCACCACCAAGGCTCCCGCGCCCGAATTGGAGTTCCAGGGGGCCAGGAGCTCCACCGCGCTGGAATTTGGACCTGAGTTTGACCTGGAAGAGGAAAGATAAGAGCCCCCGCCGGATGTTGGAGCGGTGAGGTAAGAGAGCATTTATATCAAAAGCCGGCGCAGCGTTAAGCTGTGCCGGCTTTCGCGTTGCTTGGGGTTGGGGCAGCTGGGGATTGCCTCCACAATCTGCGCCACGGAGTTAAGCCGTTAGTGCAGCCCTTTCCGCAGGCCCCCTTCTATCACGCTTGCTTTTTTCGGAAAATAATGAACTTGCTCAGCACGTAGTTTACCACCACCACAAGCACATTGGCGCACAGCTTGACAATGACCTCGCTGCAGCGGAGTTCCTCCACAAAAAGCCACAAAATGCCGGTTTCCAGCCCCAGGGAGAACAGCCTGGAGGCCGTCATCTGCCACAGCTCCCGCACGGCCACCCGCCAGGCCCAGCTTTTGGACTCAAACACAAACAGCTTGTTGACGAAATAGGCGAACAGGACGCTGACCACCCAGGCGGCGGTGTTGGTGGGTACCAGAGGGACATGGAGGATGCTTCTCAGCAGGAAGTAGGCCGCGTAATTGACCAGGGTGGTCATGACGCCCCAGAATACGTAGCTGACGGCCTCCCGGTGCTTTTGCAGCAGCGCGCGGACGGCAGGTATCATAGCGCCATGCGGTAGATGGCCGCCATATCCGCCTCATACAGCTCCTTGGCGGTTCCCTTTTTGCCGCCGGCGCTTCCGGCAAAGGAGGCGGCCATGGCGAGAATCTGCTCCTCGGTGGGCTCCACCCCCAGCTCCCGCAGGGTGACGGGCATGTGGATGGAGCGGAAGAAGTCCTCCAGGGCGGCGATGCCCTGGAGGGCGGTCTCCTCATCGGACGCCCCCGGTTCCACGCCCATCACATCGCGGGCAAATTTGACAAAGCGGGGCAGGCAGTCCCTGTAAACGTACCGTGCCCAGCTGGGCCAGACGGCGGACAGCCCCGCGCCGTGGGTCACGTCGAACATGCCGCCCAGCTCATGCTCCAGGCCGTGGGACGCGAAATCCATCCCGTTGGCGCCCAGGCCGGTGAGGTCGTTGTGGGACAGGGAGCTGGCCCACATCACCTCCGCACGGGCGTCGTAGTTGGCCGGGTCGTCCCGGAGAATCAGGGCGTTTTTCATCACCGTGCGCATGAGCCCGCTGGCGATCTGGTCGGTGAGCTCCATATTGCCCCCCTGGGTGAAGTAGCGCTCTAGGGTGTGCATGAGGATGTCGGTGCATCCTGCCGCCGTCTGGTAGGGGGGAAGGGTGGCGGTGAGCTCGGGGTTCATGATGGCCAGCTTGGGGCGGCACAGGTCGCTGCGGTAGCCCCGCTTTTCCCCGGTATCCTCGTTGGTGATGACGCTGCTGTTGCTCATCTCGCTGCCTGCGGCGGCGATGGTGAGCACGCAGGCCACCGGCAGGCAGGCCTTGGGGGCGCGCTTGCGGTCATAGATCTCCCACACGTCATGCTCCGGCTCCGCCACGGCGTAGCCGATGGCTTTGGACGAGTCGATGACCGAACCGCCGCCCACCGCCAGAATGAGCTCCGCGCCGAATTGTCGGGCCAGCTTTGCGCCCTCCCGGACCTTGGATACCCGGGGGTTTGGCACCACGCCTCCCAGGGAGGTGTGGGCAATGCCCGCCCCGTCCAGGGAGGCGGATACCCGGTCCAGCAGGCCGGACTTTACCGCGCTGCCCCCGCCGTAGTGGATGAGCACCCGGCTGACGCCCAGCTCACGCAGCAACGCGCCGGTGCGCTGCTCCGCGTCCCGGCCAAAGATGACCCGGGTGGGTGCGTAGTATTCAAAGTTGAACATGGCAAACGCCTCCTGAATTGTTGTTTTGGGGCCGCCGGACAAATTCACATGGGAACCCGCCCGGCAGGCCGGGGAAAAATAAAGTGGGGTCCTTCAAAAACATTATAAACGAAAATAGTCGGTTGGCAAGCCCTTTTTTGCCGGGCCGCGCTCTTTGCTGGAAGAAGATTTGAACGTGACTTTTCTGGACGGGTATGCTATATTGAAAGGGAAAGAATGGTGGTGGCAAGGATATGAATATTTTGACTATTGACGCCCAGGGTGGCGGGACAGGCTGGCGCCTGCGAACGGTGCGCCGGACCGCGTGTGCGGCGGAAGGGGAGGGGCAGGATGGATAACGAGCTGAGACAGGTGCTGGAAGGGGTGCGGGAGGGCCGGCTTACGGTGGACGAGGCTGCGGTGCGGCTGCGCAGCGAGCCCTTCCGGGACATCGGTTACGCCAAGGTGGATCTCCACCGCAAGACACGCCAGGGGGCGGCGGAGGTGATCTATGGCGCGGGCAAGACCCCGGAGCAGATTGCGGGCATCGCGGACGTGATGGTGGAGCGGGGCCAGGGGCCCATCCTCATCACCCGCCTGGCGGAGGAGGCCGCCGCAGTAGTGGCGAAGACCCGCCCCCTGGACTACCACAGGGCCGCCCGGGTGGGTATCATCGGGCAGCTTCCCCCGCCGGGAGGGCTGGGCACGGTGGTGGTGGCCACCGGCGGCACCAGCGATATCCCCGTGGCGGAGGAGGCCGCCCTCACGGCCCAGGCGCTGGGCAACCGGGTGGAGCGGCTGTATGACGTGGGCGTGGCAGGGCTGCACCGTACGCTGGCCCACCTGGATGAGATCATGGGGGCCAGCGTGATCATCGCCATCGCGGGGATGGAGGGGGCGCTGGCCAGCGTGATCGGCGGGCTGGCGGACTGCCCGGTGATCGCCGTCCCCACCAGCGTGGGATATGGGGCGTCCTTCCACGGCCTGTCCGCCCTGCTGTCTATGCTCAACTCCTGCGCCAGCGGGGTGTCGGTGGTGAACATTGACAACGGCTTTGGAGCAGGTTACCTGGCCAGTATGATAAACCACATGGAGCGCAGGCGGGAAAGCTGATGGAAAATAATTTTTGTGGGAACTATTGCCAAGAGGAAAAAAGTCCGCTAGAATGGTGGTAGTCAGGCCGGCTGCGCGAAAAGCCGGACCAAAAAGAGCGGAAGGGGAGAGGGCGATGAATAAGCCTGTTCTGGTCATCATGGCCGCAGGTATGGGAAGCCGGTACGGCGGCCTGAAGCAGCTGGACCCGGTGGGGGAGCACGGCCAGGTGATTCTGGACTACTCCATGTACGACGCCCGCCGGGCGGGATTTGAGACGGTGGTGTTTGTCATCAAGGAGTCCATCGCGGAGGAATTCAAGTCGAGGGTGGGCCGCCGGGTGGAGCGGCACATGAAGGTTGAGTACGTGTTTCAGCGCATGGACGACCTGCCGGAGGGCTACGCCGTTCCCGAGGGGCGGGAGAAGCCCTGGGGCACCGCCCAGGCGGCCTTGGCGGCGCGCCATGTGGTGAATGGACCCTTTGCGGTCATCAATGCGGACGATTACTACGGCAGGTCGGCATACCAGAAAATCTATGATTACCTGTGCGCCCACCCCGACGGGGACAGATATGAATACGCCATGGTGGGCTACCTGCTGAAAAATACGGTGACCGAGCACGGCTCGGTGGCCCGGGGTGTGTGCGCCGTGGATGGAGACGGTGTGCTCCAGGACATCGTAGAGCGCATCCGCATTGAGAAGGATGGGGAGGACGCCCGTTATACCGAGGACGGCGGGGAGAGCTGGACCGCCTTGCCGGGGGATACCACGGTGTCCATGAACCTGTGGGGCTTCAACCGCAGCTTTTTGGACGAGGCGGAGGGCCGTTTTCCCACATTCCTGGACGGAGCGCTGGCGGACAACCCCTTGAAGGGGGAATATTTTCTGCCCAGCGTGGTGGACCAGCTGATCCGGGAGGACAAGGCCCGGGTGAAGGTGCTGCTCAGCCGGGACAAGTGGTACGGGGTGACCTACCGGGAGGACAAGCCGGCGGTGTCTGCGGCCATCGCGGCCATGACGGCGGAAGGGCTGTACCCGGAAGAGCTGTGGCCGGAGCGGTGAGCGGCAGTTTGGAAAGGAGAGAGGAGCCATGAAGATTGAACTGAGGCGGGGCGGCTGCACCGCCGTGGCGGACACCATGGGCGGTGAGCTGGTGTCCTTCCGGGATGAGCAGGGCACAGAATATATCTGGGGCGGCGACCCGGAGATTTGGGCTGGCAGGAACCCGAACCTATTTCCCGTGGTGGGCAACCTGATGGACGGCAGGGTGGCGGTTGAAGGAAAAACCTATGAGATGGCCCGCCACGGCTTTGCCCGCCGGATTGAGTTTGCGGTGGCGGAGCAGGGGGAGGACTATGCGGTGATGGAGCTGCGGGATTCCCCCCAGACGCTGGCGCAGTATCCCTTCCCCTTTGTGCTGAGGATGCGCCATCAGCTGGTGGATAACGGGTTTTACAGCCAGTTTGAGGTAAAAAATCCTGGCCAGGGAGAGTTGCTGTTCTGTGTGGGCGGCCATACCGGCATCAACTGCCCTCTGCGGGCAGGGGAGCGGTTTGAGGATTACCGGCTGGTGTTTGACCAGGAGGAGGACGCCTGGTCCATTATGTCCAGTGCGCAGGGATACATGACGGATGAGCGGGAGCATATTCTGGATCACACCGACACCATCGTTTTGGACCATGAGGTGTTTGACCGTCTGGACACCATCACGTTTGAGGGGCTGCGCTCCAAAGGGGTTACCCTGCGGCACAAGGGCGGCGGGCGCGGGGTGCGTATGAACTTTGGGGAGTTTCCTATGGTGGCGTTCTGGACCATGCCCAACGCCAACGCCCCCTATATCTGCCTGGAGCCGTGGCACGGCTGTGCCGCTGTAGAGGGCGAGAGCGGTGAGCTGGCGGATAAGCCCTATGTCATCCGTCTTGCCCCGGGGGAAGAAAAAATTTTGCGCTACAGTGTGGAGATCTGTTGAAATGAGAGCGTCCCGGCCTGATAAAACAGGCCGGGACGCTTTTTGTCAGGGCTTTTCGTATTCATCCCGCAGCTTTTCCAGGGCTTTTTTTTCGATGCGGGATACATAGCGCCCCGGCTATTGTAAACGATGCGGTTCGTGATTTTGTGTCGATTTTAGTCGGATTCTAACTGTTTGAAGCGGAATTTGATGATGATTTGTTTATCTGCTGTCAGCTCGATTCGCTCGATGAGGCTGACCAGCAGCTCCCGATTGGTGGATGCGGTATCCAGGAACCGCTCCACCAGTTTTTTTGCTAAGTCGGCTTGTTCGGCAGGGGAGTAGTCAGGGCGGTCCAGCTGGCTGAGACGCTGCTCCAGGGCGGCGCGGTCGGCCTTGACCTTGGCGTAGATGCGTTGGAAATCGGCCTCGTCCAGGACGCCGCCCAGCTTATCCAGGTAGACCTTGTCCAGATGGGCGGTCAGGCTGTCGATCCTGGCATTCAGGGCGTTGATCTCCTCCTCGTTGTCCGCCTCGGCCAGGGCCCTGGCCACCGCCCGCTGGGCCTGGGGCAGGAGCCGGTCCGCTTGCAGGTAAGCTCCGCAGACCTCCCGCACCTTTTCCACCACCGCCCGGGTGACCGTCTCCTCCTTGATGGTGTGGCTGGTGCACACCCCCGCCTTGGTGAACCGCTGGTAGGTCCGGCAGACGAAGTACAGCCGGTCCTCTCCCGCCGCATTCTTGCGGTTGAGCACCGCCAGGGGATAGCCGCACTCGTGGCAGAAGATCAGCCCCTTGAGCAGAAAGTCATAGGTCCGGCTGCGGGTGTGCTTCCGGCTGTCCACCAACGCCCGTACCTTGTGGAAGGTCTCCCGGTCGATGATGGGCTCGTGGGTGCCCTCCACCACCACCCAGTCCCGGCGGTCCTGCTTGATGCATTTCTTAGACTTGTAATTGATCTTCCGGGTGCGGCCCTGGACCATGCTGCCGATGTAGGTCTCATTTTGCAGCATATCGGAGATGCGCTCGCTGCTCCACAGGCCGGTGTAGGGGCCGGGATTCGCCACCGGCAGTCCGGCGTAGGCGGCCGGGGTGGGCACGCCCTCCGCATTGAGCCGGGCGGCGATCTGACGGCAGCTCACGCCCTCCAACGCCATACCGAAAATGCGGCGGACCATGGGGGCCGCGTCCTCGTCGATGACAATCCTGTTCTTCTCGGTGGGGTGCATCTTGTAGCCGTAGACCGGCTTGCCGCCGATGAACAGGCCCTTGCGCTGTTTGTCGTGCTTGACGCTGGAGATCTTCTTGGAGATGTCCTTGGCGTACATGTCGTTCATGATGGCGCGGAAGGGGGTGATGTCGTTGGCGGTGGAGTCCACCCCGGTGTCGATGCCGTCCAGCAGGGAGATGTAGCGCACCCGGTGCTCCGGGAAGTACCGCTCCATATAGTGGCCGGTGAGGATGTAGTCCCGGCCCAGGCGGCTCAGATCCTTGGTGATGACCATGTTGACCTTCTTGGCCTCGATGTCGGCGATCATGCGCTGGAAATTCGGACGGTCGAAATTGGTACCGCTCCAGCCGTCATCAATATAGGTGTCAAAAACGGTCAGACGGTGCTGCTGGACAAATTCATTGAGCAAAGATCGCTGGTTGTTGACGCTCTCAGACGGGCCTTCGTTCTCATCCTCCTTTGACAGTCTGATGTATAATGCCGCATGGTAGTCCATGGGGTTGCTTATCTCTAAGTACATACGATGCCTCCTGAGATAAGCGGCCATTCATCATCATTATTATACACTGGGACACAGGGCTTTTGCAACATTTTGCAACTCTTTTCTGAGAAAAATGTCGAAGGAGTTTTGAATGATCTGGGCAATGCTCCGTTCATTTGTAGAATAGCGGCACAGCAATACCAATTTCTGCGTTTCCAATGGGACACCTCCTGTTTTAGGATGATAAAACATATGCAGACTGCGGCGGATGATTGCTGTCTGGGAAAAAGAAAGGCGATGAGTTGGACACCCATCGCTTGCTTATAGTTATAAATTATTCAAGTATTTGCCGTACTAATAATAAACTGTTGGTAGCAGCTTATGATGCCTTTGCTCTGATCCGCAGAGCCATTTCCAGAAGATGGTTCCGAATCTTTACTATAGCAATCTTCAAAAAAACTAACAATAAGCGGAAGCGGCAAACCAATGCCGG
>CAPOAR010000064.1:0-19366 GCA_948670295.1 uncultured Oscillospiraceae bacterium | reverse complement strand
ATCTGCGCGCAATGTCCCACACGACACCTGTGCACCCGCTCTAAAAACTGCGTTATACGCCCTGTCTGCTGCTGAAACCAGCCCTTTGTTTCCGGCTTCCCAGCCCCAAACAAAGCCCTGCTTTCCTGCCGTTTCAAATGCCCTTGCCCTCACCGGCGGCAATGGCATTTTCACGGCAACGCTGACAGGGCGTATAACACACTACACTTTGCAAGCAAAGTCGTGTGCCAAAGGAGGCACTGCCCCCTTTGGATACCCCCACAACAAACAGGCGCTATGCCCCTACTGGGAGCATAGCGCCGTTTGTTGTCAGCAGCCCGTTTCACGTTCTGCGTGTAGTTCCTTGTAAACTGACCTAAGGGCAACACAAGATCAAGCTGATATCCGATATATTCTTCATATGTGTCCTGGTGAATTATGGTTACAGCTTGATAAAACAGTAAGAATTCGAACCGAAAACATTTTATATGAGGATTTTTCAAAAGGCGCTTTCGATGTATCATCGGGGCTTTGCGGGAAATGTGGAGCTCTCGCTACCTGGGTAACAGAGGATCATCTAATAAACTTTGACAAAATAGAAAAGTGGACCAGGCAAGCTGTTGAAATGCTTCAAAGCGATAGCAGTGCAACCACTGCATACATAAGCAACTTTTTTTTGGTACAAAATATGCCATGTAAACAAGGAAAGTATTACATGACCCCTGGAACACTACTTCGATAAAGGGCTGGAGGACCACGACCAGGAAGTTATCGAACAAATGAAGAATCAAATTGTATGGGACAAAGATCATCCTTGGTGGGCTGTATTTGAAGAAGAATTAAAAGAATATCCAGATATTAAATATGAAGAATTACCGTTTTGATTTGCCCATGGATAACTATAAATGAATGACCGCCTATCTCCCTTAAAATTTCTCACCACTTACAATAAGCGCGGCGCTACCAAAAACATCCAATGCCCGGACAAGCCCTTGCGTTGCAAGGCTTTCCGGGCATCGTTTACATTAAGCGCGGCGGGATACATAGCTCCGGGAGATCCCGCACAGCGACGCGATCTCCCGCTGGGTGAGGGGAGCCTGGCCGCCCAGGCCGTAGCGCAGGCGGATGATGTGGGCTTCCCGCCCGGTGAGGCAGGTGCTCACGCACCGGCGCACCTTAGCGCAGGCATCCCGCAAATCCAGCTCTTCCAGCATATTGTCATCCACCCGAACCACATCAATGAGAGAGAGGGAGCCATTTTCCCCGTCGCTGTCCAGCGAGTCGGAAAGGGACAGTTCGCCCTGGAGCTTGCGCTGAGAGCGGAAATACATCAGTATTTCATTTTCAATACACCGGCTGGCATAGGTAGCAAGCCTGACCTTTTTATCCGGCTTGAATGTGGAAACGCCCTTGATCAGCCCGATGGTTCCGATGGAAATCAGATCGTCCTGGTCGCCATTGGGGGTGTAGTATTTTTTTAACGCAGGAAGCAAAAGGAAGGGAAGTCTTGAACAACCCTGCCCGATCTTAACAAAAATGTTGTCAGCTGTCTGAATCATGTACGGCATAGGGGTGCAGATCCGGCGGCACCGATGGCTGCTGCTGGGAATAGAATGGAATATCCGGGCAAGCTCAACAGGAGGAAAATACCTTGGAACTGTATATTGTAAAAAGCGGCGACACCGTTTATCAAATTGCTCGCCGATATTCCACGTCAACGGATGACATCATCTCTGCCAACCAGCTGCAAAACCCCAGTGTGCTGTCAGTGGGACAGGCGCTTGTAATCCCAAACAGTGGAACCCGCCGCACAGTAAACCGCGGCGATACCCTGTATTCCATTGCGCACAGATATGGCGTAAGCCTTCAGCGCCTCATTGCGGCGAATCCCCAGATTGCCAATCCCAACCGTATTTCCGTTGGACAGACGATCATGATTCCAACCGATACTCACCATCTGGGGGAGATCGCCGTCAACGGCTATGTAACCGATGCCTCAGACAGTACGCTAAACGCCACACTGCCCTACCTGACATTCCTCTCGCCCTTTTCTTACCGCGCCGATCTACTTGGAAACCTGACGCCCACCTTTAACCTGAACCTGGCACTATCCGGCGGGCATAACACGGCAAACCTTATAACGCTCACAAACCTGCTGGAGACGGGAAGGTTTTCCAGCCAAATAGCCCACGCCATTCTGACTGATCAGGCCGTACAGGACACCTTTTTGGAAAACGTAGAGATATTGCTGCGGCAGGGCGGCTGGTACGGCGTGAATGTGGACTTTGAGTATATTTACCAGTTTGACCGGGAGAGCTACAATCAATTCTTGCGCCGTCTGACGGAGCGGATGCATCAGCTGGGTTATATTGTGATGACCGCCCTGGCGCCCAAGCTCTCAGACAGTCAGGAGGGACTTTTGTACTCAGCCCACGACTATGCCGCCCACGGCCAAACTGTGGACTACGTTGTCCTCATGACCTATGAATGGGGTTATACATACGGACCGGCCATGGCGGTGGCGCCCATTGATAAGGTGCGCCAGGTGCTGGATTACGCCACGCAGGTTATACCGGCGGGACGCATTCTTATGGGCGTGCCCAATTACGGCTATGATTGGACGCTGCCCTTTGTGCAGGGCACAGCGGCACGCTCCCTGTCCAACATTGACGCCGTCACGCTGGCCGGACAGGTGCAGGCAAGCATCCAATATGACCAAACAGCGCAGGCACCCTTCTTCCACTACTACGATGGAGATGGCAGGCAGCACGAGGTCTGGTTTGAGGACGCCCGCAGTCTCCAGGCTAAATACGCCCTGGTGAACGAATACGGCCTTGGCGGCGTCAGCTTCTGGAATCTGAATAACCTTTTCCTCACGAATTTTATCGTGTTGGAGTCTATGTTTAGTGTGCAAAAGGTGCTGTGATGCTATCTACGGTTTAAGGGGCAGCTGCATATGGGGAAAGCCTCCTGGTGGGACAGATATTGCGATTCAGGCTGTGCTAAAAAAGAGCTTATTGATAATTCGTGCCAAATGATATATAATTCTAAAATAGGATAATCCCTTGGGCTTGTTTGAAAATTGGCGGACGTATGGCGGAGGACCAGCGTTAGCCACGCCAAAGCTGACAATCGGCGGAGATTCCAGCGGTTGGATAGCAGGTATTGGAATGTTTCCCCCGGCGGGGCCATGAAATCATTGCGGGCCGGATGGATACGTGAATCCCCATGGGACGATAAATTGTGGACAAAGGAAGTAGCTGTACATGAGAAAATTTTATCAAATGATTTTTGGGGTGTTGGTGCTGCCGGCGCTTTTGCTGAGCGGCTGCACCGGGGGCACCGATGGCAAGACGGTGGAGACCGATCCCGGGGCGGGAGCGGTAAGCAGCCCCCCTGTCCAGGAGGAGACCCCTTCCGAGGAGGAATCGTCCGCTATCTTTGTCACCTTCGAGGGCACTGATCTGGAGGGGAACACGGTTTCGGAGGACGTATTCACCCAATCTAAGCTCACCATGGTCAATGTGTGGGCTACTTATTGCAATCCATGTCTGCGGGAGATGCCGGGGCTGGGGGAGCTGGCGGCAGAATATGACGGGTCGGAGTTCCAGATCATCGGCATTGTCAGCGATGTGCGGGAGGGAGAGGACCAGGCCCTTGTGGAAAGCCTGGTTCAGCAGACCGGGGCGAATTATCCCCACCTGCTTTTAAACGACTCCATCAATAATGCGTTTATGGGGAGTGTGAGCGGGGTGCCCACCACGTTCTTTTTTGACGGCGAGGGGATGTACCTGGGCGGCGTGGTCGGCTCTGCGGAAAAATCGGAGTGGGAGGAGCTCATCCATGGACTTCTGGAAGAATCGTAAACCCTGCGCCTGGGTATGGGGCGTCCTGGCCGGAGCGCTTTTCCTGACAATCGGCATTTTTCAGGGTCAGTTTGCTGTGGTATGGAAAAAGGCAGTGATGATCTGCCTGGAGTGCATTGGGATCGGGTGACGCCATGAAACGACTTCGGCTGACGGTACAGCTGCTGTTTACCATTGTGACAAACGGGTATATGTATGGTTTCCTGGAGGGGAAAATCTACCAAGGCAGCTTGAAATACGCCTGTGTTCCAGGATTGAACTGCTACTCCTGCCCTGGTGCGATAGCCGCCTGCCCCATCGGGGCCTTACAGGCCCTGCTGAACCAGCAGGGGTTTCAGGTCCCCTTCGCCGCGCTGGGGGTTTTCTTCCTGTTTGGGAGCCTGCTGGGCCGCTTCGTCTGCGGCTGGCTGTGCCCCTTCGGGCTGGTGCAGGACCTTTTGCATAGGATACCCATCTTCAAAAAGAAGAAGCGCCTGCCCTTTCACCATATCCTGAAATATGGAAAGTACATGGTGCTGATCCTGCTGGTGTGCGTCGGCTCCATGTTCCTGTTCGGGGGGTATGTGAAGAGCCCTGCGTTTTGCAAATATCTGTGTCCCTCCGGCACCCTGCTGGGTGCGATCCCCTTGCTGGGCGCAAACGAGGCCCTTCGAGGACAGGCCGGCAGCCTGTTCGTCTGGAAGCTGGGAATCTTGATTGGCATTGTGCTGCTGTCTGTTAAGGTTTACCGGCCCTTTTGCCAATACCTGTGCCCCCTTGGGGCGATTTACGGCTGGTTTAACCGATTCAGCCTGGTGCAGATTCATTGGGAACAGGAGCGGTGCGTGTCCTGTTCGGCCTGCCAGCGGGCTTGCCCGGTGGACCTCTCCGCGCAGGAAGTCTCCCGCTCCCTGGAGTGCATTCGGTGCGGGAAATGCGTGGATGCCTGCCCGCAGAAGTGCCTGCATTTTTGTGGAAAAGGGGTACGGGCCACAGAGCGTTAAGCAATATTTTTTGTCAAATGCCAGGCGGGGCCGGTCCGCCTGGCATTTTTCTGTTCTGAAAACATATCCATGAACGGAGGTGATGCAGCTTGGAAAGCGCGCAGCGAGAGCTGTTGAGCGTCCTTTTGAGGACAGTTTATGACCGCGGCCTTCTGTCGAAAGCCACCTATTTGAGGGCGGTAGATTTGGTACATTCCGGGATAGCTGTTCCGCCGCTGTTCCGATATCCCGTGTGCCGGACAAAGGAGGCGGAGCAGTGTGAATATCCTTAAAATACGCAGTGAGCTGCGCAATGGCAGGACGATTTTCGATATCCCCCTGCGGGTGACCTTTTACGCCAGGGTGTCTACTGACAAGGATGAGCAGATCAACAGTCTGGAAAACCAGGTGCAGTATTATACCGAATTGATCCAAAGCAAACCGAGCTGGGCCTTTGTGCCGGGGTATGTCGACGAGGGCATCAGCGGAACCAGCACAAAAAAACGGGATAGCTTCTTACGGATGATAGCGGACGCCAAGGCGGGGCGCTTTGACTTCATCATCACGAAGGAGATATCCCGTTTTTCCCGTTCCACCCTGGACAGCATCAGGTATACCCAGGAGCTGCTGGAGCATGGGGTGGGGGTGCTGTTCCAGAACGATAACATCAACACCCTGGACAGCGACAGCGAGTTCCGCCTGGTGGTCATGGCCGGGGTGGCCCAGGACGAGGTGCGCAAGCTGTCCGAGCGGCTGAAATTCGGCTTCCGCCAGGCCATCAAGAACGGCCATGTGCTGGGCAACGACAAGCTATGGGGCTACGACAAAAAGGACTGTGTGCTAACCATCAACACGGAGGAAGCCCAGGTGGTTCGGCGCATCTTTGACCTGTACGCCAACCGGCAGATGGGCATCCGCCGCATCTCCCAAACCCTGCTGGACGAGGGCTTCACCAGCCGGAAGGGCAACGCTTTCAACGTGCTGACCATCCGGCACATTCTATGCAATCCCAAATACAAGGGCTGGTACTGCGCCAACAAGTCTCAGACGGTGGACTACCGCAGCAAGCGGAAGGTTTTCCTGGACGAGAGCGAGTGGGTGATGTACCCCGACCCGTCTATCCCCGCCATCGTGCCGGAGGAGCTGTGGGACCGGGCCAACGCCCTATACAAGCGGCGCAGCAAACAAATGATGGCCCATCAGAGCGGAGCAGAATTCCACAACCGCTACCCCTACAGCGGAAAGATCATCTGTGAGGAGCATGGAACCAGCTTCCACCGGCAGGTGCTGAAAAGCAGGGCGGGGGAGAAGGAGGTCTGGCAGTGCCGGGTATATCGGAACCGGGGCCGGGCGGCCTGCTCCGCGCCGCAGCTCTACACTACCGAATTGGACCAGATGATGGCGGGCATTTTTGACCAACTGGCCCAGGACAGACAGGCCATCGTCGACGCAGTGGTGACCGTCCTCCAGTCTGTCCCTGACGAACATGACTACACCCAGGAAATTCGGCACATAGAGGAAGAATTGTCCGCCATCCAGGCAAAAAAAGACCGCCTGCTGGAGATGAGCATTGAGGGCGTCATCTCCATGGCGGAGTTCAAGCAGCGCAACGACGGCTTTAACGAGCAAATGACCATCCTGGAGGGGAGGCGGGCCGCGCTCCGGGCTGAGGCGGAGAAAGACCGGCGCACGCCGGCGCAGCTGGAGGAGATCCGCGCCGCATTGGAACAGGAGCTGTCCTTTTCGAACAGTATCAATTCCGCTCTTGTCACCACGATTTTAGATAAGATCGTGGTCAAAAAAGGCAGTACCAAAGAGGAACTTCACCTGGATATCCACCTGAAATCCGGCGGCCCGTGGAGGGCCGTTTTTGACCGGGAAAAATCCTCCTTCCGCTGTACCCCTTCTTTACAATATGCGCCACCAACCGCAGATTGTGCTCAATGAGCATATCCCTGGAATCTTCATCGCCCTGTGCCATCCGGTCCAGACAATCCTGTTCCTCCTCCCGAGTGAGGGCCCGGGGAAAGGAGCCCGTGTTCCCCGCCAGGCGCAGGGTGAAGAACAGACCATTCAGTGTTAATAACAGCCATGCCGTCCACATGGACACCACCTCCACCCAAACTGTATGCAGCGGCGGCGTGTCCATATTAAAAGTGAGGCGATACGCTGCGCTTTCAGAGGATTGCACCTATATCCCGATGGCGGGGGGAACAATAATGGAAAAATGTGGGGGCGGGGGTATTGGGACTGTCCCCAATACCCCCGCCCATTTTCAGGCTCTGTTTCAGGACGCCATCGCGTCGTTATACAAATCAATGCAGTCGCTCAGCACCTCTTCCACGTGAATCAGCCCGCCCAGATACTCCCGGCCCGGGTCGTCAATGGGATTGCCGCTCTCCACCTGCCGGATCATCCACTCAATGGCCGACGCCATCCGCTCCATCTGGCTGGCATAATAGTTGGCGTTGTCCGCGCTCATGGACTCCTCCATCAGCTGGTTGTTATCCCCGGCGGCGGCCTTATACGCCTCAATGGTGTCCAGCAGCTCCTGGTACAGCGGACGGATGGGCTCCAGGTTCAGCTCCTCAATGTTGTAGTCGGAGATATCCTGGCTGTAACACTCGGAAGTAACCTTTTTAACCACGGTGATCGCGTGGCTGAAGCCGTAGATGAGCAGGCGGCCATCCTCCTGCATCTGCTTTTCCTCCACCTCCACCCGCTGGATGCTTACCGCTTCCAGGGCGTCCATATACTCATAGGCCAGATCCTCAAAAATGGCCGCATTGGCCTGGATGGCCTTATGGTACTCCTTGGGCCGGGCATACTGGTCGTCGGCATAGCTGTAGTCGGAATAGATATCGGAGAAGGTGTCCATCAGTATGCGCAGCGGCTCAATAATCTCCAGCGTCAGCTCGTCCAGCGGTTCAAAGGCTGGTTCCAGCCCAGCCACATATTCTGCGTCCTCCAGCAGGTCGGTGTTATAGGGAGAGATATCATATTTATAAGTATACTCGCTGTCGGAAAGAAGGGCGAACTCATCCGCGTACTCCACTACCTCATAGTAGCTGTACAGCGTATCCAGCACATCCACGATCTTATTGTTCATATCCACGTAGATGTTATACTTCACCCTGTCTACCAGCTCCGGGTCCAGGGACTCCTCCGGCTCGCTCGGGGTGGGCGAAGGCTCCTGACTGGGGGCAGTGCTGGCGGAGGGAGTTCCCTTGTCCGAGTTTTCCGCCCCCGGGTCAGAGGGGGAGCACCCGGCACACGCCAGCAGCAGAACCAGCAGCAGGGCCAGAAGCTTCTCTGTTTTCTTCATAATCCGTTTTCCTCCTAATCATTCATTTCCTCCGGCGGAAGTCGAGGGTATCCTGTCTCTCCGCCAAAGCGCCGGTACATTATACCAATTCGGCTTTTTCCGCCGCAAAATAAGAGGCAGGCGCAAATCCTTCCAGGCTTCGGCATTCTCCGCCGCCAAACCGAATGGAGCGCCATACCTTTTACTTATAATATTTATGTCGTGGCAGAGGGCGGCGGGGACATAAAATTCTCCCGCGCACATCGGTGCAGTACAATGCCGGTTGACAAAGCGATATTGACGCAGCCAAAAAGAGACTATATAATGGCAGTATGACCAACAGGATCGAGTGGTATCAAAAACTTCTTGATGAGATGAGGGACGAAACACAATGACGCCAATAAAGTTAGCCAATTCGCCAATTACATATTTTGTAAGCAGGGCAGGGCAAGCCGAATGGATATTGTTTATCCACGCCGCTTTCGTCAACCACAATATGTTCCAAGCGCAGTTTGAGTATTTTGAGAATAAACATAACATTCTGGCTATTGATATCATTGGCCACGGACAGTCAACGGATACTCAAAAAGGCGATACGGTAGATAAGATGTCAAAATGGATATTTGACATTCTAGAAACTGAAAGCATTGATAAAACGCATATTGTCGGTGTTTCATTGGGCGCAGTTTTAGCACAGGATTTTGCTAACCGTTATCCACACAAAGTAAGCTCACTGGCTTGCTTTGGAGGGTATGACATCAATAATTTCGACGCAAAAATGAAACATGATAATGGTGCAAAGCAGACGCTGATGATGCTGAAGGCGCTTTTTTCGGTTAAATGGTTTGCAAAAGCAAACAAGAAAATCTCTGCATATACTTCACAGGCTCAAAATGATTTTTATGCTATGAATATACGCTTTCCAAAAAAGTCATTTATATTTTTGGCAACGCTTAATACTATGGTAAACAAGCATGAAACCGGGCGAAGAAATTACCCTTTGCTGATCGGGTGCGGAAAATTTGATATCCCAATGGAATTGGAGGCAATAAAAGCATGGAAAAGCAGTGAACCCGATTGTAAAGTAGTTCTTTTTGAAAATGCGGGACACTGTGTTAATATGGATGTGCCGCAGGAATTTAATCGAGTAATGGAGGAATTTTGGGCAGGCGCAAATGGTTGACTTGCCGGTTATGGCACAGGAATCCTAACGATAAAAATTCAGGGCTTTACAAATGAGGCGAACTATGGTATAGTGTCGAAAGTTTGGGCATATCCCAAAAATATGACATAGGAGGAGTACACATGGGGAATCAGAGCAAGCGCCATGCGCTCTCGCTGGCGGAAAAAATGGGCATCTCCCTGATCTGCGGCCTTGTGGCCGGAGTGTTGCTGTTGTTTTTGAGGGAGTCCTTGACGGGTGCGGGAAAAGAGGCGGTTTGGAATACCGTCAACAACCTTTTTTTCCAGGACATCACCGCGCAGGGGGCGGAAAAGGCTCTCGGTATTTTTTATTTGATCGGTCAGCTGTTCATCCGTTCCCTTCAGCTCATCATCGTACCCATGGTATTTACCTCCATTACTTTGGCGATCGGACAGATTTCAGACACCAGAACGTTAGGGCGCATTTCCGCCAAAACCCTCATCTGGTTTCTGATCTGTTCTTTTTTTGCGCTGGTGCTGGCCTGCTGCACCGGCAGCGCGCTGTATAACGCGGGTCTCTTTGCCGCCCATGTGGAGGGGCTGGCGGGTAACGCCGGCTCCACCGGCGCCAATCCCATGAACGTGATTTTGAATATGGTGCCCGCCAACATCGTCACCGCCTTCGGCAGCAACACGGCTGTGCTGGCCGTGGTGTTCCTGGCGGTGTGCCTGGGCCTGTCCATGAACGCCCTGGGCGAGGAAAAGACCGCTACCCTGCGCAAGCTGGTGCAGGAGCTCAACGACGTAGTGGTGGTGTTCCTAAACTACGTGGTCAACAAGTTCGGCCCCTTCGCCATCTTTGTGCTGCTGGTGCGCACCTTTGCCACCTACGGCATTAATCATCTGCGCCCCGCCTTTGCCTACGTGGTGGCTGCGGTGGCGCTGCTGCTGCTCTATCTCATCGTGGGCTACCCGCTGATCGTGGCCGTGGGGGCGCGGAAAAGCCCGGTCACCTTCCTGAAAAAAATCAGCAAGGTGGCGGTGTTCGGCTTCTCCACCTCCTCCAGCGCCGCCGCCCTGCCCCTCAACTACAAGACCTGTACCGAGGATCTGGGCGTGGACGAGACCATCGCCTCCTTTGTCCTCCCCCTGGGCATGACCATCAACATGAACGGCACCGCCATCATGCAGGTGGTCGCCACGGTGTTCATCGCCGGCTGTGCCGGTTACTCCCTGAGCCTCACCCAGCTTGTGGTCATCGCCGTGCTGGCCCTCATCGCCTCCGCGGGCACCCCCGCGGCGCCGGGAGCGGGGGCTATCGTACTGTTCACCATCCTGTCCGGGGTGGGGTTTGTCAACGAGGGGGCGCTACTGGCCTACTCCCTCATCCTGGCCATCAATCGGCCCATTGAGATGCTGGTGACCGCCCTGAACGTGGTGGGCGACGCGGTGACCAGCATCTGCGTGGCCAAGAGCGAGGGCCTGCTGGACGGCGAAAAGTACGACAGGAAATAAAAAATCATATTGGGAGGTGCCCTATGGGCAAGGATGTTATCATCGCGCTGGACCTGGACAGCCGGAGCAAGGCGCTGAACTTTTTGGACGGCTTTTCATCTGAGAAGCCCTTTGTGAAAATCGGCATGGAGCTCTACTTTGCCGAGGGCCCCGCCATCATCCGGGAGATCAAGTCCCGGGGCCACAAAATTTTTCTGGATCTGAAGCTCCACGATATCCCCAATACCGTGAAATGCTCCATGGCCCGTCTGGCCGGGCTGGATGTGGACATGGTGAACCTCCATGCCGCCGGGGGCGCGGCCATGATGGAGGCGGCCCTGGAGGGCCTCGTCCGGCCGGACGGCTCCCGTCCCCTGCTCATCGCCGTCACCCAGCTGACCTCCATCAGCCAGGAGCGGATGGAGCGGGAGCTGCTCATCGAAAAGCCGCTGGATCAGGTGGTGATGCACTACGCCAAATGCGCCGCCGGGGCGGGGCTGGACGGCGTGGTGTGCTCGCCTCTGGAGGCCGGGAAGGTCCATGAAGCCTGCGGCGGGGGCTTTCTCACCGTTACCCCCGGGGTGCGCTTTGACGACGGGGAGACGGGGGATCAGGCCAGGGTCACTACCCCGGCCCGGGCCCGGGAGCTGGGCAGCGATTATATTGTGGTGGGGCGGCCCATCCTCCAGGCGGCCGATCCCGTGTCGGCCTACCGCCGGTGTGTGGCGGAATTTGTGGGCTGACGCCCGAAAACGCAAAAGGAAAGGTGACAGATATGACCACGCCAGACGCCATCGCCAAGAAAATTGCCCAGGACTTGCTGGAGATTCGCGCGGTATTCTTCCGCCCGGAGGAGCCCTTTATCTGGGCCAGCGGCATCAAGAGCCCGGTGTACTGCGACAACCGCCTGACCCTCACCGACCCCCAGGTGCGCGGCGATGTGGAGCACGCCCTGGCCGAGACCATCCGCCGGGAATACCCTGACGTGGAAGCGCTCATGGGCACCGCTACCGCCGGCATTGCCCACGCCGCCATCACCGCCCATCTGCTGGGGCTGCCCATGGGCTATGTCCGCGCCGGACAGAAGGACCATGGCCGGCAAAACCAGATTGAGGGACGGCTGGAAAAGGGCCGGAAGGTGGTGGTGGTGGAGGACCTGATCTCCACCGGCGGCAGCGTGATTGAAGTGGTGGAGGCCCTTCGGGCCGCGGGGGCGGAGGTGCTGGGCGTCGTCAGCATCTTTACCTATGGCATGAAAAAAGGGCTGGACCGGCTGGCCGCGGCCCGCGTGCGCAATGTGAGCCTCACCGATTTCGACACCATCGCCCGGACGGCGGCGGAAGCGGGCTACATCGCCCCCCGGGACATCGCCCGCCTCATCGCGTTCCGGGACAACCCCTCGGACGAGAGCTGGATTGCCTCTGGCGGCGCCCCGGAGGGGTAGGCCCCGAAAAGGGGGGAGGCGGCGGCCTGTCCCGTCTGCGAATCAAACAAATCCCGGGGCCTTGGCTCCGGGATTTGCTATACCCTTGTTCTTAGAACCTGTATTCACAGCCGAAACCGCCGGATGGCCGCCGCACAGCGCGAAGCGGCCCTGCTCCGTGCTGGACAGCGGGCTGCACCGGGGCGCGCAAGTTTTCAAAGAGAGGCTTCCTGGTGCCGAAAAAAACCGCAGGGAACGCCGATTGTCATTGACAGGACCGCTTCCGCATATTAAAATATAGTCCCACATAATATCCTAATTTACATAATGTGGGAGCGATCAGTAAGGAGTGGCAAACATGAAAGCAGCAAGACGATTGATCTCCGGGGCGCTCAGCCTGATTATGGCGTGCTCCCTCTGCCTGACGGGCCTGCCCGCCGCCAGCGCGGCGGATTCCTCGGCCCCCCTTGCCGGTTCCCTGGGCCTTACCCTTCGGTTTGACCTGCCCCAGACGCCGGACAGCGCCGCAGGGCGCAACATCAAGCTGCATGTGACCGGCAGCGGGAAGGACATTACCGTTCCCCTGCCGGCGGGAACCCAGGATATCCCCGTCCAGGTGAACAACGTGGACGGCGCCCCCCTGAACGGTGAGGGCCGGGTGGGCTATTACGTGGTGGAGCTCACCGGCCTGCCCGCCGGGGAGGAGTACCGGGTGGAGCTCACCGGGACGGGATATAAAGCCTTTGCCCAGACCGTGAGGCTGGACGGCTATTCCAAGCACTTGGTTGCGGGCACCGGGGACGGCACCTTCTCCCTGGGCGATGTGAACGGGGACGGCAAAATCGACAGCGCCGACCTGGACGCGATAGACGCCAACCTGGGCGGGAGCACCGCCACCTACGACCTCAATGGGGACGGCAAGGTGGATATCACCGACCTGGCCTACGCCAGCCATAACGTGGGGCGCGCCAACGAGGCCCAGGCGTATGATACGGCCGCCATTATTTCCCCCCATGTGGACACCACCGGCGTCAAATTTACCGATGGCGATGCCGCCGGGCTGTTCCAGGGCAGCGGAACCGTCACCATGGCTCCGGAAAGCGGCAGCGGCCCCATCTCCCTCCCCATTGACTTTGGCGGGGGCGCGGTGGAGATGAGCGAAATCCAGATTACCTGTCCCGATGCTGCCGGCGCAATCCAGAAGGGACAGGCCGTGGTGGAGGATGCCAGCGGCGCCTCCCGCACCGTTCCCTTTGACATTACCCTCCCCCAGGGGATTCATGCTATCGGCCGCACCGCGGGGGAGCGGGTGATCACCATTGATCTGGGCGCTAAGGTGGCGGTGAAAAAGGTCACCATCACCGTCACCGCAACCCAGAACGATGCCGGCTATGCCGTGGTGCGCGACATTGAATTCCTGAAGGACATTGTGCCCGAAAGCCCTAAAAACGACCAGGTTCAGAATCTGGCCGCCACCCCCGGCAACGGCCAGATAACCTTGGAGTGGGCCGCGGTGCACAATGTCACCGGCTATGTCATTGAATACGGCGCCGGAGGCAAGCTGGATCAGCAGATGTCCGCCAACTCCACCCGGGCCACGGTCACCGGGCTGGAGAACCTGAAAACCTACCAGTTCCGGGTCACCGCCGTCAACGGCGACTGGAGGGGCGTGCCCTCTGATGTGATATCCGCCGCGCCGGAGCCGGGCGGCGTCCCCGGCGCGCCCTCTAACATCTCGGTAACCGCCGCCGACCAGTCCCTGCGCCTGAGCTGGGGCCAGACCAAGGACGCGTCTTATTATCAGGTGTTCTACCGCCAGGCGGGCCAGAGCGCCTTTACCCAGTACGGCGGCAATCTGTCCGTTACCACCACCACCATCACCGGCCTGACCAACGGCGTAACCTACCAGGTGGCGGTGAAGGCGGGCAACAGCAGGGGAACAGGCCCGTACTCCGCCACTGCCTCCGGCACGCCCCAGCGTGAGGAGCTGGTCATGCCCGAGCTGCCCCAGGAGGACCGCATCAATAACGAACTGGTGGAGTCGGTGGTCATGACAGACCCCAACAATGTAGACCGTAAGCTGTGCCCCGGCTTTGCCGTTGGCCAGGTGGTGGACGGAGACGCGGCCACCTACTGGGTGGCCCAGAACTGGAGCCTGAACAGCCACTTCACCTATACCTTTACCCAGCCCCAGGACATGAATTATGTTATCCTGGTGCCCTACCTGGGCGGAAACCACAAGTATGCCCTTCGCTCCTACACCGTGACCGCGAAGGACAGCAATGGGGAGACGCTGCTCAGCGAGACGCTGTACTACGCCCCCTCCATGAATGCCCAAAAGAACTATCTGGTGCTGCCCTTTGCCGCGGTGAAGGGGGTCAAGTCCCTGACCATCTCCCTCAATGAGCGGGAGGGGAACGGCTGCCGGGTGAGCATCTCCGAGATGGCCTTCTATAAGAGCGACAGCCTGGCGGAGGATATCGCCGCGCTGTTTGCCGACGGAACCTTTACCGCCCTCAAGTCCGGCGTGACGGGGGAGCAGATCAGCGCCCTCTCCGCCCGGCTGGAGGCCAAGGCCGATTTCTATCTGGATCTGGCCCGGCTGCGGGACGAGCTGAAGCTGGCCCAGGCGCTGCTGGCGGGCGATGCCTCCGCCCTGGGTGCGGTCAAGAGCAGCTTCCAGAGCCGGGACGGCAGCAAGGACAGCCAATACGGCCAGTCCGCCAGTGCTCTCCAGCCCCTGGGCGTGACCGCCCGGGCCGGGGCCACGGTGGCCGTCTACGCCCAGCTGCCCACCGACGCGCCGGTGTATGTGACGTTTACCCAGTTCTTCGGCGAGTCCGGCATCTGGAAGGGTGAGTCTGTCCGGCTGGTGAACGGCCGCAACTACATCACCGTGCCCAAGATCGGCTCCCTGGACGCGGAGCGGGGCGGCCCGCTGTACCTGACCTACGCTGGGGCCAATCCTGAACAGATCAGGCTCCAGGTCCGGGTGGATTCCAACTCCTTTGCCATGCCTGTGCTGGAGCTGTCCGGCTGGTACGGTATGGACGAGACCGCGCGCAAAGACGCTATCCGCACCTACGTAACCCAGCTGGAATCCTATGTGGCGGCGCTGAACTCTGCCGCGCCCCAGACTGATATCCGCAATGCCACCGAGATCTCCACCCCCAGCGTGCTGCTGTCCATCCCCGCCTCCCAGGCGCTGGCCGGGCTGAAGGGCACCAACCGGGGCGTCGAAGAGATGGTGGACGCCATGTACCAAAACGTGCTGGCCTGGGAGGATGTGCTGTTTGTGGCCAACAAGGTCCAGGGCATCATCCCCGCCGGCACCACCATGGCCGGCTACCGCTATCCCATGACCACCCGCCAGAATATCCGCTACATGCGCATGTTCGCCGGGGCCTTCATGTACGCCGCCGGCAGCCATGTGGGCGTGGGCTGGGGCTCCACCACCGGGCTGGTGTGCGGCAGCCCCGTGTCCGTCACCGGCCAGAATCGTGACAACAGCCTGTTTGGCTGGGGCATCGCCCACGAAATCGGCCACAACATGGATAAGCTGGGCAAGGCGGAAATCACCAACAACATCTATTCCCTGGCCGTCCAGGCCTATGACGGCGCCGCCATGACCCTGCCCACCCGCCTGACCAAGAGCAATATCTGGGCGGCGGTCTACGACAAGACCAGCGCAGGCCGGCCCGGCTCCGCCGGAAGCGTGTTTGTCCAGCTGGCCATGTACTGGCAGCTCCACCTGGCCTACGACAATGGGGACCAGCCGCTGAACTTCTTCAACCAGTTCTTTACCAGCTGGAAGAATAAGGAGTACGGCAGCTATACCTATGACGAGCGGGTGGCCCTCATCGCCTCCAAGATTGTCAACCGGGATCTGACCGAGTTCTTTACCCGCTGGGGCCTGGTGCTCAGCGACGGCGTGAAGCAGACCCTGGCCAGCTACCCCGCCAAGGAGGCGCGGGCTATCTGGTATCTCAACGATAACTCCTATACCGCCCGGCTGAACGGGGAGGCGGGCTTTGCAGGCACTGTCGCCGTGACCGCGGCAGCCGACAAAAACAATGCCGTGCTGACCATCACAGGCGGGGACGCTTCCATCCTGGGCTATGAGATCCGCCGCAACGGCAAGCACATTGCCTTTACCACAGCCAGTACCTACATTGACGATCTGGGCCCGGCCAATAACCTGACCTATACCTACAGCGTCGTCCCCGTGGACAAACTGGGCAATATGGGCCCGGAGGCCACGGCGGGCGAGGTGCGCATAGCCTGGGACGCCGCCATTGATTCCGGCTTGTACACCACCGGCCAGCAGGGCGATACCGTCACCGCAACCCTGACCAGGACTGCCTCCGTCACCGGCGTGAAGATCGCCGGGGCGAACCTGACCGGGCATTACACGGTGCAGGTCCAGACCACCGGCGACTGGATTACGGTGCGTGAGGGCGAGCTGTCCGGCAATGAGACCGTAACCTACTTCACCAAGCCTGGGGCGGACCCCGCCAAGGATTCCCGCATTTGGACCTACGATGTGACGGCGGTGCGGGTCACCGGGCTTTCCGGGGCGGCCCAGGTCACACTGCTGGACTATCCCGGCGACCGGGTGGATTTCTATCCCGGCGTCACGGTGGGCAGGCTCCAGAACGAGTTCCGCTACGGCGGCAATGCGGACCAGGTGATCCCCGCCGGCACGCTGGTGGTGGTGGGCACCTATCGGGGCGACCCGGCCTACAACAGCGCTGAGGTGGAGGTGCGCTACAGCACGGTGAAGGAGGCCGCCGAGCCCGGCGATGGGACCGAAGCGGATAAGGGCTATGTGGAGCGGGCGATGAACGGCTACTCCCTCCTGTTCGCCGAGGTGCCCGAGGGCGGCAAGGTGAGCGACACCAGCGACGGCTTCTGGATCTTTGTGCCCGATCTGGAGGCGGAAAGGGTCCTGAATGTGCAGACCGGCGTTTCCCAGGATCTCAACGCAGAGACCGGCGAGCTGGAAGAGAGCAATAACCCCACTGAGATCCGCGCGGTGCTCTACCGCACCGACACCCCCAACAGCGCAGAGGGGAAGCGGCTGACCAGCGAGACGCTGTGGATCAGCTTCCCCGACTATGACACCCTGCCCGAGATCGTCCTGACGGGCACGGGCATCCAATGAGGAGGACCATGCCCATGAAACGCACCCTTTCCTTGCTCCTGGCCCTGACGCTGGCCGCCGCGCTGCTGGTATGCCCGGCGGCGGCAGCCTCCTCCGGCTCACCCTGGCTCCAGATGGACGGCCAGTCGGTCAGCCTTCAGGGCCTGACCGGGCGCTATACCGCAGTCCAGATCACCCTGAACCTGAATCAGGAGGCCGCGGGCAGCTTTACGTTTGCGCCCACCCTGTCCACCGGGGATACCCACACCACGTACACGGTAAGCGGGAACAGCCTCACCCTCTACATCGCCTCTAAGTCCACGCTGGGCCTGACCAACGCCCTGTCCTTGGGCTCCCTCGCGGCCCAGGGCATCACCGTGGAGTCGGTCCCCAGCCTGAAGCTGGTCAATGTGGGGCCCAACGACACAGAGGAGGTTACCGCCAGCGGCCTGGCCATCAAAAACGCCCCCACCCAGGGCGGCTACGATCCGGGTCCCGGCTGGGATAACAGCTGGGACAACAACTGGGGCGGCGGCGTCACCCGCTACCCGGTGCAGGCGGCCCCCGGCACGGCCGGCGGCTCCGTGCAGTTCAGCACCACCCATGCCGCCCCGGGGGAAACGGTCATTGTGACAACATCCCCCAACTCTGGCTATATTCTCAACTCCCTGGCTGTCACTGACAGCCAGGGGCGCGGGGTGGCCGTTTCCGGCCTGGGCGGCGGCAAATGGTCCTTCGTCATGCCCTCCTCCGCCGTCACCATCGCCGTGACCTTCACGCCCACCCAGCCCGCCACGCTGCCCTTCCGCGATGTGGCGCAGGGCGATTGGTTCCGGGACGCCGTGGCCTACGTCTACAATAACAAGCTGATGAACGGCACCAGTCCCGACCTGTTCTCCCCTTGGGCGACCACCACCCGGGGCATGATCGTCACCATCCTCTACCGCTACGAGGGCTCCCCGGCGGCGGGCGGCGCCAGCTTCCCGGATGTGCCGCAGGGCGAGTACTACGCCGCGCCGGTGGCCTGGGCCGCCGCCAACGGGGTAGTTAATGGCTATGAGACCGGCCTGTTCGAGCCGCAGAATCCCATCACCAGGGAGCAGATGGCGGCCATCCTCTACCGCTACGCCCAGCGCAAGGGGCTGGATGTCAGCGGCAGGGCTGATCTGTCCATCTACGCGGACGCGGGCCAGGTCAGCCCCTACGCCGTGGACGCCATGGCCTGGGCAGTTCATACCGGCCTTATCACCGGCGTGGACAGCACCACCCTCCAACCCGGCGGCTCCGCCGTCCGGGCCCAGGTGGCCACTATTTTGATGCGGTTCTGCCAATATGCACAGGCGCATTGATCCTCCCCCTGCAAGCAGGGCCCCGGATACCCCAAACGGGTATCCGGGGCCCTTTTAATCTGGGGGGGTTCCCGCCTCTACGGGAATTTCCGGCAAAAAACAACCCTCCCCAATCTGAACGCATAGCTGCCGGCGGTTCAGATTGGGGAGGGTGCTTCAATTGTTCAGATCCCGTTCTCCATGTCCTTGACAAGGGGGGGAAGTTGAGAAATCATGTTGTCCATGTCCTCAAACATGGCGCTCTTTGTGGTGCCCAGCTGGCTGGCGGAGTCAATGTGTTCCACGACCTCCTGATACCGCTCCTTGATTTTATCAAAGAACTGGCGCAAGCTCTGCAATTCCAGACGGGATACCTCGATCACGTCGGAAATCCCTGTCTGCACGGCGGTGGCCCCCTCGGCCACCGTTGTTATTTTTTCAAAGCTGCCCTCCGTCTGGCCCACAATGCCGATGCTCTGGCCCAGGGTCTGCTGGGAGGCGGAAATGCTCTGGCTGAGCTCATTGGCGCGGCTCTCCACCTCGGTCACGCCGTTATCCACCTCGCCTGTCAGTCCCTTGATCTCCTCTGCCAGCTGCTTTACTTGGGTTGCCACCACCGAGAAGCTCCGGCCCTCCGCGCCTGCCCGGGCCGCCTCGATTGAGGCGTTGATGGCCAGAATATTGGTCTGCTCCGCAATGGACACGATTTTGCCCATAGACTGCT
>CAPOAR010000063.1:0-19612 GCA_948670295.1 uncultured Oscillospiraceae bacterium | reverse complement strand
GGCGGGCGGGGTGGAGATGGCGGGGGGAGCGGAGACCTGGGCGGAGGGCGGGGCGGACGGTCCGGTGGGCTTGGCCGAGGGCCGGACGGTGGGGGACGCCGTAGGCGTGTCCCGGATGGCGGCGGAGCCGGACACGGGCTGGTCCAGCGCGCCGTCCAGACTGCCGCGCACCCCCTGGACCAGGTAGTAGCCCGACAGGGCGATGGCGGCCACACAGATGAGTACCACGAGATAGAAACCCTTTCCTGAGATGAAATCGCTCAGCTTTTCGATCCATGTTCGTTTGTTGTTCATAACAACACCTCCGGCCCTATTGTGGACGGAGGCGTTACAATTTATACCAGACAGGGCGGAAAAATCCCGGAGGGATTGTTTTCGACGGGGGATGTGTGGTATAGTAAGCAGAGTTTTAGATACTTGCCCTGGGGCCTGCTTGAACACTGCCGCCATGCCTAAGCGGCGGACCTTTTTCCGCCATATGACGTTGATTTGACTTGAAATGCGCAACGTGTTTCCGCGTCAAGCCGCCCTGTCCGGCGAAAAAATCCTGCGCCGCCGGGCACACCGTCAATGTTCAAGCAGAGCCCAAGCCATCTGAAGCGCGGCGTGAAAAGAAGGTGGGAAAATGCCGCTGAGCCGAGAGACCGCCCTGACCGACCTGCCGGGGGTGGGCCCCGCCAGGGGGAAAAAACTGGAGAAGCTGGGCCTGCGCACCCTGGGAGACGTGCTCAACCATCTGCCCCAGCGGTATGAGGACCGGCGGGAGTGCTATGCCCTGAGGGACGCCCCCCAGGACCGGCCCTGCTGCGTGTGCGCCGTCGTCGCGGAGACGCCCCGGGTGAGCTATATCCGCCGGGGGCTGTCCCTGGTGAAGGTGAAAGGGGTGGATGAGACCGGCACGGTGCACATCACCTTTTTTAATCAGGATTACATTCGGGAGGCGGTCCGCCGGGGGGAGAGCTATATCTTTTTCGGCACGGTGGAGCGGCAGGGGAACCTGTTTTTAATGACCAACCCGGTGTTCGAGCGGGAGGGGACGGCCCGGACCACCGGGCTGATCATGCCGGTATACCCGCTGACAGCGGGCATCTCCAACAACCTGATGGCCGGGCTCACCCGCCGGGCGGCGGACAGCTGCCTGGACGGCCTGCCTGAGATCCTGCCCGCCGGGCTGCGCAGGGAGCACAAACTATGTCAAACCCAGTTTGCCCGGAAAAACATCCACTACCCCGACGGCTTCGAGGCGCTGGCCATCGCCCGGCGGCGGCTGGTGTTCGAGGAGCTGTTCGTCCTCACCTGCGGCCTGGCCCAGCTCAAGGACCGGCGCGCGGCGGGGGCGGGCCGGGTGATGGAGGGGGACGTGGAGAAGTTCGCGGCGCTGCTCCCCTTCCCGCCCACCGGGGCGCAGCGCCGGGCCATGGAGGACATCGCCGCCGACCTGCGCTCGGGCAGGGCCATGAACCGGCTGGTGCAGGGGGACGTGGGCTCTGGAAAGACGGCGGTGGCCGCCTTCGGGGCCTGGGCGGCGGTGAAAAACGGGGCGCAGTGCGCCCTTATGGCGCCCACCGAGCTGCTGGCGGAGCAGCACGCCCGGACCATGGAAGCCCTGCTGGCCCCCGCCGGGGTGCGGGTGGCCCTGCTCACCGGCTCGGTGAAGGGGAGGGAGAAAAAGGCGCTGCTGTCCGCCCTGGCGGCGGGGGAGACCGACCTTGTTGTGGGCACCCACGCCCTGTTCTCCCAGGGGGTGGAGTACCATGCGCTGGGGCTGGTCATCGCCGACGAGCAGCATCGCTTCGGCGTGGCCCAGCGGGGGGCGCTGGCGGAAAAAGGGGGAGCGGTTCCTCCCCATATCCTGGTTATGTCCGCCACTCCCATCCCCCGGACCCTGGCCCTGATCATCTATGGCGATTTGGATGTGTCCGTCATGGACGAGCTGCCGCCGGGCCGCACCCCGGTGGACACCTTCCTGGTGGGGGAGGACAAGCGGGCGCGGATGTACGGCTTTGTCCGCAAGCAGGTAAGCGAGGGGCGGCAGGTGTATATCGTGTGCCCGGCGGTGGAGGAGAACGGCGGCTGGGAGGACGGCCCCGGCATGGATTTGAAGGCGGTGACCGCCTACGCCGGGGAGCTGCGGGAGCGGGTGTTCCCCGAGCTGCGGGTGGGCTTTGTCCACGGCAGGATGAAGGCCCGGGAGAAGGAGGACGTGATGGGCGCCTTCCACCGGGGGGAGCTGGATGTGCTGGTGTCCACCACCGTCATCGAGGTGGGGGTGGACGTGCCCAACGCCTCGCTCATGGTCATTGAGAACGCGGAGCGCTTCGGCCTGAGCCAGCTCCACCAGCTCCGGGGCCGGGTGGGCCGTGGGAAGCACAAAAGCTACTGCGTGCTGGTCACCGCCAGCCGCGGCGAGACGGCGCGGGAGCGGCTGCGGGCGCTGTGCGCCACCAATGACGGCTTCCAGATTGCCGAGGAGGATCTGCGCCTGCGGGGCCCCGGCGACTTCTTCGGCAAGCGCCAGCACGGCCTGCCCCAGCTGAAGGTGGCGGACTTCGCCGCCGACATGGAGCTTCTGAAAGAGGCGCGGGAGGCGGCCCAGGCCCTTGTGGCCGCCGACCCGGAGCTGAAGCGGCCCGCCCACCGCCTGCTGCGCAAAAAGGTGCGGGAGCTGTTCCAGGACAACGCGGAGCTGTTCAATTGAGAAACAGGCGGACAGACCGCCGTGAGGAGAATGCGAGATGAAGCGGCTGACCATCGGGATGCTGGCCCATGTGGACTCGGGCAAAACCACCCTGTCCGAGGCGATGCTGTACCGCGCCGGGGCGGTGCGCAGGCTGGGCCGGGTGGACCACGGCGACGCCTTTTTGGATACCGAGGAGCAGGAGCGGGAGCGGGGCATCACCATCTTCTCCAAGCAGGCCCGGCTGTGCTGGGGGGAGTGGGAGTTCACCCTGCTGGACACCCCGGGCCACGTGGACTTCTCCGCCGAGACGGAGCGGGCGGTGCAGGTGATGGACTGCGCGGTGCTGCTGGTCAGCGGTGCGGACGGGGTGCAGGGGCACACCGAGACCCTGTGGAAGCTGCTGGAGCGCCACCATATCCCCACCTTCCTCTTCATCAACAAGATGGATCAGCCGGGCACGGACCGGGATAGGCTGCTCGGCCAGCTCCGGGCGCGGCTGAGCGACGGCTGCGCCGACTTTTCCGGCCCGTGGGAGGACGTGCTGGAGCACGCCGCTTTGTGCGATGAGGCGCTGATGGAGCGCTACCTGGAGGCGGGGGAGCTGGATGACGCGGACCTGTCCGCCCTGATTGTGGAGCGTAGGCTGTTCCCCTGCTTTTTCGGCGCGGCGCTGCGGGTGGAGGGGGTGGACGCGCTGCTGGACGGTCTGGCGCGGTACGCCCTGGAGCCGGACTGGCCGGCGCAGTTTGCCGCCCGGGTGTTCAAAATTTCCCGGGACGACAAGGGGGAGCGGCTCACCTGGCTGAAAATTACCGGGGGCGCGCTGAAGGTTCGGGATGTGGTGAAGGGGCCGGACTGGGAGGAGAAGGCGGCCCAGCTGCGCCTCTACTCGGGCGCCAAATTCATCCCCGCAGGCGAGGCCCCGGCGGGGACGGTGTGCGCCGCCGCCGGCCTGACCCGCACCCGGGCGGGCCAGGGCCTGGGCGCGGAAGAGGATTGGGCGGGGCCGGAGCTGGAGCCGGTGCTGGCCTATCAGGTGCTGCCCCCGGCGGGAGGGGACGCCCACACCCTGCTGGCCCAGCTGCGGATTTTGGAGGAGGAGGACCCACAGCTCCAGGTGGAGTGGAACGAGGGGCTGGGGGAGATCCGGCTGCGGCTCATGGGGGAGGTGCAGCTGGAGGTGCTCTCCCGGCTGCTGGAGCGGCGGTTCGGGACGCGGGTATCCTTCGGCCCGGGCCGCGTGGTCTACCTGGAGACCATCGCCGCCCCGGCGGAGGGGGTGGGCCATTTCGAGCCCCTGCGCCACTATGCCGAGGTGCACCTGCTGCTGGAGCCGCTGGAGCGGGGGGCGGGGCTGGCGCTGGACACCGCCTGTTCGGAAAACGTGCTGGACCGGAACTGGCAGCGGCTCATTTTGACCCACCTGATGGAAAAAACCCATCTGGGCGTCCTCACCGGCGCGCCCATCACCGATATGAGGATCACCCTGCTCACCGGGCGGGCCCACCTGAAGCACACCGAGGGGGGCGACTTCCGCCAGGCCACCTACCGGGCGGTGCGTCAGGGGCTGATGGGCGCCAGGAGCGTGCTGCTGGAGCCCTGGTATTCCTTCCGGCTGGAGGCGCCCGCGGGGAGCATGGGGCGGGCTATGACGGATTTGCAGCGGATGGGGGCGGAGCTCCAGCCCCCGCAGCAGCAGGGGGAGGGGGCGGTGCTCACCGGCAGCGTCCCCGTGTCTGAGCTGGGGGGCTACTGGACCCAGGTGGCGGCTTACACCGGGGGGCGGGGGCGGCTGTCCTGCACGGTGGAGGGCTACCGCCCCTGCCACAACGCCGAAGCCGTCATTGACGCCGCCGGCTACGACCCCGAGCGGGATGTGGACAACCCCGCCGGGTCGGTGTTCTGCGCCCATGGGGCGGGGTTCAACGTGCCCTGGGATCAGGTGCGGGAGCACATGCACCTGGACAGCGGCTGGCGGCCAGCCGGGGCGCAGCCCGCGCAGGAGGCCGCCCCGGTCCGCCGGGAGGCCATGAGCTATGAGTCAAGGGCGGCGCTGGACCGCGAGCTGGAGGCCATTTTTCAGCGGGCCTACGGCCCGGTGAAGCAGCCCCACGCCTTCCGCCCGGTGCAGAGGAGCGCCCCGCCCAAGCCTAAGCCCTGGAAGGGGCTGAAGGTCCGGGACGGGGACGATTATCTGCTGGTGGACGGCTATAACATCATCCATGGTGTGGACGAGCTGCGCGCCCTGGCCAGGGAGGACCTGGACAGCGCCCGGGAACGGCTCACCGGCCGGCTGCGCAACTATCAGGGGTGGAAGCGCTGCAAGGTCATCGTGGTGTTCGACGCCTACAAGGTGAAGGGGAACCCGGGCAGCGTGGAGCGGCTGGGGGACCTGTGGGTGGTATACACCAAAGAGGCGGAGACGGCGGATATGTATATCGAAAAGACCACCTACTCCCTGTCGAAGGAGAAACGGGAGCACCGGGTTCGGGTGGCCACCTCCGACGGGCTGGAGCAGATGATCATTTTGGGGCACGGGGCGGTGCGCATGTCCGCGGCGGAATTGGAATTTGAGCTGAGACAGGCGGAGGAGGACATCCGCCGGATCATCGGCGGATAGGGGCGGCCCGCCGGCAAGAAACAAATTTTCACCATTTTTTGTATACGATTGGCAGAAATGACGGACATTAGCGGAAAAATTTTGCCGAATGCTGAAGACACTCAAAAAAATTTGCATTTTTGTGAAACAAATTTTCCTCTTTCTCTTGACGGAATCCGTGGGGACAGGATATGATGAAGATATCATAAACCAGTCCTCGGACACGGGGAGCTGCGGAAAAAGCCCGCCGGGACGGGCGGAAAGGAGGAACTATGTCTTACGGAAATGTATTCACAAAAATCAACCGGGAGTATTACCAGCTCACCGGCGCGGAGAAGAAGATTGCGGACTACATCCTCTCCCAGCGGCAGGACTGCCAGTATATGTCCATCTCCGAGCTGGCAGAGGTGGCGGAGGTGGCGGAGGCCACGGTGTCCCGGTTCTGCCGCCGCTTGGGCTACCGGGGCTACAGCGCGTTCAAGCTGGCGGTGGCGGGGGCCAGCGCGGGGCAGCGGCCGGTCAACCCTCTGTACGGGGAGATTCTGGCGGAGGACAATGTGGGGGAGATGTGCCGGAAAATCTGCGCGGCGGATGTGGACGCCATCACCCAGACCCTGGCCATGATCGACCCCGCCGCCATCACCGCCGCGGCGGATCTGCTGCTGGGGGCGGATCAGGTGCTGTGCATGGGGCTGGGCGGCTCCATGATCCTGGCCACGGAGGCGGCCCACCTGTTCTCCACCGCCCTGCCCAACTTTTACGCTGTGGAGGACTCCCACCACCAGGCTATCCGGGCCGCCATGCTCACCAGCCGGGACGCGGTGCTCTACTTCTCCTATTCCGGCTCCACCCGGGATATGGTGGAGCTGATGAAGCTGGCCCGGGAGCGGGGGGCGGGCACGGTGCTCATTACCCGCTTTCCCAAATCCCCCGGGGCGGCGCTGGCTGACATCGTGCTGGAGTGCGGCGCCAAGGAGGGGCCGCTCCAGATGGGTTCCATCGCCGCGCGCATGGGGCAGCTCTACCTCACCGACGTGCTGTTCAACGAGATGTGCCGCCGGGATATGGAGGGCTGCCGGGAGCGGCGCAGGATGGTGGCCGACGCCCTGGCGGACAAGCACCTGTAAAGGCCGGAAAAAAGTTTCATTTTACAAAATCCGTAAAAAATCATTTTCGCTTTGTGTTGACAAACAGAGCCGGGAACTATACAATTGGTTGTAATGCGGCGCGATCAAGCGGGGCATTGACGATGAGACGGTACAGCGCCTGGAAAGCCGCCGTCCAACTTAAAATTTATGTCGGAGGGTATTGCCATGCGAATCTATTGTGAGAAGGACTATAACGCCATGAGCCGCCGGGCGGCCGCCGTCATCGCGGCCCAGGTGGTGTCCAAGCCGGAGTGTGTGCTGGGCCTGGCGACCGGCTCCACCCCCATCGGGGCGTACCGGCAGCTGGTGGAGTGGCACAAGCGGGGGGATTTGAGCTTTGCCCAGGTGCGCTCGGTGAATCTGGACGAGTATGTGGGCCTGGCCCCCACCCACGACCAGAGCTACCGCTATTTCATGCAGCACAACCTGTTCGACCATGTGGACATCGCGCCTGAAAACACCAACGTGCCCAACGGCCTGGCCGCCGACGCGGCGGCGGAGTGCGCCCGCTATGAGGACGTGGTGCGGGCGCTGGGCTACGCCGACCTGCAGCTGCTGGGCCTGGGCCGGAACGGCCACATCGGCTTCAACGAGCCCTGCGCCGAGTTCCCGGTAACCACCCATCTGGTGGAGCTGACCCAGAGCACCATCGAGGCCAACGCCCGGTTCTTCGACAGCGCCGGGGACGTGCCCCGCCGGGCCCTGACCATGGGCATCGGCACCATCATGCACGCGCGCAGCATCCTGGTGGTGGCCAGCGGTGCGGACAAGGCGGAGGCGGTGCGCAAAACTGTGAACGGCCCCGTCACCCCGGAGGTGCCCGCCTCCATCCTTCAGCTCCACCCCAACGTCACCATCATCGGCGACGAGGCGGCGCTGAGCGGCCTCAAGTGAGGGACGGCGTATGAAAATCACAGGCGGAAAGGTATTCGACCTGCAAAAGGGCTTTGTGGAGCGGGATGTCTGCTTTGACGGCTCCCTGCTCACCCCGGACAGCCGGGAGGGTAAGACCTATGACGCGGGGGGCTGCTGGGTGATCCCCGGCCTCACCGACGTGCATTTCCACGGCTGCGTGGGGGCCGACCTGTCCGACGGCGACCCGGACGGCCTCCAGGCCATGGCGGAGTATGAGCTGAGCCGGGGCGTGACCCAAATCTGCCCGGCGGGCATGACCCTGCTGGAGGACCGGCTGCTGAAGGTGTGCAGGACCGCCGCCGCCCACCGCCGGGAGAACCGCCCCGGCTCAGACCTGGCGGGCGTCAACCTGGAGGGGCCGTTCCTGTCCTATGCGAAGCGGGGGGCCCAGAACGGCGACTGGCTCCACGCCCCCGACGCGGCCATGCTGCGCCGGCTGATGGACGCCGCCGAAGGGCTGGTGAAGCTGGTGTCTGTGGCCCCGGAGGAGCCGGGCGCCATGGAGTTTATCAGCCAGGTGACCGAGGACGTGAATGTGGCGGTGGCCCACACCACCGCAGACTATGACACCGCCCTGGAGGCGTTCCGCCGGGGGGCGCGGCAGGTCACCCACCTGTTTAACGCCATGCCGAACTTCACCCACCGGGCCCCCGGCGTGGTGGGCGCGGCGCTGGACTCCCCCTGGAGCCGGGTGGAGCTGATCTGCGACGGCATCCACATCCATCCCAGCGTGGTCCGGGCGGTGTTCAAAATGTTCGGGCCGGACCGGGTGGTGCTCATCTCGGACACCATGCGGGCCGCCGGCATGACCGACGGGAAGTACGACCTGGGCGGGCAGGAGGTTACTGTAAAGGGCCCCCTGGCCACCCTGGCGGACGGCACCATTGCCGGGTCGGTCACCGACCTGATGGCGTGCCTGAAAACCGCCGTCTCCTTCGGCATCCCCCTGGCGGACGCGGTGCGGGCCGCGGCGGTGAACTCCGCCCAGGCCATCGGCGTCTTTGACCGGGTGGGCAGCCTGGAGCCGGGCAAGCGGGCCAATGTGGTAGTGCTGGACGGGGAGCTGAATGTGAAGAACGTGTTTTTCCACGGGAAACAGGTGGTTTAACGCACGATAAAACAGGAGAGGCGCTCACGCGCCTCCCTTGTTTTATCGGATGGTTTGCCCGGAGGCCGTCTGGGACGGGGCGGGCGATGGCTGCGCGGAGGCGGGCCCCGGCAGGGAGAGGCCGTGGAGGAAGCTGCCGGAGGAGGATTGGATCTGGCCGCCCACCACCCGGTTTTTGTAGATGAGCAGGGAGATCTGCACCGGCTCGTCCTGGGAGGGGTAGTTGGTGAGCTGGTAGGTGTAGCGCTTTACCCGCCTGCCCTTGTACTGGGTGAGGTCAAAGCCCTGGTCCGCCTGAAGCTGGAGATAGCCGGTATAGCTCTCGTCAAATTCCTCGGGGATGAGCAGCTCCTCGGTGGCGATGGGCTGGGAGGATGTCTGCCAGCCCAGGCCGCTGAGATAGGCCAGGCGGTCGTCGTTGTCCTTGATGTTCTTCACCTCTGCTGAGGCGGCCACCGCCCGGCCCCCCAGGGTGAGGGCGAAGGCCAGGACCGCGAACACGCAGCACAGGGCGGCGGAGGTCCCCGCCAGCAGCCGTCTCTTTGGTATACGCGCCGTGAAGATGATCATGGTACCACTCCGTTCTGTGAGTTCTCAGCAACAGAATATGTTCGGAGGGGCGGCAATATGATGACCGCAGGGCGGCCAAGGGAAAGGGGAGCGGAGCATGGAACGGCTGGACAAGCGGCTGGCGGCCACCGGCAGGTGGAGCCGGAAGGAGGCCCGGGAGCTGATCCGGGCGGGGCGGGTGATGGTGGACGGCGCGCCCTGCCGCGCGAGCGAGGCCAAGGTGGACGAGTGTTCCCCCGTCCTGGTGGACGGCGCGGCCATACCCGCCCACGTCCCGGTATACCTGATGCTCCACAAGCCGGCGGGGGTGGTGTCCTCTACAGAGGAGCCGGGGGAGCGCACGGTGCTGGACCTGCTGGGGGAGGAGTATCGGAATATCGGTTTGTTTCCCGCCGGGCGGCTGGATAAGGACACCGAGGGGCTGCTGCTGCTCACCAACGACGGGCCGCTGGCCCACCGGCTGCTGGCCCCCAAAAGCCACGTGGACAAGGTATACTATGTGGAGGTGGACGGCGCGCTGGATCAGGACGACGTTTTGGCCGCCCGGGAGGGGATGACTTTGGGGGACGGCACCGTGTGCCTGCCCGCAGAGTTGGAGCTTTTATCCAGCAATAGCGCCCATATCACCCTGCGGGAGGGGAAATACCATCAGGTAAAGCGGATGATGGCCTCCCGGGGCAAGCCGGTGGCCTACCTGAAGCGGGTGCGCTTTGGCCCGCTGCGGCTGGACGAGGGGCTGGCCAAGGGGGAGTGGAGGCCGCTGACCCGGGAGGAGCGGGAGTCCGTTTTCCGTGCGTGACGCGAATTTTTTGGCAGTTTCCACAAAAATTTTTTGAAAAACTATTGAAACCGGCAATGAAGCTCTGATATAATGGTAGGGTACGAGATGGATCATTAAATTTTAAGAGTGGCGGAGCGCGCAACTCCCGGCCGCGTAGAAAGGAGAAAACGCAATGTCCAGCAGGATTTTTCAAGGCGTCGTTCTTCAGATGAAGGATTGTACCGACCGGGCTGTGGGGGTCATCGACGAGCAGGGCACTGTGGTGGCGTGCAACGAGCTGACCCGCATCGGGGAGAAATGGGGCGCGGCGGCGCTGCTGGCCGCGGAGGGGGATTCCCCGGTGACCAGCAACGGTTTTACCTTTAAAGCCCTGTCCGGCTGGAGCGGCCAGTTTGACTATGCGGCTTTCGTCCGGGGGGAGGACGAGCAGGCGGCGCTGATCTGCTCCATGGCGGTGATCGCCCTGAACGGGGCCAAGGCCTATTATGAGGAGAAAAATGACAAGGCCACCTTTGTGAAAAATATCTTGTGTGATAATATCCTGTTGGGGGATATCTATGTCCGGGCCAAGGAGCTGCACTTTGTCTCCGAAACGCCCCGGGCGGTGCTCCTGGTGCGCCAGCTGGGCGTACCCGACGTGTCCGCCGTGGACGTGATTTCCGGGCTCTATCCCGACAGGCAGTCCGATTTTGTGCTGTCCGTCAACGAGACGGACGTGGCCCTGGTGAAGCACCTGGGGGAGAACGCCGACGGACGGGACCTGCAAAAGATCGCCCAGAACGTCCAGGAGGCCCTCACCCGGGATCTGGGCGTCAAGACCGTGGTGGGCATCGGCACCATTGTGGGCCACATCCGGGATCTGGCCCGCACCTACAAGGAGGCCCAGGTGGCCATCGACGTGGGCAAGGTGTTCGAGACCGAGCGCTCCATCATCAATTACGAAAACCTGGGCATCGGGCGGCTCATCTACCAGCTGCCCACAACCCTGTGCGAGATGTTCCTGCGTGAGGTGTTCAAAAAGAACCCCATCGACGCGCTGGACCAGGAGACGCTGTTCACCATCAACAAGTTCTTTGAGAACAACCTGAACGTGTCCGAGACGGCCCGGAAGCTGTTTGTCCACCGCAACACCCTAGTGTACCGGCTGGAGAAAATCAAAAAGCTCACAGGGCTGGATCTGCGGGAGTTTGACGACGCGATCACCTTCAAGGTGGCGCTGATGGTCAAGAAATATTTGGTTTCCCGGGGCATCGACTCCTGAGCGGGAGAGCCGGGACGGCGCGAGAGGGACAGCAAGGCGGGCGTGGCGAAGGGCCACGTCCGCCTTGCCGCGTATAATGGGATGGAGGCGGCCGTTCGCCGGGAGCCGGGGCAGGGCGCGCCGCCGGTTTGGGGAAAGTATGGCGCGGGCCGGGACCAGGTGCTATTGACACTAAAATGAAGAAAATGGTATAATAAAAAACGACTACAGGCAGGCCGCGCCATGGGGAAAGCGCGGGGGCGTGTGTGCCCAAAACGGTTGGCAGACGCCCCGGGCCGGGGTCGGAATGGAGATCGTGAAATGAAAAAAGAGCCAAAGAAACAGGAACAGCGGCGGGGCCTTTTTCTGCCTCTCTCTTTTTTGCTGGTCTTTTTTGTATTCGGCGCCATCGTCTTTACAGTGGCACAGAGAACGTCCAGGGAGATGTCCTCCGCCGCCATTCAGAACCTGAGCGAAAGCCTGGACCTGATCCAGTGCACCATTGAGGCGATTTTGAACAGCGAGGCGGAGTTTCAGAGCCTGATCGCCCGGGAGCTGGCCCGGGCCGAGGACCCGGAGGCGTTTATCCGGGCCTATGAGAAGAACAGAACCATGGCCAAGGTGTCGATGATCCCCGCAGGGGCGGAGCAGGGCTTCTCCAACACCGGGGAGGCATTCACCGAGGCGGGGCTGGACTTCTCCGCCGGGGGAGCTGTGGCCGGGATGCCGGTGTCCCAGTCCTATGTGAATTATATGGGCACCTGGGCCTATACCATCAAATGCCCGGTGGAGCGGGACGGACAGGAGCTGGGGACGCTTTACATCGAGTATGTCTACGACGCCATAGACCGTTCCCTCCCCGCCGACGGGTTTTATAATAAGCAGGCGTCGCTGTATATCATGGACGCGGAGAGCGAACGGTTTGTCCTCAAGCCCAAGGGGATGGGGCAGCGCAGCGCCGGCCATCTGAATCTGGACGACTTCTACCGGGCCAACAACGTCCAGGACCCGGATATCCGCCTGGAGGTGGCCGCGTGTCTGGACGAGGGGCGGAATATCCTCTTTTACCACAACATCCGGGGAGAGAACGCCCTCAACTATATGTGGTCGGTGAACGGGGGAAGTATTTTCCTGGTGGGCTATGTGCCGGTGGAGGCCATCCAGCAGGAGGGACGGACGGTTAATCAGAATATCGTTCTGGTGGTGGCCGCTATGCTGGGCGCGTTTTTCCTGTGCGTGCTGCTGTACTATATCAGCTGGCGGCAGCAGGAGCGGGTGAGAAAGGAGCGGGAGGAGGAGCGCCGGCATCACAGCCAGCAGCTGGCCCAGGCCCTGCGGGCGGCCCAGATCGCCAGCGAGTCCAAGACCACCTTCCTGTCCAACATGTCCCACGATATCCGCACCCCCATGAATGCGGTGCTTGGCTTCACCACCCTGCTGTCCAAGGATGCGGGGGACCCGGCCAAGGTGCGGGAGTACACCAAAAAAATCACCGCCTCCGGCCAGCATCTGCTCAGCCTCATCAACGACATTTTGGATGTATCCAAGATTGAGAGCGGCAAGGTGGTGCTCACCTTCGACCAGTTTGCCCTGAGCGACGTGGTGACCTCGGTGGACGCCATCATACAGCCCATGGCCCGGGACAGGCGCCAGGAATTCCACGTGGAGGTGAGCGGCATTCGCCACGAGTTCTTGGTGGGGGACGAGACCCGGATCAACCAGATTCTCATCAACCTGCTGTCCAACGCTGTGAAATACACCCCCGAGGGCGGGCATATCTGGCTGCGCATCATCGGGCTCAGGCAGCGCTCCAGCCAATACGAGCACATTTGCATCGAGGTGGAGGACGACGGCTACGGCATGACGCCGGAGTATTTGCAGACCGTTTTCGACGCCTTTACCCGGGCGGAAAACAGCACCACCAACAAGGTGCAGGGCACCGGTCTGGGCATGGCCATCACCAAGAGCATTGTGGAACTCATGGGCGGTACCATCAGTGTGACCAGCCAGGTGGACCAGGGCACCCTCTTCCGGGTAGAGCTGGAGCTGCGCATCCAGGAGGGACACGCAGACCGGCAGTTCTGGAAGGACCGGGGCATCGTCCGGGTGCTGGCGGTGGAGGGAGACCCGGAGGGCCGGGAGAGCATTCAGGCCCTTATGGCGGATACGGGCATCCAGGTGGACACCTCCTCCAGCCTGGAAGAGGCCCTGGGCAGGCTGGAGGAGGATGGGACGTATCAGCTGGTGCTGCTGGACTGGGACGGGCCGGAGCTGGACGGTCCCCAGGCGGCCCAGGCGCTGCGCCGGGCGCTTGCGGGGGATATCCCTTTGGTGCTGCTGGCGGAGTACGACGCCCAGGGGATAGAGCAGGCGCAGCAGATGGAGCGCACCGCCGTGCTGGTAAAACCGTTCTTTGCGGCCGCCTTCCGGGAGACGGTGGAGGAGCTCTGGGGAGATGGGGCGGACGCCGTCCAGCCCGAGCCTGAGCAGGCGGACAGCCTGGAGGGGATGCGCCTGCTGGCGGCGGAGGACAACGAAATTAACGCGGAGATTCTGGCGGAGCTGTTGGAGCTGGAGGGGGCGTCCTGCGAGATTGTGGAGAACGGCCGGCTGGCGGTGGAGCGCTTCCAGCGCGCCCGGCCGGGCGAGTTCGACGCGATTCTGATGGACGTGCAGATGCCGGTGATGAACGGCCACGAGGCCACCCGGGCCATCCGCGCCATGGAGCGGGAGGACGCGAAACAGATTCCCATCATTGCGATGACGGCCAACGCCTTTGCGGAGGATGAGAAAGCGGCGCTGGATGCGGGTATGAACGCGCATGTGGCCAAGCCGCTTGACGTAGAGCTGCTGAAACGGGCAATCAGGCAATTTGTAAAGGGAAAGGACGGAACCGGCGATGAAAATGCGCGAGAATAGGGGCCTGCGCAGATGGGCGGCCGCCTGCGCGGCGGGGGCCATGCTGCTGGCGTCGGCCGGCTGCGGCATAAACGGGGAGGACAAGAACCTGCTTCCGGGCAGGAAAGAGAGCGAACAGGTGGTTAATATGTTCAGCCCCATGGAAAAGACCGACCCTAACGCCGAAAATGTGGCCAGAACCGCGTCGGACCTGACCATAGCCATGGCGGAGGAGCGGCTGGGGGTGACGGTGGCTTACCAGACCTATACGGCGGAAGACTACCAGGACAAGACCTATGACGAGGTGGCCCTGGACCGGGCCCGAAACGATATGGACGACCTGTATTTGCTCAACCCTGACACCATTTTGACCCTGGGTGCGGAGGGCAGGCTGATGGACCTGTCGGGGCTGGACAGCGCGAAGAACCTGCGGGAGATCGTTCGGGTTGCCAACACGGTGGACGGAAAGCTGGTGGCGATCCCCCAGGAGGTGGTGGCCTACGGCCTGTTTGTCAATGTGGACATGTTCAGGCAGTATGGCTTGGAGCTGCCCAACACCCCGGAGGAGTTTTTGGAGTGCTGCCGGGTGTTCCAGGAAAACGGTGTGGACACCCCCGTGGGGGCCAACCGCTGGTGGCTGGAGACCTTTGTGCTCGCCCAGGCCTATGCGGATTTGTACAATGGGGGGAATACGGAAGCGGAGATTGCCGCGCTCAACAGCGGGGAGGCCCGGTACAGCGATTACATGCGCCCTGGATTTGAGTTTCTTCAGGAGCTGATCGACTGCGGCTATATTGACGCGGAGAAGGCCCTGGTCAGCGAGGCCATCGAGGCGGAGCGGCCGGATTTTCTGGCGGGCAGGACTCCCATTGTCATGGCCTACTGGGGGGCGGCCAACACAGACACCGCCTACGGCGATACGGATTTTGAGATGCAGGTCATAGGATTTCCCAGCAGCCGGGGCCAGATGCCGGTGATACCCATGACCGGCTTTGCCGTGGGGGCCGGCGCGGAACACGCCGAGGACGCCATGCGGGTGCTGGATGTGGTCACCTCCGACGAGGCGCTCCAGCTCTATTCCGAGACAAACCGGGTGATATCCCCCTCTAAAAATGTGTCGGTAGCCTGCGTGCCCGCCCTGCGCCCGCTGAACGATAGAATTGAGGAGGGCGTCTATGTCCTGGGCTCCAACGCGGGGATGAATGTGGAGCAGTGGGGAAATACCTGCCTGATTGTCCGGCAGCTGCTGGGCGGCGGCACGGTGGACGAGTGCATGGCGGCTTTTGACCGGCTCCAGGACGCGGCGGCGAACCGCCGGTGAGGGGTATGGCCTGCGATATGCCGGACTGAGAACGGATAAAACGGAATATGACGCAGAAGCGGCGTTTCTCTATCCCGCGGCAGGGAGAGCAGAAGCGCCGCTTTTTTATGTCCGCCTGCGGCTGTGGGCATAGGCTCCCCCGCAGCCGCGGGCTCCAGATTACAGCGCCTGCATGAGGAAAAAGATAAATCAGATAATTGCCACATTTCCACATTGATGTGGAAAATAATTGGATTTTCCCACCATTTACCTTTTTGCTTGTGCATGATATACTAAGAGCACCTTGAAATCCCCCGTGCTTATTGGCAACAGGTACAGAATGGAGGGAGACTATGAACGGAACCATCGCTGTGGGCGGAATGGCCCTGGCTGAGGTCCATATCATCGCCGAACAGCACACAGACGTGGGCCGCCGCGCAGTGGAGCAGGTGGAGGCGGAAGAAGCGCGGCTGGACGCCGCTGTCCGGCTGTGCGCAGCGGAGCTGTCCAAGCTGATCTGCCAGCTCCAGGAGGAGGGCGACTCGGACCATGCGGATATCCTGGACTTCCAGCTTCTCCTGCTGGAGGACGACCACTACATAGGCCGCATCTCCCGTATGGTGCGGGAGGAGCGGGTCAACTGTGAGTACGCCGTGTCCCAGTGCTCCCAGGCTTACCGCCAGGAGCTGTCGTCGCTGGATAATCCCTACCTCAACGAGCGGGCGGCGGATATCACCGATATCGAAAAGCGGCTGCTTCGGGCGCTGTCCCAGCGGGACGAGGCCCCTGTCCGGCCGGGGCCTAAAATTGCCGCCGCCGTGGATCTCACCCCTTCCCAGGTGGTGGAGCTGGGGCGGCAGGGGCTTCAGGGGATTGTGCTGGAAAAGGGGGGGCTGTCCTCCCATTGCGTGATCCTGGCCCGGTCTATGGGCATCCCCTGCATCATTGGCGTGGCGGGGCTGCTGGAACAGGTGAGGGATGGGCAGAGCCTTCTGCTGGACGCGGAGGGCGGCCGGATCATCGTGGAGCCCACGCTGGAGGAAATCCAAGCGTTTGAGCAGTATGAGGCGGCATACCGGGCGGAGCAGAAGGAGCTGGAGCAGTTCCGGCATGCGCCCACCGCCACCGCGGACGGGCAGGCTATGAAGGTTTACGCCAACATCACCTCGGAGCTGGAGGTGCCGGAGCTGCTGAAGCAGGGCGGCGAGGGCGTGGGCCTGCTGCGGACAGAGCTTTTGTATATGGAACGGGAATCAGTCCCGGATGAGGGCAGCCAGTACGCGGCCTATTCCGCCATTGTCACCGGCCTGGCCGGCCGCCCCCTCATTGTGCGCACGCTGGATGTGGGCGGAGACAAGCACATCCCCTATCTGAACATTCCCCAGGAGGACAATCCCTTTTTGGGATATCGGGCGATCCGCTACTGCCTGGACCACCCCGAGGTCTTCCATCCCCAGCTGGCGGCTATCCTCCGGGCCGCCGCCCTGGGGCCGGTGCAGCTCATGCTCCCCATGGTCGCCACAATGACCGAGGTGGAGCGGGCGCGGGATGCCGTGGCCCAGGTCCGGGCGGAGCTGAAGGAGCGGGGGACGGAAAGCGGCCCCATTTCTCTGGGGATGATGGTGGAGACCCCCGCCGCCGCCATTATGGCCAACCAATTTGCCGGGGCAGTGGACTTTTTCAGCATTGGCACCAACGATCTGACCCAATACCTGCTGGCGGCGGATCGGAACAACGCCAAAGTAGCCGGCCTCAACTCCTATTTCCAGCCCGCCCTGCTCCACATGGTAGACCACATATGCCAATGCGCCCACCGGCACGGCATCGAGGTGGATATCTGCGGGCAGGCCGGGGAAATGGATGAGCTGATTCCCCTGTGGGTTGGCATGGGGGTGGACAACCTGAGCGTCAGCGTCCCGTCCATCCCCAGGGTCCGCCGTACGATCAGCCAATGCGGCGCGGTAGCGTGCAGGCGGCTGGCGGACCGGGCGCTTCAGTGCTCCTGTGCCCAGGAGGTCATGAGCTGCGTGAAGGAGGAGGTGAAGAAATGGTCGTAAAGGAATTACAGGTGCAGAACAAGCTGGGCTTTCACGCCAGGGTGGCCTCCCGGATCACCCGGAGCGTCAGCGCCTTTCAGAGCTCGGTCAATGTCCGAAAGGACGGGCGCTGCTTTGATCTGAAAAGCGTCACCGGCGTGATGATGGCCAACGCCAAGCACGGGGACATCGTGACCGTGGAAATTGACGGGCCGGATGAGGAGACCGCCGCCCAGGCGCTGGAGGTCCTCTTCGCGGAAAAATTTGGAGAGACATGACAAGGCTTAATAGAGGGAGGGAAGCACATGGACAGCATGGAAGTGGCGATGGGCCTCATCGCCCAGGCGGGCGACGCCCGGAGCAGCTGCATGGAGGCCATCGGTCTGGCCAAGGAGGGGAAATTTGACGAGGCCAGGGAGGCGCTGGGCAGGGCGGACGACGGCATGGTGGCCGCCCACGAGATACAGACGGACCTGATCCGGGAGGAGATGAGCGGGAACAGCGCGCCCGTATCCCTGCTCATGGTCCATGCCCAGGACCATCTGAACCTGGCGCTGGTGATGCGGGACGTGGCGGATGAATTCCTCCAGGTTCACCAAAAGCTGATTGAATTGGAGGGAAAGGGTTAAATGCTTACCATCACACTGATCTGCAACCTGGGTATGTCCACCAGCGTCCTGGTGGATAAGATGGCGGCCTATACCAAGGGCAAGGGGATTGAATCTGACATTGAGGCCAGGGCTTTCCAGCGGGTGGAGGACCGCATCCATCAGACCGATATCCTGCTGATTGGCCCCCAGGTCCGTTTCCTGGCCAAGAAGTTCCAGGACCAGTACGGCGGGGAGGTGCCCGTCATCCAAATCATGGATATGTCCGACTACGCCCTGCAAAACGTGGAGAAGATCTTCGAGCAGGCGTACCGGGAGTATCAAGAGAAAAAGAGCTGAGAAGGAGGAGAAAACATGAAAAAAGAGACAGGCGGATTTATGGGCTTTATGGAGGAGAAGTTTCTCCCGGTAGCCGCCAGATTGGGTGGGCAGCGGCATCTGCTGGCCCTGCGCGACGGCGTGGTTATGGTCATGCCGCTGCTGATCCTGGGCGCGTTCTCCATGATTATCGCGGAGTTCCCGGTGGAGGCGTTCCTGAACTTCATGGCCGGTGTGTTCGGGGAGAACTGGAACGCCTTCGAGGGCGTCATCATGAACGCGACCTACGGCATTTCGGCCATTGTGGCCTGCTTTGGCGTGGCCAGCTCCCTGGTGAACAGCTACGGGGAGAACGGCACCCCCGCGGGCATCATCGCCATGGCGGCATTTTTCGCCGTGGTGGTGCCCACCGCCCTGACCAACGCCGACGGCGAGGCGGTGGACGCGTGGATCGCCGGTTCTCTGGACGCCACGCTGTTGTTCACTGCGCTGCTCACCGCCCTTGTTGTGGGTGAGATTTACCGTCTGCTGGTGCAGAAAAACTTCACCATCAAGCTGCCCGACTCCGTGCCCAAGGCGGTGTCCGCCCAGTTTACCGCCCTGCTGCCCGGCACGGTTATCATCGTGCTGTTCACCGTGGTGCGCCTGGTGTTCTCCGCCACCCCCTGGGGCGGCTTCCCCGAGTTTGTCACCGCCATCATCTCCACCCCCCTGCGCCATCTGGGCACGTCCTACATCGGCACGCTGGTGGTGTGCTTCTTCGAGCATCTGCTGTGGTCCTTCGGCCTGCACGGCTCTGCCATCATCGTCTTCCCCATCTTCGAGCCCCTGTGGATCATGAACATGGCGGAGAATCTCTCCTCGGGCGCCCACAACATCGTCACCTTCACCTTCTATGAGAACGGCGTGTGGATGGGCGGCTCCGGCGCCACCCTGCCCGTGGTGATCTACATGCTGATCTTCGCCAAGTCCAAGCTGCTGAAGAACGTGGGCAAGGTGGGCATCGCCCCCGGCCTGTTCAACATCAACGAGCCAGTTACCTTCGGCCTGCCCATCGTGCTCAATCCCATTCTGATGATCCCCTACATCCTGTCCCCCATGGCGGCCATGTCCGTGCAGTACCTGGGCACCGCCATCGGCCTGTTCCCCCTGTGTAACAACATGGTGCCCTGGACCTGCCCGGTGCTCATCAGCGGCTTCCTCACCACCGGCAGCATCATGGGCGTGGTGGCCCAGCTGTGCGGCCTGGCCGTGTCGTTCCTGATCTGGCTCCCCTTCATCCGGGTGTGGGACAAGAAATGCTATCAGGATGAGCTGTCCGCCATAGGCGCCAAGTCGTAAATCAATTCCCTTTTGGTTTGATCCCGTATGATGTAGATGCTGCATACTGGCGGGGGGACAGCCTCCGGCT
>CAPOAR010000062.1:0-19839 GCA_948670295.1 uncultured Oscillospiraceae bacterium | reverse complement strand
GGCAAAGTTCATGCCACCACGAACGAGGTTCCTTTTGAGCGGCTGAAAAAGGAGGGGTTGAGCCCCCTCTCCAGAGAGTACATCATCGACAGAATCAACCTCAGGCGGGTACAAAAAGACTGCCTCATCTCCTATGCCGGAAATCAGTACTCCGTGCCCGCAGAGTACGTCGGCAAAGATGTGGCAGTCGTGGCCCTCGACAGTATGTTAGCAGCCTACTATGAGGGGAAGCAGATCGCTCTGCACCGAATATCGTACCAAAGGAAGGACATGGTTGTCAATCCTCAGCATTATAGAAGGCTTACACTGAAACAGACAATGGATGCAGAAAATGTTCTGCTGGAACAGGGCAAAGTGATTGATTTTCCCTTGAAACCATCGGATTTGTCCAGATATGACGAGGTGCTGTATGAGTGAATTTACTATGGACAGGCTGAGGGAAAACCTGGAAGCCCTTAAGATGAAAAACACCTTGGAGATTCTGGACAACTACCTGGAACGGGCGGTGGCGGACAAGCTCAACATTGTGGAGGTTTTGGATCACATTTTCTCAGAAGAAGCCAAATCCAAGCGGAGACGGGCCTATGAGAAGCAGATTCACTGGATAGCTCTTAGCGGCTTTGCCGCTTAGAGCTATCGCGTCCCCCTTGCGGGGAGATGTCCGGCTTCCCCATCAAGAAGACCCTGGACGATTTCGACTTCTCTTTCCAACCCTCCATCGATTGGATAGCTCTTAGCGGCTTTGCCGCTTAGAGCTATCGCATCCCCCTTGCGGGGACAAGCGCCAAATCGACGAACTGGCCACCATGCGCTTCCTGGAGAACGGGGAGAATGTGGTTTTCCTCGGCCCGCCAGGCGTGGGCAAGACCCATTTGGCCTCCGCCCTGGGCCTGGTGGCAGCACAGCACCGTTTCTCCACCTACTACATCAACTGCCACCAGCTTATTGAGCAGCTCAAAAAGGCCCACTTTGAGAACCGCCTGCCGGACAAGCTCAAAGTTCTGGCCAAGTACAGGATGCTCATCATTGACGAAATCGGCTATCTCCCTATGGATATCCAGGGCGCAAATCTCTTTTTCCAGCTCATTGCCAGACGGTATGAGAAAACGTCCACCGTTTTTACCTCCAACAAGACCTTCTCCCAGTGGAATGAGGTCTTTGCCGACGTCACCATCGCCTCCGCCATCCTGGATCGTGTTCTGCATCACTGCACTGTCATTAACATCAAGGGCGAGTCTTACCGTCTGAAAGAACGCAAGGAATTTATGCGTCAGAAGCAGCAAATCGTGAACACTCTTTTTGAGCAAGGCAGCTGCTGATTTTGTTACCCACCACCGCCGAAAAACTACAAAATTTCTTCGGCGTTTTCTTACAATTTCAAATTGGCGTTGACAGGGATTGAGGCGTGCATCGACCAGGGCGCGGACACGGTGATCACCGGCCGCGCGGCGGACAGCGCGCTGTTCCTGGCGCCGCTCAAGCACGAGCTGGGCTGGGCGGCGGACGACTGGGACAGCCTGGCCCGGGGCATCATGGCGGGCCACCTGCTGGAGTGCGGCGGACAGGGGGCGGGCGGCAATTACATGTACGACTGGCGCCACGTGCCCCGGATGGACGAGCTGGGCTTCCCCATCGCGGAGCTGACCGCCGGCACCCTGGAGCTGACCAAGGCCCCGGACTGCGGCGGCGTGATCTGTGAGCAGAGCACCAAGGAGCAGTTCCTGTACGAGGTGCTGGACCCAGCCAACTACATCACGCCCGACGTGGTGGTGGACGTGTCCGGGGCCGCCATCCGGCAGCAGGGGGAAAACCGGGTGCGGGTGGAGGGCATCCGGGGCAGGCGCAGGCCGGATACGCTCAAGCTGTGCGTGGGCTATCACAAGGGCTGGAAAACGGTGAGCATGCTCAGCTTTACCTGGCCGGACGCCTATGAGAAGGCCCGGTACTGCGCGGAAGTGATTATGAAGAAGATGGCGCGCATCGGTGGGGTGTTTTACTCCAGCGACGAGCTGGCCATGGGCGGGCTTCGGTACTTTTACGAGGCCGAGGTGCCCATTCCCGGGCAGGTGAAGCTCATCGCGCTGGGCTACAACAGCCTGAAGAACACCGAGCTGAGCATACCTGCCCTCTCGGTGATCGACATCCCCATTGAGCGGGCGGCGGAGCGGTGCCTGACCATCCTGACCAGGCTGATGCGGTATGAAAAGGCAGACCCGTCTGAGAGCGAATCCATCATTTCGGAGTACATCCCGAGGGAGAGTTGCCCAGGGGTTTAAGCTATGTCAAACAAGTTCAAACAAAATCTTTTTGCCGCCGCCGCAGTGACCCTGTGGGGGTCGGCTATCCCGGTTACCAAGATGATCGGCGCCAGCGTCTCCCCCTTCGGCATGTCGGCGGTGAAGTGCCTGATCGCCGCGGTGCTGCTGGGGGCGGCGGCCATGGCCGGGAAGGCCCGGCGGCCCAGCGGGCGCAGGGAGCTTCTGCTGCTGCTGGCCGCCAGCCTGAGCGGGTTTTCGCTGTATATGGTGAGCTCCACCATCGGCATGATGACCACGCCCGCCTCCACCGCCAGCATCATCGCCTCCCTCAGCCCGATTATGACGGCGGTGGGCGCGGTGGCGTTTTACCGCCAGCGGATCAGCGCGGTGGGCTGGGCGGCCATCGCCGCGGCCTTCGCGGGGGTGCTGGTCATCGTGCTGTGGAACGGGGAGCTGGTGATCCGGCCGGGCATCCTGTGGCTGCTGCTGTCCGTGGCTTTGTTCAGCACGTACAGCCTGCTGGTGCCCCTGCTGGGCGGGACGTTCACCGCAAACGAGATTGTGACCTATGCCATGATTGGCGCTGCGGTGGTGCTGGCCCCGTTCCTGCCCCAGGCGGCAGGGGAGCTGTGGGCCGCCCCGGCGTACGTCCGCTGGCTGATGCTTTATATGGGGGTGTTCCCCGGGTGCGCGGCCTACCTGCTCTGGTCCGGGGCCTTCGCCCTGGCGGAGAACAGCGGCGATGTGGCCAACTACATGTATCTGACCCCGGTGACCTCCACCGCGGCGGCATTTTTCCTGCTGGGCGAGGTGCCCGACGCAGGGATCTACATTGGCGGGGCCGTCATCATCCTGTCCGTTGTGGTGTTCAGCCTGAAGGGGGAGCGCAAGCGGGAGGACGCCGCCTGACGCCCCGGCCGCACACGGGGGAGGGGAGCGCCCTGCACCAGGGGCAGCCGCGCGCGGTACAACGTTATAGCACGCCCGGGCCGGACCGTTTTCCCAGCAGCGGGCGCGCTGGGAAGGAGAGTGGATCATGTCAAACCCAAAAGCATTGGAAGGCATTACGGTGCTGGATCTGACCAAGGTGCTGGCCGGGCCGTACTGTGGAAGCATTTTGGCGGACTTTGGCGCGGAGATCATTAAGATCGAGCCCCCCGGCAGGGGGGACGACAGCCGCAGCTACGGCCCCCACCTGAACGGCGGGAGCCTCTACTATGAAAACCTGAACCGGGGCAAGCGGGGCCTGACCCTGAACCTGAAAACCGAGGAGGGGAAGCAGGTGTTCCGGCGCCTGGCCAAACAGGCGGACGTGGTGATTGAGAACTACCGGCCGGGGGTGATGGAGCGGTTCGGCCTGGGATATGAGGCGCTCAGGCAGATCAACCCCCGGCTCATCTACGGGGCCATCACCGGGTTTGGCTCCACGGGGCCCTTTTCCCAGCGCCCGGGCTACGACATCATCTCCCAGGCCATGGGAGGCATGATGAGCGTGACGGGCCAGGAGGGGGACCCCCCTACCCGCTCCGGCAACGCCCTGGGCGACATCCTGGGGGGGATGAACCTGGCCATCGGCGTGCTGGTGGCGCTTCAGGCCCGGAATGTCACCGGGGAGGGGCAGTACGTGGACGTGGCCCTGGTGGACTCGGTGGCCGCCTCGCTGGAGCAGGCGTGGCAGCGGTATTTTGTCTCCGGCGAGCTGCCCACCCGGCACGGCAATTCCTACGACGCCATCGCGCCGTACGACTCCTACGCGGCCAAGGATGGGTTTATTGTCATCGGCTGCGGCAATCAGAAGCTGTTTGAAATCCTGTGCCGGGAGCTGATGAAAAAGCCGGAGCTGGTTGAGGACGAACGGTTCCTCAGCGTTTCCCGGCGGGTGAAGAACAACAAGGCGCTGAAACGGTATATTGAGGACTGGCTCAAGGATTACACCGTGGATGAGGCCATTGAGCTGGTGCTGGCCCACAAGATCCCCGCCGGGCCCATCTGGAGCCTGAAGGAGCTGGCGGAGAGCGAGCACGCCAGGGCCAGGAATATGTTTACTGAGATCGACCATCCCCGGTTTGGGCCCATCAAGCTCAACTCCTCCCCCATCAAGCTCAGCCGGACGCCGGCGGAAATCCGCGCGGGAAGCCCTGCCCTGGGGGAGAACAACGAGGAGATCCTGGGCGGTTTGGGCTATACGCAGGCCGATATCATGCGATTCCGAGAAATGGGCGTCATCTGACGGCGGACGGGGCGGCACCCTCCCGCGCCTGTCCGGCTGCCGTGCCTGCGCCCAGAGAACAGCTCCCCCGGCCGGAAGGCCGGGGGAGCTTCCTGATTTTGGACGGGATGGCAGGGTTGCTATTTTACAGGGGCCCGGCTATAATTAGACCAGAATACGACGATTTTCAGGCCACACAGGAAGGGAGCTGAACAGCATGGCAAAGAGGACGCCGGCGCAGCTGATGGGGCCGGGCGGCGGCACAGGAGGGCCGAATTTTTCCCAAAAGACCTTGGAGACGGTATTTGAGGCCTCCTACGACGGCATTTATATCACAGATGGGGATGCCGTCACCATCATGATCAACAAAAGCTACGAATCCATCACGGGGCTGAAGCGGGAAAACATGCTGGGCAAGCGGATGCACGAGCTGGTGGAGGACCAGATCATCTCCCAGTCAGGGACGCTGGCCGCGCTGGAAAGGCGGGAGCCGGTGACGCTGGAGCAGGTGTTCAAGACGGGGAAGCACGCCATCATCACCAGCACGCCTATTTTCGACGAGGACGGCCAGGTGGCCATGGTGGTCACCAACGTGCGGGATATCACCGAGCTCAACTCCCTGCAAAAGGAGCTGGAGGAGAGCTGGGCCCGCAACCTGCAATATTACAGCGAGCTGGAGATCCTGCGCCGCAAGGTGGGGCGGGCGCCCAAGCTGGTGGCCCAGGACCCGGCCATGCAGGCGGTGCTGCGGGTGGCGGACAAGGCGGCGGAGCTGGACATACCCATTCTGCTGGAGGGGGAGACCGGTACGGGCAAGCAGGATTTCGCCCGCTATATCGCCTCCAAGGGCCGCCGGAAGAAGGGGAAATTTATTGAGGTGAACTGCTCGGCCTACTCCGAGGAGGAGCTGGAATTCGAGCTGTTCGGCAGCGCCCCCAGCCCGCAGGCCAAGTCCGGCACCATGGGCCTGCTGGAGCTGGCCAGCGGGGGCACCATCCTGCTCCAGGAGGTGGGGGAGCTTCCGCCCAAGCTCCAGATCCGGCTGGTACGGCTGCTGCGCTCGGGCATTGTGACCCGGGTGGGGGACGGCAAGCCCTATCCTGTGGATATCCGGGTGATCGCCAGCACCACCCAGGATCTGAAGGCGCTGGTGGACGGGAAGAAGTTCCGGGAGGAGCTGTACTATGGGCTTAATGTGCTCCCCATCCAGATGCTCCCCCTGCGGCAGCGGCGGGAGGATATCCTTCCGCTGATTGAGGAGATCTGTATTGGGCTGAACAAAAAGCACCGCCAGAGGAAGCGCTTCAGCCACATGGCGCTGCTGACCTTGAAGAGCTATGCCTGGCCCGGGAACCTGCGGGAGCTGCGCAACGTGGTGGAGTCCGCCATGATCCTGTGCTCCGGCGACATCATTGAGCCCCAGGACCTGCCCATCTGCACCGAGGGCAAGCTGAGGCACGGGGAGGGGGAGCTTCCCGGGCCGGTGGACCTGCGCCGCGTTGTGGAGGATTTGGAGCTGAAATACATCCGAAACGCCTACCGGCAGCATGGAAACGTGCGGGACGCGGCCAGGAGCCTGAGCATGGACCCGTCCACCTATGTGCGCAAGCGGAAAAAGCTGGAGGAGCGGGAAAATTAGTCGTGTTGCAAAAATGAATCTAGATGCAAAATAGCAACAATCCAAACTTTTTTTGGCGAACTCAGGAATATCCTGAAAATAACTGGAAAACAGGGTGAACGTGCCCGGCCCCTTTGCTGCGAATTTGCAACAAGGGGGCCGGGCACTTCTCTGTTTGAATATTCTGTTGAAAAAATACGGAGAAAACCGGCGATAATTGCATAAAAATTGTGCACAAAAAGGGGCGGAATGTTTTGTTCAAGGCCATGAAAATGGGTAAAACGTATTTACTTTGGCGTTTTCTGCCCATATAATGGCCTTGTTGAAGGGCTGAACGGCCAAAGGTGGCGCACAGAAAAAGCTGCATATACTTTTTCTGCACCGGCGGCTGCGGCAGTCCGGCGGGCCCGCATTTTATCAAAGAAGAGAGGAGAAAAGCATTATAGCTAAATAAATGCCGCCGCACGAGTCACTCCCCACAAGAGAAAATTTTTGTTGAAGAAATGGAGGAAATTGTTTTGGAAATCATCGGTGTCATCGGCCTGCTTTTGGCCATCGCCAGCCTGATTTTTCTGAGCTATCGAGGCGTCAATGCTTTTATCGCCTCGCTCATTGCCTCACTGGTGGTCATCGTCACTAACATGCTCCCCTTTTGGGAGACATTCGCCGGCGGGTACGCTACCGGCTTTAAAAACTTCGCGGGCAGCTACTTTATGCTGTTTGGTCTGGCGGCCGCTTACGGCGAGTTCCTAAAGGTCACCGGCTCCGCCGAGAGCGTAGCCAAGGTGCTCTTTAAGATTTTCGGCACCAAGTGGGCCCCCCTGGGAGCCTTGCTTATCACCCTGCTGATGGCCATGGGCGGCGTGTCCGCTTTTGTTATCGTGTTCGCCGTTTATCCCGTAGCCGCCCCCCTGTTCCGGAAGGCCAATATCACCAAGAACCTGCTGCCTGGCATTGTGCTGTGCGCCTCTGTGACGCTGTGCCTGTGCCTGCCAGGCAACCCCACATCTACGAATGCTCTGCTGGCCCGCCCTGAATACGGCCTGGGCGTGACAGCCTTTTCCGCTCCTGTCATGGGCATTATCGCCTGTATTGTGGGCATTGCCATCGCCGGTGTGTACGTTACCTGGCAGGCCAAGCGGCAGACCGCCCTGGGCATAGGCTACGTGGTGTCCGGCTCCGACGCTGAGATTGAGGAGGATGAAAAAGACCTGCCTCCCTTCTGGTCATCCATCATCCCCCTGCTCATTGTGGTTGTGGTCATGATTCTGCTGAAGAACATCATGAGCGCCACCGACAGTATCCTCACCTCCCTGTGTGTGGCCATTCTGGCCTCTGTTGCCCTCAATCCCAAGGCGTTCTTTGGCGCTGAGAAAAGGCATAGCGTGCTCAAGACCTTCACCAACGGTATGTGGTCTTCCTGCACCTCTGCCCTGCTGCTTACCGGCGGTGTGATGGGCTTTGCCGGCGTGGTACAGGCTGCCCCCGGCTTCCAGTATTTCGTGGACTTCGCCATGGGTCTGTCCGATATGTTCAACCCCTATGTATCCGCTTCTGTGGCCGTCAACGTGGTGGCCGGAATCACTGGCACCGCCCTAGGCGGGCTGCAAATCTTCGCCGATTCCATGCTGCCCTCCTATCTGGCCCAGGGAGTCAACCCCGAGGCATTCCATCGCCTGATGACTATCGCCTGCTGCGGCTTGGATACCCTGCCCCACTGCTCTACCTTCATCCTGATGTGCTCCGTATGTGGAGTAACTGCAAAAGACTCCTATAAGCACGTGTTCCCTCTGACCGTCATTATGCCCATTTTCCTTACCATCTTGTGCATTATCATGACCATGGCGGGCATTATCTGAATTTGGACAAATGTAAAGAAAGGAGTGCGTTCCCATGAGCCTGAAAAGTGTCAAGCAGGCCTTTGAGATCCCCCAGTTCACTTTTACCTGTGGGCGAACCCTCCCAGTGCGCCTGGGCTATGAGACTTACGGTACGCTGAACGAGGCGGGCAACAACGCTATCCTAATAGCCCACTATTTCTCCGCCAGCAGCCACTGCTGCGGCCGGTATAATGATACCGACCCCCTGCCCGGATTCTGGGATGCCCTGATTGGCCCGGGTAAGGCGGTGGACACCGACAAATATTTTGTGGTGTGTGCTGACAACCTTTGCAACGTGGGGGCCAAGAATCCCGCTGTCATTACCACAGGCCCCATGACGGCGAACCCCGAGACAGGCAAGCCCTATGCCCTGGACTTCCCGGTACCCGAGGTGCTGGATGTGGTGAATACCCAGAAGTACCTGCTGGATCAGTTGGGTGTAAAGCACCTGAAGGCCGTCATGGGACCCTCTTTTGGGGCCATGACCTCGTGGCAGTGGGCGGTTGCCTATCCTGACATGATGGACGCAATTATCCCCGTTATAGGTACGCCTAAGCTGCCGGTCTGGGGCGGGTTCAACCCGTTGCAGTTTGCCATAAAAGCCGCCAAGATTGATCCTAAGTTCAACGGCGGCAACTATTACGACCAGCCCAAACAGCCTAACGACACACTCCGGCTATGTCTGGAAATGATGAATGTGGCCGCCTTCCAGGCTGGCTACTACGAGCGGACCTACAAGCGGGATACAACCGCCGACACCGCCTGCTATGAGAGCGTGCTGGGCCAGGCCACCTTTGAGGACAAACTGGATACCGTGGTAGAGGCCTCCGTGCCCGTGGTGGATCTGAACCACTGGCTGTATACCTGCCGGATGTGTCTGAATTTTGATGTGTCCCGGCCCTACGGCGGCGATCTGGACGCGGCGCTGGGACGCATCAAGGCCAAGGTGCTGGCCATCCCCTCCCGGCTGGACGTGCTCCATCCCTGGCAATTTGTGCAGTGGGTGGCAGACCGTATCGTCTGGCTGGGTGGTCAGGCGGAGTGCTACCCCATTGACAGCGACCTAGGCCATATGGCCGGCATCCTGGAGACCTTCCGCTTTGACAACAAGGTGCGGGACTTCCTCTCCCGCCTGTAAGCGGGGCCGGCCCGAACTGTTTGCGCGCTCCCGGCGGCAACGGGGGCAGAAAGGAGAGAATCATGCAGCAGACTTTATTGAAAAAGGGCGGGATCCGCATCTCGGCCATCGTCCTGATCGCGGCGCTGCTGGTAATGGTCGTCACCTCGGTCGTGGGCCGCAGCATCGCCACCAGCGCAGGCTCGGTGAAGACCCAGGATATCACCTTCACCACCGATGTGGGGGCGGAGAGCCACGCCAAGCTTTACATCCCTGAGACCGCCACGGCCTCCGCCCCTGCTCCGGCCATCGTCCTCTGCCACGGTTACACCGCGTCCCTGGACGCAATGGAGCCTAACGCCATTGAGCTTTCACGCCGGGGCTATGTTGTCCTGGCCCTGGATATGTACGGCCACGGTGATTCCAGCCTGCCGCCGGAGGGATACTCCCAGGTGGAGATGGGCGGCGTGGTGGATTACGCCCCCGACCTGGGCAGCTACTCCGCCCTCCAGGAGCTGGCCAAGTATGACTTTGTGGATCTGACGAAGGTGGGTATGCTGGGCCACTCCATGGGCACCGCCGCAATCCAGGAAGGAGCCTATCTGGCCTACGCCAAATGGCAGAATGTGTATAACGCCGCCCTCGCCGAGGCCCAGGCCGCCGGACAGGACGACGCTGCCGCCGCCGGCACCGCATACATGGCCGCCATGGGCTCAGGGATTGTTCTTCCTGGTTCCCTGGTGCTCACTGGCTATAACTACAATACCCGGAACATCAACGACCTGACCTACAATGGGGTCACCCCCGAAAATGCCTTGTTTCCCCTTTTTGCCGCTCCGGTGAACATCTGCACCATCCAAGGCTATTATGACGAGTTCTCCGGCCTGCTTTGGGGCGTGCAGGATTCCCGTGAGTACACCACCAGCTTCAAGTTTGCGGCCGGCACCGGCGGGGCGACCAACGTGCCCTCCGGCACCTACTTCATGTACGGCGACACTGCCGCTGCTCCCTTGAGCCGCGACGAGGCCGTGGCTGCTGCTGCCAGCGCCGCGCTGACCATGAAGCCCATCCGGGCGGCCTACAGCTTTGACGGCACCCACTCCGACACCTATTATGACGAGACCGCCATCAGCTATGGCATCGACTTCTTTGACATCACCCTCCGGGGTGGTCAGGCTTCCATTGATCCTGCCGAGCAGGTCTGGCACGGACGGGCAGCCTGCGGCCTCCTGGGCCTTGCCGCAACCCTGGTGGCCTTCGTGGCCCTGGCCCTGACCCTGCTCCACCTGCCTTTCTTCGCCACCATCGTTCGGCCAGAGGCCGAGTCCATGACCACCGTAGGGGACGGGAAAGGCGTTCTCAAGTATGTCGTTTTGTACATTATCTTCCTGCTGCCCGCGCCCCTGCTCTATTACTGGCTGATCGGATACCCCTACTATATGCAGCCCCAGTGGTTCAAGTTTTTGACCAAGTTTATGCCCAACAGCTTCTTCAATATGGCCCCCATGAACTCGCTTATGCTGTTCAACTGCGTGATGGGTGTGATCTTCCTGGCCCTCTACCTGCTGGTGTTCTTCTTCATCGCAAAGAAGAGCGGCTTCGGCTTTGAGAATACCGGGCTGAAGCTGCCGGTGGTCCAGATCCTCAAGAGTTTTCTGCTGGCAGCGGTTTCCTTCCTGGGTGTGTATGCGGCGGTCTACCTCTGCCACGCCGTCACAGGCACCTGCTTCTCCTTCTTCAAGTTCAACATCATGCCCATGAACGCGGAGCACTGGGTGGCCTTCTTCAAGTACCTGCCGGTGTGGCTGCTGTTCTTCCTGCTGGTGGGGGTCATCTACAACTCCCTGACCCGCATCAACAACGCCCCCGCCTGGGTCAACTACCTCTTGATCGCCCTGGTATCCTGCGGCGGCCTGGCGGTGATGTTCGCCTACGACTATGGCACGCTGTTCGCCACCGGCGTGCGGGGCATCCAGTATATCCCCGGCACTACCTCCGCACAGTGGGTCTCCGCCGTCGGGATGTCCTTCCCCACGGCCCTGGCCGGCATCATGCTCTTTAGTCTGCTGTTCATCCTGCCCATCACGGCTGTGATGAGCCGGATCTGCGCCAAAAAGACCGGCTCGGTTTGGCTGGGCGGTTTCCTGACGGCGTTCATCGTCCTGACCTTTACCATCTCCCACATGGTCATTAGTATTTGACCGTACATATTTCACGCTTGAAAGGAAGTTATCTATTATGGCACTCATGACCGGCGAGCAATACATTGAAAGCATCCGCAAAATTCCGATGGAGATCTATATGTTCGGCGAGAAGGTGGAAAACCCGGTGGACGACCCCATCCTCCGCCCCTCCCTCAACTCCGTGCGCATGACCTACGACCTGGCCCAGATGCCCGAGTACCAGGAGCTGATGACCGCCGTCTCCCCCGAGACCGGCGGGCGCATCAACCGCTTCACCCACATCCACCGCTCCACCGAGGATCTGCGCAATAAGGTGAAGATGCAGCGCCTGCTGGGCCAGAAGACGGCCGCCTGCTTCCAGCGCTGCGTGGGGATGGATGCGTTCAACGCCGAGTATTCCACCACCTATGAGATCGACCAGAAGTACGGCACCCACTACCACGAGAACTTCAAAAAGTTTATGCTGTACTGTCAGGAGAACGACCTGACGGTGGACGGGGCCATGACCGACACCAAGGGGGACCGCTCCAAGCCCCCCCACGCCCAGGCTGACCCCGACCTGTTCCTGCGGGTGGTGGAGCGCCGGGAGGACGGCGTGGTGGTATGCGGCGCCAAGGCGCACCAGACCGGCATCATCAACAGCCACGAGGTCATTGTCATGCCCACCCAGTCCATGGGCCCCGACGACAGGGATTATGCCATCTCCTTTGCCGTGCCGCTGGACGCCAAGGGGCTGTTCATGATCATCGGGCGGCAGAGCTGCGACACCCGCAAGCGGGAGGGCGGCGAGATGGACGTGGGCAACAGCGAGTTCGGCGGCGTGGAGGCCCTCACCGTGTTCGACCACGTGTTTGTCCCCAACGAGCGCATCTTCCTCAACGGGGAGACGGAGTTTGCCGGCATGCTGGTGGAGCGCTTTGCCGGCTACCACCGCCAGAGCTACGGCGGGTGCAAGGTGGGCGTGGGCGACGTGCTCATCGGCGCGGCGGCGGTGGCCGCCGACTACAACGGCGCGGCCAAGGCCAGCCACATCAAGGACAAGCTCATTGAGATGACCCACCTCAACGAGACGCTGTACTGCTGCGGCATCGCCTGCTCCTCGGAGGGGCATCCCACCCAGAGCGGCAACTATATGATCGACCTGCTGCTGGCCAACGTCTGCAAGCAGAACGTCACCCGCTTCCCCTATGAGATCGTCCGGCTGGCGGAGGATATTGCCGGCGGCCTGATGGTTACCGCCCCCTCCGAGCGGGACTTCCGGGACGCCAAGCTGGGCCCCGTCATCGACAAGTACCTGCGGGGCGTGAACGAGGCGTCCACCGAGAACCGCCTGCGCATTCTGCGGCTCATCGAGAATCTGTCCCTGGGCGCCGCCGCGGTGGGCTACCGCACCGAGTCCATGCACGGCGCGGGCTCGCCCCAGGCCCAGCGCATCATGATCTCCCGGCAGGGAAATCTGGCCCATAAGAAGAAGCTGGCCCGGGCCATCGCCCACATCCAGGAGTGAGCCTGACCGGGTGCGGCTGAACCGTGGGGGCGGCGCACCGCCGTCCCCACGCTTTTTGAAAAGGAGGCCCTGAGATGTACGAGGAAATCGAGCGGGTGCTGGACCAACATGTACGCCCCCTTCTGCGCGGCCACGGCGGGGATATGGAGGTGCTTGGGCTGGAGGACGGCGTGCTGCGCTTCCGCCTGCTGGGGAAATGCTCCGGCTGCCCCGCCGCCGGCCTGACCACCGAGGAGCTGATCCGCGCCGAGGTGGTGGAACGGGTGCCGGAGGTGCGTGAGGTGGCGCTGGTGCAGGAGACCAGCCGGGAGCTGCTGGACCAGGCCCGGGAGATTTTGAGGCGGCGGCATGGGGGATAAACAGCGGATCGGCGTGCGCTACTGCGGGGGCTGCAATCCCCGGTACGACCGGGTGGCGGTGGTGAACAAGCTGGCCTCCCTGCTGCCCCAGGCGGAGCTGGTGCCGGCCCAGGCGGGGGCGGCGTACGCCGGGGCGCTGGTGGTGTGCGGCTGTCCCAGCCGGTGCGCCGGGGGAGACGGCCTGACCGTCCCGCCGGGCAGGCAGGTGCGGCTGGGCGGCTGGGAGGACCTGCTCCCCGCAAAACAGCGGCTGGAGGCGCTGCTGTCCGCCGGGGGGCGGGAGGCGGCGCGGCTGACCGGGGAGCAGGTGCAGGCTCTGCTGCCCCACCGCCCCCCCATGCTGTTTATCGACGAGGTGAGCCGCCTGATTGCCGGGGAAGAGGCGGAGGCGGTCTTTTTCGCCGCCCCCGGGCTGCCCGCGTTTCAGGGACATTTCCCCGGGGGGCCGGTGCTGCCCGGGGTGTACCTGGCGGAGGCGGCCGCCCAGGCGGCGGCCGTGGCGCTGATGGCCGGAGGGCGCTATGGGGGGAAGCTGCCCCTGCTGGCCGGCATCCGAAGGGCCGTCTTCCGCCGCAGGGTGCTGCCGGGGGAGACGCTGGAGATATACGCCGCCGTGACGGAGGAGCGGCCCGAGCTGGGCTGGGCCGCGTGCCGGGGGCGGGTGTCGGTCCAGGGGGAGCTGGCGGCGGAGCTGGAGCTGTGCCTGGCCTTTCGATAAGGGGCGGGAATTTGTGAGAAAGCGAGTGAACACGATGGATTGGAAGGAATATTATCACAGCCATATGGCGACGGCGGCGGAGGCGGTGGGCAGGATCAGGTCCGGCGACCGGGTGGTGCTGGAGCACGCCTGCGGCGAGCCGGTATACTTGGTGGACAAGCTGGTGGAGAACGCCGCAGCCTACCGGGATGTGGAGATCGTCCATATGGTGGCCATGGGCAAGGGGGCCTACTGCCTGCCCGAAAATGCCGGGCATTTCCGACACAACTCCCTGTTTGTGGGCAGCTCCACCCGCAGGGCGGTGGAAAGCGGACAGGGCGATTTCACCCCCTGCTTTTTCTTCGAGATCCCCCGCCTGTTCCACACCACCCTGCCGGTGGACGTGGCGATGGTCAGCGTGACCCCGCCCGACGGGGAGGGCAGGGTGTCGCTGGGGGTGTCCTGCGACTACACCCTGGCGGCGGTGAAGGCGGCCAAAACGGTCATTGCCCAGGTAAACCCCGCCATGCCCTATACCTACGGGGGCACCCGGCTGCCGGTGGAGGACATCGACGTGTTCGTGGAGCACGAGCAGCCCATCCTTGAGCTGCCCCAGGGCAGGATCGGCGATGTGGAGCGGGCCATCGGCCAAAACTGCGCCGCGCTGATCCCCGACGGGGCCACCCTCCAGCTGGGCATCGGCGCCATCCCCGACGCGGTGCTGCTCTTCCTCAAGGACAAAAAGGATTTGGGCATCCACTCCGAGATGTTCTCCGACGGGGTGGTGGAGCTGGCGGAGGCGGGGGTCATCACCAACGCGAAAAAGACCCTCAAGCCGGGCAAGTTCGTGGTCACCTTCCTGATGGGCACCAAGCGGCTGTACGACTTCGTCAACAACAACCCCGACGTGGAAATGCAGCCGGTGGACTATGTGAACGACCCCTTCGTCATCGCCCGGAACGACAAGCTGATCTCCATCAACTCCTGCGTGCAGATGGACCTGATGGGCCAGGCGGCCTCCGAATCGGTGGGCCTGAAGCAGATCTCCGGGACCGGGGGCCAGGTGGACTTTGTGCGGGGGGCGTCGGCGTCCAAGGGGGGCGTGTCCATCATGGCCTTCCCGGCCACTGCGGCCAAGGGCACGGTGTCCAAGATCGTCCCCTTCCTGGACCACGGCAGCGCCGTCACCACCTGCCGGTGCGACGTGGACTACGCGGTCACCGAGTACGGCACGGCCCACCTGAAGGGGGAGACCCTGCGCACCCGGGCCAGGAATCTCATCGCCATCGCCCACCCCGATTTCCGCGCGCCGCTGGTGGAGGAATTTGAAAAGCGCTTCCACTGCGCCTTTTGACGCGGTCGGGGCGCAGACAAGGCAGGAGGAGAGCACATGACCAATTTGGAAAAGTACGACAAGCTGTTTCTGGAGACGTTCCATCTCCAGCCAGACGGCCTGCCCGGCCTGAAATACCGGGGCATCCAGGCGTGGGACTCGGTGGGGCACATGGACTTGATGAGCGCCATGGAGGAGACCTTTGGAATCAGCGTCAGCACGCCGGACCTGCTGGATTTTTCCTCCTACGAGAAGGGGAAGGAGATCCTGGCCAAGTACGGCGTGGAGCTGTGACGGGCCGGGATGGAGCTGGCGGTGTGGACCGACCCCCTTTCAGGCAGTAACTGCTACCTGGTGGGGGAGGGGGGCGGCTGCCTGGTGGTGGACCCCAACGACCCGGAGGGGCCGCTGTCCGCGCTGGAGCAGCGGGGGTGGACGCCGGAGCTGGTGGTGCTGACCCATGAGCACTGCGACCACATGGCGGGGCTGGAGGCGCTGCGGGCGCGCTGGCCGGAGGCAAAGACGATTGCCGCCGCGGCGTGCAGCGCCAACCTGGGCAATACCCGGCTCAACATGTCCGCCGTGATGGAGCTCTACCTGGCATTCCACGGGAAGCCGGGGGTGCGCTATCCGCCCTTTGCCTGCCGGGGGGCGGATACCGTCTATATCCGGCCCTATACCGTCCGCTGGAGGGGACACAGGATACGCTGTGTCCCCCTTCCCGGCCATACGCCGGGGAGCGCCGGTATTTTTTTGGACGGGGAAACGCTGTTCTCCGGGGACTACCTGCTTCCCGGCGGGGAGACCGTCCTGCGCCTGCCGGGGGGAAGCCCGGAGGATTACCGGCGGGTGACAAGACCGTTTTTGGAGGGACTGCCCCGGGGCCTCACCGTCCGGCCGGGCCACGGGGCGAGTTACATGCTTTGAGAAGGGGGACGCGGGCGATGACCCGGGAGGAGCTGATGGGCCTGGGGCCCTACTCCCTGCCCAGGGAGGAAAAGCGGGCGCTGTACCGCAGGGAGCTGGCCGCCCTGACCAGCCGCCACCGGGAGCGGTGCCCGGAATACCGGCTGCTGCTGGACGCGCTGGGGACGGCGGCAGGAGGGGAGCTGGAGCCGGAGGACGCGCCCATGCTGCCCGTGTCCCTGTTCAAGGAGCTGGAGCTGCGCAGCGTTCCCCCGGAGGAGGTGTTCAAAACCCTCACCTCCTCGGGCACCACCGGCGGGCAGGTGTCCCGCATCTTCCTGGACGCGGAGACCTCCGCCATGCAGCAGCGGGCGCTGTACCGCATCGGGGCCAGCTTCCTGGGGGAGAAGCGCCTGCCCTTTCTGGTGCTGGACAGCAGAAACGTGCTGCGGGACCGGGCCATGTTCTCCGCCCGGGGGGCGGGCATCCTGGGCTTTTCCATCCTCGGGGGGCGCACGTGCTATGCGCTGGACGGGGAGATGGGGCTGGATCTGGACGGGGTGCGCCGGTTCCTGGACGGGCGGCAGGGAGAGCGCCTGCTGCTGTTCGGCTTTACCTATATCATCTGGAAGCATGTGGTCCGGGCGCTGGAGGCGCGGGGGGAGCGGCTGGAGCTGACGGGCTCCATACTGGTCCACGGCGGGGGCTGGAAGAAGCTGGCCGGGGAGGCGGTATCCCGGGAGGAATTCAAGGAGCGGGCGCGCCGGGCCCTGGGGGTGGAGGCGGTGCTGGACTATTACGGCATGGCGGAGCAGACCGGGGGCGTGTATATGGAGTGCCCCTGGGGACACCTCCACGCCAGCGTCTGGTCCGATGTGATCGTCCGCCGCCCCAAGGACTACGGGGTGTGCGCCGTGGGCGAGCCGGGGGTGATCGAGAGCCTGTCCCTGCTGCCCCGGTCCTATCCGGGACACGCCGTTCTGACGGAGGATGTGGGCGTGCTGCTGGGGGAGGACGACTGCCCCTGCGGGCGGCTGGGGAAGTATTTCACCGTGACGGGCCGGGCGCCCAGGGCGGAGGTCAGGGGGTGCAGCGATACCTATGAGGGATGATATGGCGGTGCTGGCGGGGACGGCGCGGCCCTCGGCCCAGCCGTGGGAGCCCTTCCACCCGCTGGCTGTGGAGTTTTTAACGGCGCTGTCCGCCGCGGTGCGCCAGGGCTGCGCCCGGCGGGAGGAGCTGGCCGCCTTTGGGTTCTGGTGCCGCCGGGCCCGCCTGGAGCGGCTGCGGGAGCGCCACAAAAGCCCCCGGCCCCGGCTGGGGCGGGGGCTTATTTTCCATGCGGCCCCCTCCAACGTGCCGGCCATGTTCGCCTACACCTACGCCATCGGCCTGCTGGCGGGCAACGCCAACATCGTGCGGCTGTCCACCCGGCGGGGGGAGGGGGAGGAGCTGCTGTGCCGGTGGGTGGGGGAGGTGCTGGACCGGCCGGAGTTCGCGGCGGTGAAGGCGCGCAGCTCCTTCGTGTCCTATCCCAGGGACGACGGGCGCACCGCCGCGCTGCTCTCCCGGTGCGCGGGCAGGGTGGTGTGGGGCGGGGACGCCACGGTGGCCGCCATGCGGCGCATCCCCATGCCCCCCTGGGCGGTGGATCTGGCCTTCCCGGACCGGTGGTCGCTGGCCCTGCTCAGCCAGGCGTACGTGGCGGGGCTGGGGGAAGAGGAGCTGGGGGATCTGGCCCGGCGCTTTTATAACGACGCGTATGTGATGGACCAGAACGCCTGCTCCAGCCCGCAGCTGGCGGTATGGCTGGCGGACGGCGGGGAGGCCGGGGCGCGCCGCCGCTGGTGGGAGGCGGTGGCCCGGGAGGCGGAGGGGCGCTATTGCCTGGAGGCGTTCCAGGCCGCGCGCAAGATTGAACGCTTCTGCCGCCGGGCCATGGCGGGTCCCGGCGTGGAGGGGCTGGAGCGGTAAGGCGGGAATCTGGTATGGACCGCCCGGCTGAGCGGCCCGCCGGGGGAAAACCTCCCGCCCAGGGGGAGCTTTGGGCTGTTCTGGGAGCGGGAGATCGGCACGCTGGACCAGCTTCCGGCCCTTTTGGACGACAGGGCGCAGACTGTGGTGTGCGTCGGGGTGGACCCGGCGGAGACCGCCGCCTTTTTGGCGGCGCGGGGGGCCCGGGGCGTCACCCGGGTGGTCCCGGCGGGGCAGGCGCTGGAGATGGACACCGTTTGGGACGGGCGGGATCTGATTGCCGAGCTGTCCCGCGTCATCGGATAGGAGGGGAAGGGATGGAGCTGTTCGGTCTCCGGGAGCGCGGCCCGGAGGAGCTGCTGGCCGTCGAGGATGGGGGCGGGCGGGTGCTGTGCGGCGAGCTGTTCGCGGCGGGGGAGGGGCTGGCGCGGGCGGGCTGCCGCCGGGAGCTGGTGTTTGTGCTGTGCGAAAACACCGCCGGGACCCTGCTGGGCTATCTGGGCTGCCTGCTGTGCGGGGCGGTGCCGCTGCTGCTGGACGCGCACACCTCGCCGCAGCTGCTGCGGGGGCTGGCGGAGGTATACCGCCCGGCGTTTTACCTGGTCCCCCGGGACCTTCCCGCCCAGAGCAGGGCGCAGCTGCCCCAGGCCGCCCCTGTGCTGGAGCTGAGGGACCGGGTGCTGCTGGCCGCCGGAGGGCGGGGCCCGGCGCTCCACTGGGAGCTGGCGCTGCTGCTGGCCACCTCGGGCAGCACCGGCAGCCCCAAGCTGGTGCGGCTGAGCGGGAAAAACCTCCAGTCCAACGCCCGGGCCATCGCGGAGTATCTGGAGCTCACCCCGGAGGAGCGGCCCATCACCACGCTGCCCATGAGCTACTCCTACGGCATGTCCATCGTCAACAGCCACGCCCAGGCGGGGGCGCCGCTGCTGCTCACGCGGCGGGGGATTTTGGAGCGCGGCTTCTGGGAGACGGCCGCCGGAGAGGGGGCCACCTCCCTGGCGGGGGTGCCCTACACCTATCAGATGCTCCAAAGGCTGGGGCCGGCGGCCATGGATCTGCCCCGGCTGCGGTATCTGACCCAGGCGGGGGGCAGGCTGCCGCCGGAGCTGCACCGGGAGTTCGCCGCCTGGGCGGCGGAGACGGGACGGCGCTTTTACGTCATGTACGGCCAGACGGAGGCGGGGCCCAGGATGGGCTACCTCCCGCCGGAGCGGGCGGTGGAAAAGTGCGGCGCCATGGGCATACCCATACCGGGGGGCCGCTTCTGGCTGGAGGACGGGGACGGACGGGCGCTGGACGGCCTGGAGGCGTCGGGAGAGCTGGTGTACCAGGGGGAGAACGTGGCCATGGGGTACGCACGGACGGCGCAGGACCTGGGCCGGGGCGACGAGTGGGGCGGCGTTTTGCGCACGGGGGATCTGGCCCGGCGGGACGCCGACGGGATCTATTACATCGTGGGGCGCAAAAAGCGGTTTGTCAAGCTCTATGGCAGCCGGGTGAGCCTGGACGGGGCGGAGCGGCTGCTGTGCGGCCGGTTCCCCGGGGCGCAGTTCGCCTGCGTGGGCCGGGACGGCCTGCTCAGCGTCTATGTAAGCCCTCCCTCGGGGGAGGCGGCGGAAGGGGCGGCGGACTACCTGGCGGCGCAGACCCGTCTCCCCCGGGGGGCGTTCCGGGTCTGCCCGGTGGAGGACATCCCCAGGACGGAGGCGGGAAAAACCTGTTACGCGCGGCTGAATGGGGACGGATAACGGGGCCGGGCGGGGAAAGGGCTGGAAGCCTGTGGAAATTTGTGGCCGGG
>CAPOAR010000061.1:0-19886 GCA_948670295.1 uncultured Oscillospiraceae bacterium | reverse complement strand
AGTTGGCCAGGTGGTTCTTGACCACGTCGTGCACCACGGACTGGTTGGGCTCGATGCCGAAGACGGCCTCGGAGAGCTCGACCTCGCCGATCTGCTTACCGGCCATATCATAAAGGTTCGCTTTAGGCATTTGTCATTCTCTCCTTTCTCACTTGTTACGCGCAGAGGCCTTCTGCGGGTTGACACGGGCGGACTGCTTCTGGGGATTGACGCGCCCGGCGGCCTCGGCGGTGTGCTTCACGGCCAGCTTCTTGGCGCTGGAGCGCAGGGCCACCACGCCGCCGCGGGGACCGGGCACCGCGCCGCGCACGGCGATGACGCCCAGCTCCTCATCCACCTGGACCACGTCCAGGTTCATGACGGTGACCTGCTCGTTACCCATCTGGCCCGCGCCGTTGTGCCCCTTAAAGATACGGGAGGGGTCGGTGCTGGAGCCCATGGAGCCGGAGTGGCGGTGGACGGGGCCGCCGCCGTGGCTGTTCTTCTGCACATGGCCGCCGCAGCGCTTGACAGCGCCCTGGTAGCCGTGGCCCTTGCTGATGCCGGTGACGTCCACCCGGTCGCCGGGGGCGAACACGGTGGCGGTGAGCTGGTCGCCCACGTTGAGCTCGGCGGCCTTGTCCAGCTTGAACTCCTTGAGCACCCGCAGGCACTTGCCGGCCTTCTTGCTGTGGCCCGCCTCGGGCTTGCTCAGCCGCTTCTCCGGGACCTCTTCAAATCCCAGCTGGACGGCGGTGTAGCCGTCCTTTTCCTCGGTCTTCTTCTGCACCACGGTGCAGGGGCCCGCCTGGATGACGGTGACCGGGATGACCTTACCGGCTTCGTCGAAGATCTGGGTCATACCCACCTTCTTGCCGATGATGGCCTTTTCCATGTGTATTCCTCCTTGATTAGGTTATTGGTTGAAAAACGTGGGCATTGGGCTCCCATTGGTTTTTCAACTTGACCCGTCCGCCTCAAAACGCGGCGGACTGCGGTACTCACTTGGTTGGCGGCGGGGACTGCGAGAGGCGTACATTCCGGCCCCGTTCCACCGCCCGCTGTTGTCACGCCTCGCCTGTTCGCGACGCGCGGCTTCCCTCCGACTCGGGCAAAACCCATCCGGGCCGCCGGCCCTCCTTGGGCTTTTGCCCTCGCTTCGGTCCATCCGCGCTGCTCACGACGGCTTGGACGCTCAGAGCTTGATCTCGATCTCCACGCCGGCGGGAAGCTCCAGGCTCATCAGCGCCTCCACCGTCTTGGGGGAGGGCTTCACCACGTCGATCAGCCGCTTGTGGGTGCGGCGCTCGAACTGCTCCCGGGAGTCCTTGTACTTGTGGGGGGAGCGCAGGATGGTGACCACTTCCTTCTTGGTGGGCAGGGGGATGGGGCCGGAGACGGCGGAGCCGCTGCGCTTGGCGGTGTCCACGATCTTCTCGGCGGCCTGGTCGATGAGCTGGTGGTCATAGGCCTTCAGCCGGATGCGGATCATTTCTTTTGCTGCCATTGTGTTTCCTCCTTGACATACGAAGTTGACGTTTCGAGCTTCGTCCTCTGGGCACGCCCCGCCTGCTCACGGCGGCTCGGGCGTTCCTTGCTTCGTACGGTGAGAGCGATTCAGTCCACGTTTCCGTGCGTATCACTCCCCGGCATGAATAAAACCGGCGCAAAGCAGGCCGGTTCTACCCACCCAGGGCGATATACGCCGTGGAATGAGCCTCTCAGCCGCCCGATCTTACGGACATACTCCGCGGAAGTTACCTCGCCAGGCGAGCAATCTCCCGCATCATCGCAGTGCGCCTTTACAGGCGCTTGACTATTGTACAACAGGGGCGCACAGAAAGTCAAGCACTTTTTTGCCCGGAAGGCAAAGTTTTTTCACGGTTTTCGCCCTTTTGGCAAAAAGCCGTCTGTGCAACATTGCCAAACGCCGTCCTGCCTAGGCAGGACGGCGTTTAAAGCCCTTCGGAGCCCACGCCCGCTTTCGCCGGGCTTTGGCCCCATTCAAAATATTCCCTTTATCCTTTAATACGCCACGCCCCAGTAGACCATGTGCTTGGCGCTCTTGCCGCAGCAGGCGCACACGTCGCCCAGCTTCTCCTGCTGGAAGGGGATGCACCGGGAGGACACCCCCGCCTCCTCCTTCATCCGCACCTCGCACGCCAGGTCGCCGCACCACATGGTCTTGGCGAAGCCGCCCCGGGAGGCCATCTTCTCCCCTACCTCCTCCAGAGTGGCGCAGGAGTAGGTATTGTCCTCCAGGTTCTTTTTCGCCTTGGCGTACAGGCCCTGGTGGATATCCTCCAGCATCCGGGCCACGGTGTCCTCAATGCCGTCCAGGGACACGAAGGACTTCTCCCCGCTGTCCCGGCGGACCAGTACGCACTGGTTCTTCTCCATGTCCTTGGGGCCCAGCTCCAGGCGCAGGGGCACGCCCTTCATCTCGTACTCGGCGAACTTCCAGCCGGGGGAGTTGTCGGAGGCGTCCATCTTCACCCGGAAGCCCGCCTTCCTCAGCCGCTCCATCACCGCCTCGTTTGCGGCGACGACGCCCTCCTTGTGCTGGGCCACGGGGATGACAATGACCTGGACGGGGGCCACCTTGGGGGGCAGAACCAGTCCGTTATTATCGCCATGGGTCATGATCACCCCGCCGATCAGCCGGGTGGACACCCCCCAGGAGGTCTGGAAGGGGTGGTGGGGCAGGTTGTCCTTCCCCGCGAAGGTGATATCAAAGGCCCGGGCGAAGCCGTCCCCGAAGTAGTGGGAAGTGCCCGCCTGAAGGGCCTTCTTATCGTGCATCATGCACTCAACGGCATAGGTGGCCTCGGCCCCGGAGAACTTCTCCTTCTCCGTCTTGCGGCCCTTCACCACCGGCATGGCCAGGTAATGCTCGCAGAAGTCGGCGTAGATGTTCAGCATCCGCTCGGTCTCCTGGACGGCCTCCTCGGCGGTGGCGTGCATGGTGTGGCCCTCCTGCCACAAAAATTCCCGGTGGCGCAGGAAGGGGCGGGAGGTCTTCTCCCAGCGCAGCACGGAGGTCCACTGGTTATACAGCTTGGGCAGATCCCGGTGGGAGTGGATCACATTCTTATAGTGCTCGCAGAACAGCGTCTCGGAGGTGGGGCGGATGCACATACGCTCCTCCAGCTTCTCGCTGCCGCCGCAGGTGACCCAGGCGCACTCGGGGGCAAAGCCCTCCACATGGTCCTTTTCCTTTTGCAGCAGGGACTCGGGGATGAGCATGGGCAGGTAGACATTTTCATGGCCCGTCTCCTTGAACATCCCGTCCAGCACGCGCTGGAAGTTCTCCCAGATGGCGTAGCCGTAGGGCCGGTAGATGAACATGCCCTTGATGCTGGAATAGTCGATCAGCTCCGCCTTCTTGCACACGTCGGTGTACCACTGGGCAAAATCCACATCCATGTCGGTGATCTGGCTGACCTGCTTGCTTTTGTCCTGTGCCATGTCTATCCATCCTTTATATATTTTAAAATGAGGATTTCTCCACATCCTAAAGAGGTGCACATTATTGTATTGCCAAACGGGGGAAAAGTCAAGAGGGAAGCCCTTTTCTCTTCCCCTCCCCCTTCCCTGCGTTCTATAATCAAGAGATCCCATCATAACGCGGCGTCACCGGGGACCCTGCGGCCCGCCGCAAAACAGAGAAAAAGGAGCTGTTACCATGTCACACACCACCCCCCGCAGCGGCCGCATGGTTCTGCGTCCCATCCCCCCCGTTCCCGCGGTAGGCTTTCCGTTGCCTCCCTGCGCCCCTCCCGTCGGCGCCGGCGTCACCCTGGAGCGCTGGCTGGAGCTTTGGATGGAGCGGGATATCGAGCCCTTCCGGGCAGATACCACCGTCAGCGGCTACAGCAGCATCATCCGCAAGCACATCGTCCCGGCCCTGGGCCGGGTGCGGCTGTCCGACCTGTCCCCCCAGCTGGTAAACGGCTACTACCAATGGCTGTCGGACGAAAAGGGCCTGTCCCCCAACACAATCCGCAAGCACCACATCCTGCTCCACACCGCCCTGAAGTCCGCCTTCCGCCAGGGGGTCGTCCCCCTCAACCCCATCCAGCGGGCCACCCCGCCCCGGCCCACCGAGCCGGAGGCGGTCTACTACACCCCCGCCCGGCTGGCCCGGCTTCTCCAGGCGGTGGACGGCACCTCCCTGGAGGTGCCCGTCCGGCTGGCCTGCTTCCTGGGCCTGCGCCGGGGCGAGCTCCTGGGCCTGCGCTGGCGGGATGTGGACCTTCAATCCGGCCAGCTCTCGGTGCGCTGGGTGCGCACCGCCGCGGGGGCCCGGGTGGTGGAAAAGCCCCCCAAAACCGCAGGCAGCTGCCGCACCCTGTCCATCGCCGCCCTGGGCGAGCTGATGGAGCTCCTGCGCGCCCTGCGCACCCAGCGCCGCCAGGAGGGCCTCCCCTGCTCCCCCGACGATTTCCTGCTGCTGGGGATGGATGGCCGCCCCATCCGTCCCAGTGCGCTGTCCTCCTCCCTGGCCGCCTTTGTGCGGGAGCACCGCCTGCCGCCCATCACCTTTCACGGCCTGCGCCACACCTTCGCCAGCATGGCCAACAGCGCCCGGGTGCCCATGTACCAGATCAGCCGGGCCATGGGCCACGCCAGCCCCGGCATCACCCAGCGCATCTATACCCACCTGTTTGACCAGACCCACGGCGAGGTGCTGGCGGCGGTAGCCAACGTCGTCAAGGCGGACTCCACATCCCTCACCTCCGCCTAAAGGCGAAAGCTCGCTCGTTCCGCCGTCTTTCCTCTCCCCACAAAGCCATACACCGGCTTTGCGGGGCCCCCTTCTTGCGGGCTTCTCCGCCTGACGGCAAAAAGAAACGCGCCGAAGGCGCGCCTCTCCGCATGGGTTTCATTTCAAACGCTCGTCTCCGCCGGGCTCCGGCCCAAAGACCCAGGCGGGCAGCAGCTTGCTCAGCGCCACCAGCTCGTCGTCAAAGCCGCCCCGGTCCCAGTCCGCGCCGGGCTCCCGCAGCAGCCCCTCTCCGGGCTCCCCCAGGGGGATCGACACCACCGCCCGCAGCCCCTGCCCCGGCGCACAGTCGGCGATCACCGTCCCGCCGTGGAGCTGCGCCGCCTTCCGGGCCACGGCAATCCCCACGCCCCCGCGCCGCCAGTCGGGCGCCGCCTGGCCCCCGCTGTCAAACAGGTATTGCAGCCGCTCCGGCTCCACCCCCGGCCCGTCGTCCTCCACGGTGAACACGGCGTTCTCCCCCAGCCGCTCCACGCTGAGCCTCACCCGCCTGCCCGCCGCGGCGGCGTTGGCCACCAGCTCCATCAGCACCTGCCGGATCAGCTCCACGTCCACCCAGGCCCACAGCCCCTCCGGGGCGCTCACCTCCAGCTTCACTTCCGCGCACTCCAAAAGCCCCGCCAGCCGTTCCCCCAGCTCCTGCGTCAGCCGGCCCAGGTCGGCGGGGGCGCGTTCCAGCCGGGGGTCTTTTCCTCCCAGCCGGCCGGTGATCTCCAAACGGCCCACGATGCGCAGCATCCGGCAGATCCCCTGGTTCATCGCCGCCAGATAGCTCCGGCTCTTCTCATCCCGGGCGGTGCGCTCCAGCAGCTGGCTGGCCGCCGTTATCTGGGCCAGCTGCATGCGCAGCTCTGCCGCCGTCCGTGCGGCCCCCTGGTCCAGCTCCTGCCGCTCCATCCTATAAACCGCTTCCTTTCCGCGCCCCGCGGCGCACAGCCTTTGCGTCTGTATTATGCTATGCAGATTTCCCCCGGCCTCTCCTGGGAATCGCTTCCTCTTATGTCGAATTTTGTCGAACAGTGTCGAATTGTTCCTTCCATTGTAGCAGACTTCCCCCCGCTTGGCAAGGGCCCGCGCGCCCGGGAACGCCCGAAGCCTCTCAGCCATGGGCGCTCCCGGGTTCTTTCCCCCGTTCCCGGCGGCCCATTCCCCCAGGGGGGCAAAAATCTCTCCCTCTCTTGACACCCTCCGAGGGGTGTGATAATATACTGAAACAGTATGAAAACAAAATAGCGCGATGAACGCGGGAAGTAGTTCGGAAGCGTAGCCGTCAGAGAGGGGCCGTCCAGGCTGAAAGCGGCCCTCGGGGATGCGCCGGATGAAATGCGAGCGGGAGCGCGGGGGACCTGGGAGCCCCCCGTCCGGCCACGTCACGGCCATGAGCGAGAAACGAGAGTGGAACCGCGGTAACGCCGCCTCTCATGCCGTCGGGCATGGGGGGTTTTTATTTTGGGAAGCGCGACAGCTTCAAGGAGGGAACCATATTCATGACCCGATTGGGCGAGACTCTGCGGGCCTACCAGGCCCGGGACCCGGCGGCACGCAGCAGGCTTGAGATTTTTCTGCTCTATCCCGGCGTGCACGCCACCCTTTACCACCGGCTGGCCCATCTTTTGTACCGCCGCCGGCTGAAATTCCTGGCCCGTCTGATATCCCAGTGGAGCCGGTTCTGGACCGGCATTGAGATCCATCCCGGCGCGAAAATCGGCCGCCGGCTGGTCATCGACCACGGCATGGGCATCGTCATCGGCGAAACCGCCGAGGTGGGGGACGACTGCCTGATCTACCACGGCGTCACCCTGGGGGGCACCGGCAAGGACCAGGGCAAGCGCCACCCCACCATCGGCAACAACGTGCTCATCTCCACCGGGGCCAAGGTGCTGGGCCCCTTCAGGGTGGGGGACAACGCCCGCATCGCCGCCAACGCCGTTGTGCTCTCCGAGGTGCCCCCCGACGCCACCGCCGTGGGCATCCCCGCCCAGATCGTGCGCATCGCGGGCCGCTCCACCCACTACGCCGACGAGGTGGACCAGACCAGCGTGAAAAACCCCACCCTGGAGCGGCTGGCCGCCCTGTCGGACCGGGTGGAGGCGCTGGAAAAGCTGCTGGACGAGAAGCGCGGAGCCGTCGTGAGCAGCGCGGATGGAGCGTAGTGAGGGTAAAAGCCCAAGCAGGGCCAAAGGCCCGGATGGGTTTTGCCCGAATCGGAGCGAAACCGCGCGTCTCGAACAGGCGCAGCGTGACAACATTACAAAACGGAGGATAAAATATCATGTATCTTTACAATTCCGCTACCCACAAAAAAGAGCAGTTCCGCACCCACACCCCCGGCCGGGTGGAAATGTACACCTGCGGCCCCACCGTCTACCACTTCGCCCACATCGGCAACCTGCGCTCCTACATCATGGAGGACGTACTGGAGAAGTTCCTGCGCTACGAGGGCTATGGGGTCAACCGGGTGATGAACATCACCGACGTGGGCCACCTGGCCTCCGACGCGGACACCGGCGAGGACAAGATGCTCAAGGGGGCCAAGCGGGAGAACAAGTCCGTCATGGACATCGCCAAATTCTATACCGACGCCTTTTTCAGCGACTGCGCCAAGCTGAATATCAAGACCCCCGAGGTGGTGCAGCCCGCCACCGGCCTGGTTGATGAATTTATCCAGGTGGTGTCCTCCCTCATCGACAAGGGCTTTGCCTACGTGGCCGGGGGCAACGTGTATTTCGACACCTCCAGGCTGGACCGCTATTACGTGTTCAACGACCATGACGAGGACGATCTGGCGGTGGGCGTCCGGGACGGCGTGGAGGAGGACGCCAACAAGCGCAATAAAAACGACTTTGTACTCTGGTTCACCAAGTCCAAATTCGAGGACCAGGCCCTGAAGTGGGACTCCCCCTGGGGGGTGGGCTACCCCGGCTGGCATATCGAGTGCTCCTGCATCTCCATGAAGTTCAACGGGGAGTATCTGGACCTCCACTGCGGCGGGGTGGACAACGCCTTCCCCCACCACACCAACGAGATCGCCCAGTCGGAGGCGTACCTGGGCCATCCCTGGTGCCGGCAGTGGTTCCACGTCCACCATCTCAACACCAACAGCGGCAAAATGTCCAAGTCCAAGGGGGAATTCCTCACCGTCTCCCTGCTGGAGGAGAAGGGGTACGACCCGCTGGCCTACCGCTTCTTCTGCCTGCAAAGCCACTACCGCAAGGGGCTGGTGTTCTCCTGGGAGAACCTGGACAACGCCGCGGGGGCCTACGGCAAGCTCATCCGCCGCATCGCCGCCCTGGACCCCGGCCAGGGGACGGCGGACCCCGCCGTGCTCGGGCAGTACCGGGAAAAATTTCTGGAGCTGGTGGGCAACGACCTGAATACCTCCATGGGCGTCACCTGCCTGTACGACGTGCTCAAGGCCCCGGTGGACGACGCCGCCAAGCTGGCGGTGCTGGCAGACTTCGACACGGTGCTCTCCCTGTCCCTGCTGGAACGGGCGGCGGCCCTGCGGGAGAGGGAGGCCGCCCAGGCCAAAACGGCGGCGGCTTCCGGCGGCTTCACCGTCCAGGGCGAGGGCGACCCGGCCGTCGACGCGCTGGTATTGCAGCGTGCGGACGCCAAAAAGTCGAAGAACTTCGCCGAGGCCGACCGCATCCGGGACGAGCTGAAGGCCCAGGGCATCGAGATCACCGACGTGCCCGGCGGGGCGGTGTGGAAACGGGTGTAAATCAGAAAAGGGAAGCCCCCCGCAGGCGCGGGGGGCTTCCCTTTTTCCCAGCCGCTCCCCCGGCTGGCCGGCCCTTTGAGGAACGCCTGCTCCTTCTGCCGGACATGGAAGGGCCCGCCCAGACAAAATCTTCCTAAATCTGCCCGCCCGGTGTTGACACGCTTAGTCTATTATGATAGACTGGGCGTAGATCGACCATTATAGACCTTTAAGGAGGCCGCGCCATGAATCATCTCAAGCTGGCTGAGGGCGAGTACCGCTTCGCCCGCATCGTGTGGGAAAACGAGCCCCTGCCCTCGGGCAGGCTGGTGGAGCTGTCCCTGAAGGAGCTGGGCTGGAAGAAGTCCACCACCTATACGGTGCTGAAAAAGCTGGTGGACCGGGGCATTTTGCGCAATGAAAACGCGGTGGTGTCCGCCGCCGTCCCCCGGGAGGCGGTGCTGCGGGAGGAGAGCCGGTCGGTGGTGGACCGGGCCTTCGACGGCTCGCTGCCCTCCTTCCTGGCCCACTTCATGGGGGGGCGCACCATCTCGGACCAGGAGGCCGACGAGCTCAAGGCCATTATCGACCGCTTCCGGGAGGGGGAGGGCCATGACTGACCTGCTCGTCCCCCTGTCCCGCGCCCTGCCCGTCCTGGGGGAGATGAGCCTCACCGCCGCCTATGCCGCCGCCGTGGTGGCGGCGCTGCGGCTGGCCTTGCGGCGCAGGGCCCCCAAGCGGGTGCTGTCGCTGCTGTGGCTGGTGGTGTTTGCCCGGCTCCTGATCCCTGTGTCCCTGGAGAGCCCCCTCTCCATCGTCCCGGACGCCATGCCCCCGCGGACGCTCACCCAGCTGGAGGACGGGCCTGAGCCTCCCCTCCAGACGGTCCCCGTCCAAGTCCCCGGCCCGGCGCAGGGGACGGCCGGCAGCCATTGGGGGGGCCCCGGCCCGAACCCCACCCCCGCCACCCAGGGCGGTCCCGGCGGCCTCCCCGTCTCCGCCGTGCCGGAGGCGCCCTCTCCCACCGCGCCCCAGCCGGAGGCCCCCGCCCCCTTCCCCTGGTCCACGGTGCTGGCCGGGATGTGGCTGGCAGGGGCGCTGGCCATGGGCGGGGGCGCCCTGGTCTCCTACCTGCGGCTGCGCCGCCGCCTGTTTGACGCCATCCGCGCCCCGGACGGGGCCTGGGAGCACCCCAGCGTGGGCTCCCCCTTCATCCTGGGGGTATTCCGGCCCAGGATCTACCTCCCTGCCGGGCTGCGCGGCCAGCCCCGGCAGTTCATCCTGTGCCACGAGCGGGCCCATCTGCGGCGGCTGGATCACCTGGTCAAGCCGCTGTGCTGGGCGGCGCTGGCCGTCCACTGGTTCAACCCGGCAGTGTGGCTGGCCTTTGTCCTTATGAGCCGGGACATTGAGGCCGCCTGCGACGAGGCGGTCATCCGCACCCTGGGCCCGGCGGTGAAGGCGGACTACTCCGCCACCCTCCTCTCCCTGGCCACCGGCGGGCGCATCCCCGCCCCCTGTCCCCTGGCCTTTGACGAGGGGGACGCCAAGGGCCGCATCCACAACGTGCTGCGCTACCAGCGCCCCACCCTTTGGATCGTGGTGGTCAGCGCCGTCATGGCCTTGATGGCGGCGGTGTGCCTGCTCACCGACCCGGTTTCCGCCAAGACCCCGGAGGACGAGCCCGTCCCCAGCGCCGCCGTGTCCCAGCCCCCGGAGAGCCCCCTGCCCACCCCCTCGCCCGAGCCCACCCCCGCCCCGGCGGAGCCGTCCCCGGTGCTGGAGGAGTGGATGCTGGAGGTGCTCAGCGGACAGCGGGAATTCCGCCGTCCGGGCGGGGAGCGCGGCTATACCATCCACCAGCTGCGCTCCTTCTTCTACGGGGACCCCAGCGAGGTTCAGATCACGATGGAGGCTGGCCCTATCACCATAATGGACCTGGACCAGGACGGGGAAAACGAGCTGGTGGTCATCCCCGAGCCTCTGTATAACATCGTGGGCTACCTGATCCTCCGCCAGCAGGGGGACGAAATCGCCGCCTACGCCCCCGGCCAGCGCTCCATCGGCAGCCTCAAGGCGGACGGCACCTTTCATTGGAGCAGCAGCGCCTTCAACAATGGCACCGGCCGCGCCCGGTTCGACGGGGACGGGTTCGCCGTGGAGGATATCCACTGGATCGACAATCCCAATGTGGACGACCAGAACTACTTTGTGGACGGCGCAAAAGCCACAAGGGAGGAGTTCGACGCCGCCCTGGAAGCTCAGGACGCCAAGCCCGAGCCGGTGTGGTGCCGCTGGTATGAGGACACCGGCCTCCAGCGGGCGGTGGACGTGATGCAGGACCAGTCCACCTACACCCCCCGGATGCTGGGGGACGGCCTGCGCGCCCTGTACCGCCAGGCCAGCACGCTCTACTGGCACCTGTTTGGGGAGAGCACCTGGGAGATCTGCCATATTGGAAGCTCATCCCCCGGGGCCCCCTACCTCTACGACCCTGCGGCCACCGTGGAGCGGGACGGCCTGACCTATATCCGCGCCACGGGGCAGTTCGCCCGGTGGGACGACCTGATGGCGGCGGTGGACGGACTGTTCACCCGGGACTTCTGGAACTCCTGCAACCAGTGGGACGGCCATGAGCTGTTCCTCAACGTGGACGGGGACACCTATTTCCTCCCCGCCTCCCGGCCCAAGGGGGACTATTATGGCGCCGTGGCGGCCCCCTTCACCCTGGTGGAGCAGACGGAGGGCTCCGTCACCGTCACCCTGACGGTGGGCTACAACGAATACCGGGAGGGGGAGGACGAAACGGCCTGGTCCCAGCGGGTGGGCCGCGGCTATGACTACACGGTGGACTACCCCATCCGGTACGTGAACACGGCGGACGGCTGGCGGCTGGACGAATTCCACTACGGCTGGACGGACCAGCGGGAGTACGTTCTGGGCCACATTCTGTGGGAGACCGAGCCCCGCGCCGCCCTCAACGGCGAGATGGACGCGGCCACCCTGCGTCAACTGGGGACCCAAACCCTGCTGGACTGGGGCGGGACCACTTACCAGATTGAATCCGACGTGAACGCCGCCACCTTCACCGGGCGCATGTACGTGCTGGACGTGGACGGCGACGGCCAGACCGAGGCCTCCCTGGTCTGCCTGGACGGGGGCGACCCCATCATCGCCGTGTATGAGCGCACCGAAACCGGCCTTCAGCGCCGCACCTTCAACACCGCCCAGCTGACGCAGTCCTTTGACGGCTATGCCCAGGTGGAGCGCAACGACCGGGGCGGCATCACCATCACCCACAGCGCCCCCCGGGAGACCACCACCATCGAGCTGTCCTCCCAGGTCTTTGAGGGCAATGAGTGGCTGAGGGAGGGGGAGCTGCGGGCCGTGATGGACCCCGAGTACCTCTACGTGGGCCTGGATGCGGAGAGCCCGCTCACCCCGCCCTTCGGCATCAGCACCTTTATCTCGCTGACCGACAGCGTGGGGAACGCCGTCTATGTGGCCTCCGCCGGCTTCCGGGTGGAGTACAGCGGCAGCTCCCTCTACGCCGGCAGGCTGTGGGCGGAACCCTACAGCGAGTTCGCCGTCCCCGCCTCCTGACGCAAAAGCCTCCCCGCCTGGGTATTCCAGGCGGGGAGACTTTTATGTTTCACGTGAAACATTCGTTCAGTTTCCGCCCCGTTCCTCCAGCGGCACAAAGGAGCGCGTGGGCATGACCGCCTTGTAGGCCGGGCGGATGATGCGGCCATAGGGGTTGTAGACCTCCTCAACCCGGTGGGCGCACCAGCCCACGATGCGGGCGATGGCAAACAGCGGGGTGTACAGCTCCGACGGGATGCCCATCATCTTGTACACCAGGCCGGAGTACATGTCCACGTTGGCGCACATGGCCTTGTCCTGGCCGGTAATGGCGTGGAACAGCCCGGGGGTGAGCCGCTCCACCCGCTCGAACAGCTCAAATTCCTCCAGCATCCCCTTGTCCGCCGCCATCTTTTTGGCAAATCTCTTCAAAATCACCGCCCGGGGATCCGACAGGGTATAGACGGCGTGGCCCATGCCATAAATGAGGCCGGAGCCGTCCCCCGCTTCCTTTTTCAGGATCTTTGTGAGGTAGTCGGACAGCTCGCCATCGTCCTTCCAATCCTTCACGTTGGCCTCGATCTCGTCGAACATGGCCATCACCCGGGCGTTAGCGCCGCCGTGCTTGGGGCCCTTCAGGGAGCCCACCGCTGCGGCGATGGCGGAGTAGATATCCGTGCCGGAGGAGGAGAGCACCCGGCAGGCGAAGGCGGAGTTGTTACCGCCGCCGTGCTCCATGTGGAGCACCAGGCACAGGTCCAGCAGATGGGCCTCCTCTGCGGTGAAGCGGTTGTCGTGGCGCACCGAGTAGAGGAAATTCTCCGCCACCGACAGCCCGGGCTGGGGCCGGTGGAGGTACAGGGAGCCCCGGTCGAAGTAGTGCTGCTTGGCGGCAAAGGCGTGGGCCACGATCACCGGGAACCGGGCGATCAGCCGCAGGGCCTGGAGCATCTCAATGGGCAAGGTGTTGTTATCCGGGTCTGGGTCGTAGGAGTACAGGGCCAGCACCGAGCGGGCCAGCTTGTTCATCACGTCGTGGCTGGGGGCGGTGAGGATCATGTCCTCGGTAAAGTTGGGGGGCAGCTCCCGGTAGTAGGCCAGGATGCTGCGGAACTGCTCCAGCTCCTCCCTGGTGGGCAGGCCGCCGAACATCAGTAAGTACGCCGTCTCCTCAAAGCCGAAGCGGTCCGCGCCGGTGAAGCCGTCGATCAGCTCCTCCACGTTGATGCCCCGATAGAAGAGCTGGCCGGGGGCGGGCACCTTCTCCCCGTCCTGCACCACATAGCCCCGCACGTTGCCGATGAGGGTGACCCCGGCCATCACGCCGGTGCCGTCATGGTTGCGCAGCCCCCGCTTTACATCGTATTTCTCATAGTACTTGGGGGATATCTGGGTATAACGCTCAAACTCCCCGCATATCCCTTGAATGAAGTCCACTGAGGTATTGTACTGCTCCACGGCCTTCCTGCGCGCCTCGATCAGGTTGTCGATGATGTTCATGTTCAGCATAGTCCGCCTCCTTCGTGTGTCCATACGTCCTCTTCCAACGACTGTAAATCTCATTATAACGCAATTTTTTCATTCCGTCAATGCAAATTTTATGTTTGCCCCCCTTGCTAAATCAGAATTTCTTCCGTTTTCGCTCCCGAATTTTGAATAATCGAGGTGTTTGACTTGCGAAACAAGGAGAGCTGGCGGCCTATGCGCGCCCCCTTCCTCACCGGGCTGGCGCTGGGCGCGGCCCTGCTGCTGCTGCCCCTGGCCGCCCTGGGGGACCCCCCCGGCCGGGCCCCCGTCCAGCCCACCCCCGGCCTGCTCACCCTCCCGGCCAGCCCCACCCCGGCCCCCCAGCCCATCCCCTCCCCCGGGCAGTGGGACGCCGCCCAGACCCTGCGCCTGCTGAACCGGGACGGGCAGGTGGACGAGCTGACCATGGGGGACTACCTGTGGGGCGTGGTGGCGGCGGAGATGCCCGCCGCCTTCGAGCCAGAGGCCCTCCGGGCCCAGGCGGTGTGCGCCCGGACCTACTCCCTGTGGAAGCTGCGGGCCAAAAGCCACCAGGAGGAGGGCGCGGATATCTGCGCCGACTCCACCTGCTGCCAGGCCTACCTCTCCCAGGAGGACGCCGCCCAGCGCTGGGGCGGGGATTCCGACGCCTACACCGCCAAAATTGCCGCCGCCGTGGCGGACACCGACGGCCAGGTGCTCACCTATGAGGGCGGGCCCATCCAGGCGGTGTTTTTCTCCTCCGCCTCCGGCGCCACCGAGGACGCGGCGGCGGTGTGGGGCAAGTCCCTGCCCTACCTGGTGTCGGTGGACAGCCCCGAGGGGGACGAGGTGCCCAACTACCGCTCCACCGTCACCCTCACCGCCGAGCAGGTGAAAAAGGCGGCGGGGGAGGCCGGGCTGGGGGCCGACCTGTCCGGCGAGCCGTCCACATGGTTTGCAAACCTCACCCGCACCGCCTCCGGCCGGGTGGCCAGCCTGGAACTGGGGGGCGCCGAGCTGTCCGGCGGCGCGGCGCGCAGCCTGTTCGCCCTGCGCTCGGCCTGCTTCGACGTGAGCGAGCAGGACGGGGTGTTCACCTTCTCCGTCACCGGCTACGGCCACGGGGTCGGCATGAGCCAGTACGGGGCCAACGCTATGGCTAAGGCCGGGTCGGGCTGGCGGGATATCCTGGCCCACTACTACACCGGGGCGGAGCTCCAGACCGGGGCGTGAAGCGCCCCGGAATCCCCTTTGCACCGCAAACGGGTCAACGCTATTCTTTAGAAGCTGTACCAATAGACCCCAGCACACATCCTTGCGGCCCAAATTGCCGCCAGGCTGTATACTTCGGCTATTGGTACAGTTTCTTAAATTTACGGAAAACTTTTATAAGTTTCGGCGGATTTATTGCATTTCTTCCGCCGCTGTGGTATGCTGAACGTTGGCAAAACCGGGCGCTCCCCAGCCCTTTGTCACATAATACCATTAGGAAGTGACCGTTTGATGAATCATTATCTCTCCGGCGGCGCCGGTTACACCGGCCGGAGGAACCTGGGCGGGCCGGCGCTGTCCGTCCTGTTCTTTCCCGCCGCCGTCCTCTACCACGAGCTGCTGCTGCGCCTGTTTGACCGGGACGTGCCCTTCTTTGAGCTGGCCCTGCTGCGCATTGTGCTCTTTTCCGCCGCCGCGGGGCTGGCGCTGTCCCTCATCCTGGACCTGCTGCCCTGGCGGCGGGCGGCCCGGATCGCCGGAGGGGCGGTACTGGGGCTGGGCGCCGTGCTCTTCTGCGTGGAGCGGGGCTGCCGGGCCATGTTCGGGCTGTACTACGGCGTGGGCTTCATGGGCGTCATGGCCGGGGACGTGGTGGGCGGCTTCGGCTCCACCGTGGGCCGGGTCGTCATCAACCTCATCCCCTTCATCCTCCTCTCCTTTGTCCCGCTGGCCGCCTATATCCTCCTCCGCGCCAGCGTGATCCCCCAGCAGGGAAAGGACAGCCCGGTGCGCATCATCATGGCTGCGGCGCTGGTGGCCTGCCAGCTCACCGCCTTCCTGCTGTCCACCCTGGGCGGGGTGAAGAACTACTACACCTATGAGTTTACCCCCAACACCGCCGTCCCCCACTTCGGCCTGACCACCGCCCTGCGCCTGGAGCTGGAGTACGCCGTGGCCGGTACGCCCGCCCCGTCCCTGGGGGAGTTTTTGGACGACCCCGTCCCCACTGCGGAGCCCACCGCCCAGCCCTCCGAGCAGCCATCCCAGGCCCCGAGGGAGTACGGCTTCAACACCCTGGGCTTCGACTTTGAGAAGCTGGCCGAGGCCGAGCCCGGCGACACCGACCAGAGCCAGAATATCAAGAGCATCCACCAGTACCTGGCCTCCCTCACCCCGTCCCAGCAGAACGAGTACACCGGGATGTTTGAGGGCAAAAACCTCATCCTCATCACCGCCGAGGGCTTCTCCACCGCCGCCATCGACCAGGAGCTCACCCCCACCCTGTACAAGCTCAGCCGGGAGGGCTTTGTGTTCCACAACTTCTACCAGCCCGACTGGACCCAGTCCACCGTGGGCGGCGAGTTCGCGGTGATGACCGGCGTGATCCCCAACTGGTTCGGCAAGCGCACTGCTATGAGCATGAGCGTGGAGCGCACCATGTCCCAGACCCTGGGCTGGAAGTTCCGGGAGGAGGGCTACAGCGTCCCCGCCTGGCACGACCACACCCACGACTACTACGGGCGCGACCGCACCCACCCCAACATGGGCTATGATTACGCGGGGGTGGGCGGCGGCCTGGAGCTGCCCAACAATGTGTGGCCCAACTCCGATCTGGAGATGATGCAGGCCACGGTGGACGGCTATATCAGCGACTATGTGGAAAACGGCCAGCCCTTCCACGCCTACTATATGACCGTCAGCGGCCACGGCTATTACAGCTGGAACGGCAACGCCATGTCCCGCAAGCACCGCGCGGAGGTGGAGGCCAAATACCCCGACCTGTCCGAGACCTCCCAGGCGTACCTGGCCTGCAATATGGAGCTTGACCAGGCGCTGGAATATCTGGTGGACAAGCTGGAGCAGGCCGGCATCGCCGGCGACACCCTCATTGTCATGACCGGGGACCACTACCCCTATCTGATGGTGATGGAGGACGGCACCGACTACTACAACGAGCTGCGGGGCTTTGAGGACAAGGAGGGGGATACCTCCCGCTACCGCAACACCCTGCTGATGTGGTCCGCCGCCATCGAGGAGCCCATCGACGTGGATGTGCCCTGCACCTCGGTGGACATTGTGCCCACCCTATGCAACCTGTTCGCCCTCCCCTACGATTCCCGGCTCTACTCCGGGCGGGACGTGTTCGCCGGCAACTACCAGCCGGACCAGTACTCCAACTGTATGCCCCTGGCGGTATTCGCCAACAACAAGGGGCAGGGGAACAGCTGGATCACCGCCGCGGGCACCTACGAGGCGTCCACCAAAACCTTCACCCCCAACGAGGGCGTAGAGGTAGACGAGGACTATGTCAAGCGGGTTCACAGATTGGTGGCGGCCAAGGTGAATTACGCCAAGCTCATCATCCAGGAGGACTATTACGCCGTGCTCCAGGCGGCGGAGGAACCCACGTAACGAAAAGCGGCCCGGCGGAGAGTGATCCGCCGGGCCGCTTTTCGTTTATGATGGCTGTGTGCTTTTGGAGGCCCCCGCAAGGCCGTCCTTTGACGCTGTCCGCTTCTCCGCGCTTCCCGGTCCGCAGGCGATGGTGATGGACTGCGGCAGGTTTTTCACATGGGTCACCGCCTGCTCCCCCCCGAATTCGCCGTCCAGCGTCCAGGCCGTGCTTTGGCCGCATTCAAAGGTGATCTCACTGGCGGCAAAGCCCGTCACCGCCCCGTCCTGGGCCAGCTCCAGCGTGGTCAGGGCGGTGAGGATGGACTGCCAGTCCTTGCCGTTTTCAGGCCGCCGGATCAGGATGACTTCAAACCGCCCGTCGTCCAGCAGCACCTTATCCCGGGGCAGGCTCACCAGCCCCCCCACCGACACGGTGTTGCCCACCATGCCATAGATGAAGTCCCCCTCCGTCTCCCTGCCGCCATCGGCGCTCACCCTCATGTGGTAGCTGGGGATGTTGGACAGCTTGCCCATCCCCTCCAGCACATAGGCGAAGTGCCCCAGCAGGTTTTTATTCACCTGGGGGGTGGAATAGGACACGTCGGTGAACAGCCCGAAGGCGGCCACATAGGTAAAGGGGTTCCCCTCCGCCAGGCCCACGTCGATGTCCCGCAGCACCCCCTCCCCCGCCACCTCCGCCAGCTCCGGCAGGGTGCGGGGCAGCTCCAGGGTGCGGGAAAAGTCGTTCGTGGTGCCCGCCGGGATGTAGCCCAGCACCGGCCGCCGCTCCCGGGGCAGCTCCAGCACCCCCCGGACGGTCTCGTTCAGCGTGCCGTCCCCGCCGCAGCACACCACCCGGTCAAAATCCGGCCCCTGCTCCCGGGCCGCGGCGGCGGCGTCTCCCCTGGCCTGGGTGGGACGCACGGTGATCTCGTAGCCCTGACGGGTAAATACCTCCAGCGCGTCGGACAGGTTGATTTTGGCGCTCTTGCGGCCGGCGGCGGGGTTATAGATGTACAGCAGCTTTTTCACGGCAGATCACTCCACACTCTCTCCGGCCCGCAGGGCGGCCGGATGTAGTGGAGAGTATTATACCCAAATCCTTCCGGGAATACAATGAACAATCTGTAAAACCCTCTTGATATGGCGGAACACTCAGACTATAATGTAAAAAGCGCCCGCCGACGCTCTTGCCGCGCTGCGTTGTCACGCTGCGAAGCGGCCGGGCCGCTTCTTCGCGCTTCTCATGATTGTCACGCTGCGAAGCGCCCAGGCCGCTCACTCGCTTTCCCTTCGTCTCGAGCAAAACCCGCCCCGCTGCGCGGTGGCTGGGCTTTTCCCCTCGCCCCGGTCCAAGCTCACTCGCTGGGCCGCTTCTCCGCGCTTCTCATGAAGGATGTGATACCAATGAACCGAAAAAACCTGGCCGCCGCCTTCCCCCACACCGTCCCGGTGCTCATGGGCTATCTGTCCATCGGGGTGGTATTCGGCTGGATGCTGTCGGCGGCGGGCTTTGCCCCCACCTGGGCCGCTGTCATGTCGTCCACCATCTACGCCGGCAGCGGGCAGTATCTGGGGGTTGAGCTGCTGGCCAACGCCTCCCCCCTGGGCGACGCCGCCTTTTTAACCCTCATCATCAATTTCCGCCATCTGGTCTACGGCCTGTCCATGCTGGAGAAGTTCAAGGGGATGGGCTGGCGCAAGCTGTACATGATCTTTTCCCTCACCGACGAGACCTATGCCCTTCTGGCCGGGGTGGAGGCCCCGGAGGGCGTGGACAAGCGGGATTTCTATTTCACCATCGCCCTGCTGGACCACCTGTACTGGATCGCCGGGTCCATCATCGGCGCGGTGGCGGGGGCCCTCATCACCATCAACACCGAGGGCATCGACTTTGCCATGACGGCGCTGTTTTTGGTCATCGCCGTGGAGCAGTGGCAGTCCAATGACCGCCATGCCCCGGTCTATCTGGGGGCGGCGGGGACGCTGGGGTGCCTGCTCCTCTTTGGGCCGGACAACGGGCGCTTCCTCATCCCGGCGCTGGCCATTTTGGTGGCGGGGCTGCTGGTCATGCGGCCCCGGCTGGAAGGGGGCGCAGCCCAATGACCGCCATGCAGATTGCCGCCCTGGTGGCGGTGATGGCCATCGTGACCTTTCTCACCCGGGCGCTGCCCTTCCTGCTGTTTGGCCGGGGCGGGGAGCCGCCCCAAGTGGTACTCTACCTGGGCAGGTTCCTGCCCCCGGCGGTGATCGCCATGCTCATCGTCTACTGCTACCGCGGCCTCAGCCTCGCCCAGGTGGGCGGCTGGGCCCCCGGCCTCATCGCCGGGACGGCGGTTGTGCTCCTCCACATCTGGAGGAAAAACAACATGCTGTCCATTGTGGGGGGCACGATCCTCTATATGGTTCTCGTCCAGGCGGTGTTTTGACAGCGTCTAACAGATCCGCCTTCCCCGTCAGGGCAAAAAAACCAGCCGCTTTGCAGCGGCTGGTTTTTTATCGCGCGTTTCAATTACTCGTTCACAGCGATGACAACGCCGGAACCCACGGTGCGGCCGCCCTCGCGGATAGCGAAGCGCAGGCCCTTCTCAATGGCGATGGGGGTGATCAGCTCCACGTTCATGTCCACGTTATCGCCGGGCATGCACATCTCGGTGCCCTCGGGCAGGGTGATGACGCCGGTCACGTCGGTGGTACGGAAGTAGAACTGGGGACGGTAGTTGTTGAAGAAGGGGGTGTGGC
>CAPOAR010000060.1:0-20113 GCA_948670295.1 uncultured Oscillospiraceae bacterium | reverse complement strand
CGCACATTTTTTTGCCTTTGTCAAGGCTTTTTTTCTTTCTTTTGGAATTTATTGGCTAACTTAATGGCATTGCTCAATTCGAGGTACAATAATGACACAGGCGGGTGATTCTAATCCGCACCGTATTCTCCAAATTGGAAATATACTCAGATTTATTATATTGATGTTGAAATATCTTTTGATTGATATGTTGAGCTGGAATGGAAAGCGGAACGAGTGCCGCCCGATAGAATATTGAGTTGCACTCATTCTATCAGTTTGTCAGCCGTTCTTCTCTATGTCTTGCCAGTTGGAATTGCTCAGAATTTCGGCATTCTCCCCCAGAAATACTTTGCCAGCGCCCTGATCACCCTGGAGGTGATACAGCATCCAAGCGGTCATGTACCCCTCTGTTCGTGCCTGCATTTGTTCATGCTCTGCACCAGTGACACGGGCGCGGACTTTCAGCACGTCATCTGTCATATTGCCAAAGATTTCTACCAGGGAGGCCAGAGGGGCCACACCACCGAACTCCGCATTGGTATCTGTCACACCCAGATCATCGGATTTACCAGTTGCTGCCGTCATGAAATAGGGAACGTTAATCTTGGCTATGTCATAGCCCCATCCCATATTTTGTGCCAGAAAGGGGTAGGCTGCGCTGCCAGTAAAGATGGCTTTGTAAAGGTAACTGCTCTCATACTTGGTGGCCGCTCCCAGTGCCCCAGCACCGCCTTGGGAGTAGCCGATAATACCAATATTGTCCCGGTCAATCTGATCAGCAATCTCACTCTCATTCAGCACAAAGTCTAAGGTGATGGAAGTTGTTTCGCCAGTGCCGGCCTGGGGGTCATCCGTCCCCACGACTACGAATCCCCAAGAGGCCAGACGCTGGAAGAATGGCAAGTAAATTTTGGCAGGGGTGTTGCTGCCGTTTACCACCATCACCAAGGGATATTGCCTGCCACTGGTTCTCAACTCAGCGGGGTAATATATGCGGATAGTGCCAATGGATTTATTGTTCGATTTGTATTCCAGGTGTTCTACTTCATAGCTACCCTTTCCCGCGTAAAGTGCCTCCAGTTTGCCGCCTGCGGGAAATGTCTCAGCGAATGAATTGTAGTAATCGTCTGTCAGGATGGGGGTATTCAGTGCTTGCCAGTTCTTATACTGGGCATAAGCAAAGAACACCGTCAACAACACCACCAGTACCAATACCACGATTCCTAAAATCTTTAACACTTTTTTCATCACGTCCATCTCCTTCTTTTCCTTGACTTTGCCAAAGGAACGTATTACGATAACTGCATATGGAACAAGTATCCCGACAAAGAACGTTTATCCCTGCTTGCTGATGTAGAATACCACACTGACCGCCATGACGCAAGAACGTACCGACTGACAATGCGCTATGCGGAACAAAAAGGAGTGTTTTGTACCTCAATGAAAAGAGCACAAACAGCATTTTTGAAGTTATGTCTGGCGGATGCGCTAATTAAATTGATGGCCACTCAAGATTATGACAGCATCAGTGTGAATACGATTTGTGAGCTGGCTGGAGTAGGAAGAACAACTTTCTATCGGCACCTTGACCATAAGAACAGCAAAGAGGAATTGTTGATATTCAAAATCAATTACGAATGGGGCCGCTATGCTGATTTGCACCAGGAAAATGTGGAGAAAGACAAGGGCTTTGCTCTCACTTGTTTCATCTATGAAAATCGACGGCTGTTTTCCTTGCTCCATAACAATGGGCTGATCGTGGTCGTTATGCGTGCCTGTGAGCTGCTGGTGTTCGATGGGGATACCTGGGATAAAAATCTTTCCTATTTGATGTCTTACTTCATCTATGGCTATTTCGGTATCATTTACCAGTGGATTAAATACGGCTTTGATGAAACGCCGGAGCAGGTGGCAAAGCATATTGCCGATGCTGTTGCCGCTGCTGGTAGAGGTTTGGAAAACAAATAAACGGGATATTATTATCGAAAAGTTGTATGTTTTCCGCCTGTTATACAGTTTGGAATTAAACCTCAAAATTGAGGCAAGTTTCGACAAAATAAATCTCATGATGAGACGCAAAAAGCGGCGACCCTGCCGCCGAGGAGCCGCCTCCCAAAATGAGGAGTGCCGGGCTGTGCCCGGCACTCCCTGCGTTTGCCCTTACCCACCTTTACTCCGCCGAACAGACCCAGTCAAGGCCGGCCCGCCCCCTACGGGGGGCGGGCCGGTGCATTTCAGCCTTGACGGGGGCTGGGCGGCGGAGTACGCTCCCACGGGGGCAAACGCTGGTCAGCGCTGCCATTTCCGGGGGCGGTGCTTTTCGGCCTGTTTCACCTTTGGCGGTGGTAGTGACGATTCTCGGAGCTTTTGGCGGATAGCGGGGCCGTCAGCCTCGATCCGCCCACACATCTTCAACTCTCGTCGCAGGGTTTTGATAGATTGATTGATAGATAGGATAGCGGGGGAGAGGTCTGTTTCAGTGGGATTTTTCCTCCTGGCGGTGTAAAGCCCTTTTCGTTGGCGACAAAGGGCGTCGAGTTCGCTTTGTACCGCTTCTTCCCGCATGGAAAGCTGCTCCCAGGTGTCAATGCGGTATTTCATCAGCAGTTTCGCCTGTTCCACATAGCGGTCAAATTTGATAATTTCATCTGTCATGTAACGTCTGCGCCGGGGCGAGGCCGTGGGCTTTTTCAGCTTGCCCAGTAAATAGAGATAATGGAAGTATAGCGCACGAAACCCCGTCAATTTCCTGGGTTTGCGCTGGATTCTGTAATTTTGCTTCAACGCTGGCCTGGGTGCAGGGCGGCGGGGCGGCGGCTCATGGGCACGAATGCGCTCCCGGATGGCTTCTTCGGTGTAATCGTCCCCCAGGGTTTTCAGCCGGACGAACCGCTCTTTCCCCGGAGGCCGGACAGCGATATATTTCCCCAGCTTCACCGCATAGCCCTGTTTCTTCAAATTACTCAAAAAGTGCTCGAACAGGAAAGCGCGGGCAATGCAGGCGTCCACATCCCGGCGTATCTGTCCGTACCAGGTGGGCTTGCCCTTCTGCTGGGCCTCCCAGGTGTCATAGCTCATGGTTCGGCCCTGTTCCGGTTCCTCAATGACGGATAGGCCATGCTCCCGGCAAAGCTGGTCGGAGGTCTGCCGCATAAGGGCACAGGTACTTTTGCAGTCATTATACTTCTTTCCGTCCAAAAATGAAACGGAGTTCAGCACAAAATGGTTATGAATATGTTCCCTGTCCAGGTGGGTGGCAACCACCACTTGAAACCTGTCCCCCCATAACCGCTGGGCCAGTTCCACGCCAATCTCATGGGCCTGCTCCGGCGTGACCTCTCCAGGAGCAAAGGACTGATAGCCGTGAAAGGCGATAATGTCGCCCTCTTTGCCAAACTGCCGCTTCACCATCATCATCTGCTCTCTGGCGATTTCTGGGGCGCAGTTCACGCCGCTGACATACCGCTGCTCCTCGGTTTTGCAGTCCTGGATGGCGTAATCCATCACGTCCCGCAGACCCTGCAAGTCCGCGGTGGTGAGCGTGGTCTTGTCCGGGCTGGCGGCGTAGTTCACCACCTGCCTTAAGTTGCCCTTGACTTTCCAAATCGCCGTGGTTGCCATTAGATATCCTCAATTTTTGCCGGGACGGTCACAGCCTCTTGGAGCGTGTGCAAAGCGCCCAGCAGTTCCCGGTAAATCACTGGGTCTGCTACTGCGCCGCTGGCCTGGTTCAGCTTTTGGAGCACTTCAAAATAGATTTCCGGTGGGTAGGCTTTGGGGAGATAGCCCCGTATGAGCATCCGCAGATAGCCGGACTGGGACAGCCGGGTTTTGGCGGTGCGGGATTTCAAAAGTGCCATGTCCTCCGGGGACAGGCGGATGGTCAGCTTTACGGTTTTTCCCATTAGTTCCCTCCTTTCGCATGGGGGTCAGGGGGACACTCCCCCTGCCAAGCGGATTTGTGCCATACAAATCCAGTGCTTGCTAAAATCGGCGCGTGCCCTATGCGCCGCCCGTGTTGCGGTCGATCCAGGCCGTCAGCTTATCCTTCGGCACCATGAGCCGCTTGCCGATTCGGAGCGTGGGAAAGCCCTTGCTGTGTATCAGCGTGTAGGCCCCGGCTTTGGAAATGCCCAGCGCCCCGGCCAGTTCCGTTGCCGTCAGCATGGCGGGGAGTTCGTCAAAGTGTCTGCACTCGGTTTTCAAATGCCCGTCCTCCTTTCCGTGATAGGATTTCATATACTCCTGACACATTTCCTCTTGCGTTTTGCATCGTGATATGATATAAATATATCATATCACGATTGTATTTTGGTCAAGATAAATCGTTCGACACGGTTCGACAGGATATTTTTTGACAATCTGCTAAATTTGTGTTATGCTGTATTCGTGATATAGTACGCTTAAAAGCTATGACGAAAGAGGGCTGATGATATGCCGCAAATGAACTTCACACATTTCCGAGGGGCCGTCCCCCGGTTCCGAAACTATGCCGCCGTTGCGGAACAGAGGGTGCTGTTCATCACGCCGGAGGCCGGTGTACTGCCTCGCCGCTATGACCCCTTCGAGGATAGCGAGGGCTTGTTGTTGGACGTAGTGCGGGCCGGGGCGGCGGTGGCGGGCTGTGACGCTTTTATGGACTACTGCCTGTCCCATAAAATGCTTCCATTGCGGGACGCTGATTTTTGGCGCTGCGGGGATTTCTTCACTGCCTGTCCCAACGAGGCCCAACCTCTGCTTGACGCGATTTTGCCTTTTGTCCAGAGGTATGGCCTCCCTCTATGGGAGCAGAACAACATCATCACCACAAGCTACCCCGCAAGGCATGAACAGCGGGCCATGGCAATCCCTTTCAGCGAAGATGATAACGGTGATGATGTGGGATATCTGATTCATTATGAAGCCGTTAAACGGGCTTGCAGCCGTTCCGGAGCCGTCCCTGCGTGTACGTTGGCCCTCATGCTGTTGGATTTCTACCTTCGATTTTTAGAAGGTGTGGATGGCAGTCATTTCTTCATTCGCAACGCCGAATGGACGCTGGATTTCGAGCACAACAAAACACCTGAGCTGAGAGCCCAGGTGTATGATTTGACAACCTGTATCGATTTGGCCTATGCCCAGCTTGTGTCCGGCGAGGGCAGGGCCGTCCGGCAATGCAAGCACTGTCAGAAGTTCTTCATTGCCGATGATTGGCGGGCGGAATACTGTTCTCCCCGGTGCCGGGGTGCCTATAACTCCAAAATGACAAGAAAGAGGGTGAAGGAGCGCAAATTACGGGAAGGACAGTAAATCTAATCTGAAGGAGGACAAACAATGCCAGGAAAACGCTCCAATGGCGAGGGAACGCTCCGTAAGCGCTCCAACGGCCTGTGGGAGTGTACCATGATGGTGGGCTACAAAGACGACGGCACACGCCGTTATAAGAGCTTTTACGGCAAATCTCAGAAGGAGGCAAAGGACAAAGCAGACGCTTACAAGCAGGAGGTGGCGGCGGGGCTGTACATCGACCCAAACCTCACTTTTCAAGCGTGGGCACAAAAGTGGTACGAAGGATATAAGGATTCTGTCTCACCCACTACTTATGAAAGCTACGGTTACACACTGAAAACGTTGGTGAAGGGCTTCGGCCCCCGCAAGCTGGGTAGTATCAAAGCCTTGGACGTGGAGAACTTTTTGAAGGGCCTACGGGCCGATGGGAAGTCCGATTCCTACTTAGCCAAGTGCCGGGGAATGCTCTATCAAATCATGCACAAGGCCGAGGCCAACGACCTGATTCGGAAAAATCCTGTCCGCTTTGCAGAAAAGATGAAAGCCCAGCGGCCCGTACAGCGCAAGGAGGCGTTCACCCAGGACGAGGTACAAAAGCTCATGGAGGACTTGCCCCAGGATAGGACAGGGCACACGATCCGGCTCATGCTGGCAACGGGTATGCGGACGCAGGAGGTTTTGGCGCTGGAACCTCAGCACATCGAACCGGACGGCTCCTGCATCCATATCCGGCAAGCGGTGAACATGGTAAAGGGACGGCCCTATATCGGCCCGCCCAAGAGTGTCGCCAGCGTCCGGGACGTGCCTGTGCCGCCCAATGTCCGGCCCTGTGCCGTGTTCCTCCGGGAACAGGCCGGAAAATTCGTGTGGGAAAGCCCTATTGCTGGACAGCCCGTGAATCCCAGCCATTTCCGGGACAAGTACCGCAACGCCCTGTTCAAAGTACCAGGTGTCCGTATGCTGACGCCCCATAGCTGCCGCCACACCTATGTGTCTCAGCTCCAGGCTTTAGGCGTGGACATGGAGACGATTCAGAGCATGGTGGGCCACGCCGACATGGAAATGACCCAGCATTATTTACACGTCCAAGAGGAAGTGCGGCAGGCCGCCGCAGAAAAGTTTAGCAAGACCTTCAAAATCTCACGCTCTCGCTGATGACATAGAAAACTTGCTGTGTTCCCGCAAATTCTGGTACGTGCAGAATTTCAAGCGGGCCAGTTTCAATAAATGACAGGCTGTGCCGTTGAAATCCATTCAGCGGCAAGCCGTCAATTCTTCATTCTGGTATCGTTCTGGTACAAATGGCATTAGGATAAAAGATAAATCATTTAGGGTTGAACAAAAGGCAAGAAAAAAGACCTCAAATCCTATGATTTGAAGTCTTTTCCCTCACATGGTTCCCATGTTCCTGGTGGAGATAAGCGGGATCGAACCGCTGACCTCTTGAATGCCATTCAAGCGCTCTCCCAGCTGAGCTATACCCCCAGATATTTCCAGATATGGAATTTTAGGGGAACCGTTGTTAAATTGTAGAACTGCGTCGGGCCTTGGTGCTCATTTGGGGGTACGCAAGTGCGTTGTTCGCGCTCCCAGCTGAGCTATACCCCCATATGCTGAAACCCCTTGATTTTCAACGGTTTTCAGATTTTTCAGAACTTCTTTTGCTGTTTCACTTTGGTGTCGCTCACCGGATAATGTGCCCTCCCAGCTGAGCTATACCCCCATGTGTTACTCTCGCTTAACGCAAGGAGAATGATAACAGATAGAGCGTCATTTGTCAACACCTTTTTTTGTTTTCGTGTAGAAAAATTTAGGGCTCGTTTGAAAATTGCCAACATGCCCAAACGGCGGGGCTTTTTTCTCCATATATCATTGATTTGACACAGAAATACATAAAGTATTTCTGTGTCAAATCGCCTTGTCTGGCGAAAAACCCCCTCGCCGCTGGGCACACCGTCAATGTTCAAACCGTGCTTAGGCGGCTGCTGGGCAGCCGCCTAAGCTAAAACAATATCTACGCCGTCCCTACGACCTCTTCCACGCGCTGCCGCTGAATAGTACCAGGATGGGGAACATCTCAAGCCGCCCCAAAATCATGGCAAAGGACAGCACCAGCTTGCTCAGCACCGAAAAGGCGGCAAAATTCCCCGCCGGCCCCACCAGCTCCAGTCCGGGGCCCACATTGCTGATACAGGTAATTACCGCCGTCAGCGTAGTGCCGAAGGAGAAATTATCCAGCCCCACCACAACGGCCATTCCAAACACTAGGAACAGGTTAGCGATGAAATAGCATTGGGCGGTACGGATGGCGTTCTCGCTCACTGTAGCGCCGTCCAGCCTGACCACCGACACCGCACGGGGGTGGACGATGGAGCGAACCTCACGGGCGGCGGAGCGGATCAAAATCAAAATCCGTCCGCATTTGATGCCGCCGCCGGTGGAGCCGCCGCAGGCTCCGATGAATGTGAGCACCACCAGCAGCATTTTAGAAAACTCCGGCCACAGCTCATAGTTATCCGACGAAAAGCCGGTGGTGGACACGATGGACGATACTTGAAACGCGGCGTAGCGAACACAGTCGCCCACCGTCCCGTACACATCCCGGATATTCCACGCGATGGCGGCGATGGACACGGCCACCATAATGAGGAAAAACCGCAGCTCGTCACTTTTCAGCGCCTGGCGGACCTTGCCGGTGAGGGCGAGGAAGTAGACGGAGAAGTTAATGGAGAACAGCAGCATAAACACAGTGATGATAATCTCAATGGCAGGGCTTCCAAAGGCCCCCACTGAGGCGTTCCGATTGGAAAATCCGCCGGTACCCGCCGTGGACATGGCATGGGTGACGGCGTCGTACCAGTTCATTCCCGCCAAACGCAGCAGCAGCACCTCTACCGCCGTCAGCGCCAGATAGATGGTGTACAAAATCTTGGACGACTGGGAGGCCCGGGGCACCAGCTTGCTCTTCACCGGCCCGGGGCTCTCCGCCCGGATGAGAAAGTTTGAGCTGATTCCCAAAAAGGGCAGCAGGGCGGCGGTGAGAATAAGCACCCCCATCCCTCCCAGCCAGTGGGTAAAGGACCGCCAGAACAGCAGCCCCATGGGCAGCCCCTCAATGGCGGTGAGAATGGTGGCCCCGGTGGTGGTGAAGCCGGAGATGGTCTCAAAAAAGCAGTCGATGAACGGTCCAAACCGGCCGGAAAACCAGAAGGGCAGCGCCCCGAACACCCCGAACAGCACCCAGATGAGCCCCACGGTGAAAAAGCCCTCCCGGGCAAAGAAGTCCGGCTTGGGCTTGAACAGGAGCACCGGCACGGCGGCGGCCGCCAGGATAATCAAAATGGCGCTCAAAAACGGGATGGGGCTCTCCCCGTAGAGCAAGGCCACCCCCATGGGCAGCAGCATGGCCGCCGCCTCAATGAGTAGGGTGAAGCCGGTGATGCGCAGCACCAGTTTAAAATTCATCCCCTCAGCCCCCCGCAGCCAGGCCGCTGCCCTCGTAGATGTCGTTGAGGTCCAAAATGCCGCTGTCCCGGGCAATGACGATCACATCGTCGCCCGCCTCCAGGCAGGTGGAGCCCTCGGGGATGATAACCTTGTTCCCCCGGACAATGACGGCGATGAGCACGCCGCGGCGCAGCCGCAGGTCCCTCAGCGGCGTTTTTAAATTACGGGTGGCGGGGGAGGCGATGAACTCCATGGCCTCCGCCTTGCCCCCCGCGATGCGGTACAGGGCGTTCATCACCGTGCCCTTGGAGTTTTGCAGTCCCCGGATGAAGCGCAGGATCAGCCCCACCGTGGCCAGCTTGGGGGATACCACCGACTCCACCCCGGCGGAGCGGGCGATGGCGGTGTAGTTCTGGCGGCTGGATTTGGCCACCACCTTTGAAACCCCCGCCTGATGGGCGTAAAGGGAGATGATGAGGTTGTCCTCATCCCGGTCTGTGAGGGCCACAAAGGCGTCACTGGACGACATGCGCTCCTCGGTGAGCAGCTCCGGGTCGGTACCGTCCCCGTGGATGACCAGGGCCCGGGGGAACTCCTCCGCCAGCTCCCGGCAGCGCTCCTCCCCCTTTTCCACCACCTTGCAGCTCATGCCCAGCCGCTCCAGCTGGACCAGCAGGTAGAAGGCGATGCGCCCGCCGCCAATGATAAATACGTCCCGGATGCGGTGGGTCTGGCGGCCCAGCAGCTTGAAAAACTGGTTGATGCCGCTGGGCGTGCCCGCAATGGATACCCGGTCCCCCGCGCTGATGAGGGAGGCGCCGTTGGGGATAAACACCTCGTCCCCCCGCTCCACGGCGCACAGCAGCATGGGCAGATCCTGGATTTTGGACGACTGGGAGGCCAGGGTGCGCCCGGCCAGAAAGTCCCCCTCCTGCACGCTGAAGGACACCAGCTCCACCCGCCCCCGGGCGAAGGAGTCGATGTTGGCCGCGGAGGGAAAGCGCAGCAGCCGGGAGATCTCCACTGCGGCGGTGAGCTCCGGGTTTATGAGCATGGTGATGCCGAAATCGCTTTTCAGGGTGTCCAGGTCGCTGACATACTCAGTTCCCCGCACCCGCGCCACCGTGTAGGGCACGCCCAGGCGGTGGGCGATATGGCAGCACAGCAGGTTGATCTCGTCGGAGCCGGTGGCCGCGATGAGCACGTCGGTCTCCTTGCATCCCGCCTCCAGCAGCATTTCCCGGGACACGCAGTTTCCCTTCAGGCACATCACGTCCAGCTGGTTGCCCAGCCGGTCCAGCGTCTCACCGGACACATCCACAATGGTAACGCTGTGTCCCTCGTCGGCAAGATGCTCGGCCAGGGTGGCGCCCACCTTGCCGGCGCCCGCGATAATGATGGTCAAGTCAAATCAACTCGTTTCATGATCTATAATAGGGTAGTTCAGCGGGCCAGCCCCCGCTTTTGGGCGGCGCACAGCAGCCTGTCCAGGGCGGCGGCCAGCACGGACCGGGGGCAGGCCAGGTTAAAGCGCTCAAATCCGGGCGCGCCGAAGGGGACGCCGTGGCTGAGGTAGAGCTGCGCCTCGTCCTCCAAGAAGCGGGCGCGCTCCTGCGCCCCCAGCCCCAGGCAGCTCAGATCCACCCAGGCCAGATAGGTCCCCTCCATCGGCGGCACAAAGGCGCCGGGGAAGTGCCGGGCCATGAAGTCCCGAAGGTAACGGTCGTTATCCCCCACGTAGGCGATGAGCTCGTCCAGCCAGGGGCCGCACTGCTCATAGCCCGCCTCCAGCGCCCGGACGCCGAAAATGCTGTAGGTGCCGCAGCCGGACCGCTCCACCTCTTTTTCCAGCGCCTCTTTCTTGGCCGGGTCGGGGGCCAGCATGTTGGCGCAGCACAGCCCCGCCAGGGAGAAGGTCTTGCTGCACGCGGTTCCCACCACGGAATTCCGGGCGAACTCCTCCCCCAGGGAGGGGAAGGGGATGTGGCGGAAGGGGGGCTGGATCAGGTCGCAGTGGATTTCGTCGCTGATAACCAGCACATGGTTTTTCAGGCACAGCTCCCCCAGCCGGCGCAGCTCCCCCTCGCTCCACACCCGGCCCACCGGGTTGTGGGGGGAGCACAGGATGAGGGCGGTCACCTCCGGCCGGGCCAGCTTTTCCGCCAGGTCGTCAAAATCCATCTCATACCGGCCGTTGGCCAGCCGAAGGGGGTTTTCCACCAGGGTGCGGCCATTGTCCCGCACCGCCCGGAAGAAAGGCGGGTACACCGGGGGCTGGATGACGATGCCGTCCCCCCGCCTGGTCAGCGCCCGGACGGCGGCGTTCACCCCCTGAACCACCCCGCTCACCCGGACGATCCACTCCCGCCGGATCTCCCAGCCGTGGCGGGCGGCCATCCAGCCGCGCAGGGCGTTGAAATAGCGCTCCCCCCACCCGGTATACCCCCACAGGCCGGAACGCGCGGTGTCCTCCAGGGCGTTGATAATGGCGGGGGGCGAGGTGAACTCCATGTCCGCCACCGACAGCGGCACGATTTCGGGGCTGAGGCCCGGCTTCATCAGGTCCCACTTCTCCGCCTCCACGCCCACCCGGGCGGGGACGGGCCGGTCAAACTGACTTTCCATAGCGCGGCTCCTTTTATCATATGTGGTAGGGAACGCTTCCGCCTCCTCCAGCAGGAAGGGCGCAAGTATGACACATTATAACACCCTTTTCTCCAGGAGGCAACGGGGAGAACCGCCTTTTGCGCGCAAAGCCGGAAAACTCTTCCTATTTTCTCCCGCCGCCTTGCACAGGGCGGCGGAATAGGCTATACTGGAAGCTGAAAAAGGGGGGTCGCGGCATGAACATATGGAAACGGTGCTGGTGCCGGATATTTCAGGGGGCCTTTCGCTTGGCCATCCCCGTCCTGCCCTACCGCAGGCCGGAGCAGCTGACCGACGTGGCGCAGCTGCCCGCACGGCTGGCCCGGCGGGGCTGTGGGCGCGTGCTGGTGGTCACCAGCCCCAGCGTGGCAAAAATGCCGGGCGCCCTGCGGCTGCTGGACGCGCTGACCCAGGAGGGCATAGGCTGGACGCTCTACGATCAGACTATCCCCAACCCCACCACCGGCACGGTGGAGGAGGCCCTGGCGCTCTACCGCGGCGAAGGCTGCCAGGGCATTGTGGGCATAGGCGGCGGCTCCAGCCTGGACTGCGCCAAGGCGGTGGGGGTGCGGGCGGTCCTGCCCGGCAAACCGCTGTCCAAGCTGGGGGGCGTGCTGAAGGTGCGCCGTCCGCTGCCCCCGCTGGCCGCCGTCCCCACCACCGCCGGGACGGGGAGCGAGACCACCATCGCCGCCGTCATCACCGACGCCCAGACCCGGGATAAGTACGCCATCAGCGACTTCCCCCTCATCCCGGACTATGCCGTGCTGGACCCGGAAATGACCCGCTCCCTGCCTCCCCGCCTCACCGCCTCCACGGGGATGGACGCCCTTACCCACGCGGTGGAGGCGTTCATCGGCCGCTCCACCACCAGGGACACCCGGGAGGACGCCCTTTCGGCGGTGGAGCTGATCTTCTCCCATCTGGAGCGGGCGTACCGGGACGGGGGAGACCTGGAGGCCCGGCGGGCCATGCTCACCGCCTCCTTTCGGGCGGGATGCGCCTTCACCAAGTCCTATGTGGGCTATATCCACGCCATAGCCCATTCCCTGGGCGGGGCGTATGACGTGGCCCATGGATACGCCAACGCCGTCATCCTCCCGGTAGCGCTGCGCGCCTATGGTCCGGCCGTCTATGGGCAGCTGGCCCAGCTGGCCCAGGCGGCGGGGCTGGCCCGGCCCGGCATGGACCGGCAGGCGGCGGCGCTGGCCTTTCTGGACGGGCTGGACAGCCTGAAGGCCCGGTGCGGCATTGGGGACACCATCCCCGAGCTGAGGCCGGAGGACATCCCCGCCCTGGCCCGCCGCGCCGCCCGGGAGGCCAATCCCCTGTACCCCGTCCCCGTGCTCATGGACGCCGGGGAGCTGGAGCATATCTACCGCCGCCTCCTCTGAGTGCCGCCCCAAAACCAGCGCCCGCCTGTCCATCATGGACAGGCGGGCGCTTTTATTTCCGGCTTTCCCTGCTTCACGTCCCGCCGGGACACTGCCGCCCGGTGTGGTCGATGGAGTAGTCCCGGCCGCACTCCCCCGGCAGGATAAGCTGGGAGATGGGGACAAAGGTATACCCCTGCTGCAAGAGGGCCTCAATGATGCCGGGCAGGGCCTCCGGGGTGTGGAGGGCGGCGTTATGGAAGAGAACGATGGAGCCGGGCTGTACCTTACCCGTCACCCGCTTGGTGATATCCGCGGCAGACAGGTCCTTCCAATCCAGGCTGTCCACATCCCACTGGATGGGCTCAATGTCCATGGAGCGCACGGCGTTGATCACATGGTCATCGTACTCGCCGTAGGGGCAGCGGAACAGGGTGGGCCGCACCCCCGTCACCCCCTCGATCTTGTCCCCGCAGGCGGTGAGGTCGGCCACGATCTCGTCGGAGGACAGGCTGTTGAAGTGGGCGTGGGAGTCGGAGTGGCTCATCACCTCATGGCCCGCGTCGAACAGCGCCTTGACGGACTCCGGGTATTTGTCCACCCATTCCCCCACCACAAAAAAGGTGGCCTTTACGCCGTACTTGTCCAGAATGTCGATGAGTTGCTGGGTGTCCTCATTGCCCCAGGCGGCGTCAAAGCTGATGGACAGCACCTTATAGTCCTTCTGCACGCAGTAGATGGGCAGCTGCCGGGTGGAGGCGGACACCCCCACCACCGCCGGGTGGTTCACCACCCAGAACATCATCACGGCGGCCAGGGCGAAGGCCGCCCCGGCAATCACCTTGCGCCGCAGGTAAAAAATTTTGGTCTGCTTCATTCCGACCCCTCCGTTCAAGTATCCCTACACTTTATGCGCCGGAGGGCGGTTTCATGTTAGCGCCCGGACGTTCCGCCCAGGCACAGCCGGTACTGGTAGGGCTCCAGCGTCCCCGACGGGCAGCACGCCGTTTCCCCGGAAATCAGGTCGGTAAACTCCCCCTCCAGCCCATCCAGCCATACCGTCTGCGTCCGGCCGGAGAAGTTGAACAGGCAGGCCATGGTCTCGTCCCCCGTCCGGCGGACGATGGCCAGCACACTGTTATTGTGGGCGTCCCATGTGGTCACCCAGGCCCCTGGGCCGAAGCAGGGCTGCCCCGCGCGCAGCTTTTCCAGCTGCCGCAGCCCGGCCCAGATCCGCTGCTGCACCGTTCCCGGCGCGGTGCGCCGGGCGGCGGCGTCCCAATTGAAGGGGGTGCGGTGGAGGTTGCGGCTGTCCTCCCGGAGGGTGGGGTCGTCGTGATAGCCGTAGCCGTTGAGCTGGCCGATCTCGTCCCCGCTGGACAGCATGGGGAAGCCAGCCATGCACATCACGGCGGCGTGCATCATCAGGTCCCGCCGGATTCCCAGGGCCACCTGCCCCTCGTCCTCCTCGTACAGCCCCTTTTCAATGCCGCACAGGCTGGCGGTGGTGCCGCAGGTGCGGGCGTCCTGGGTGGCGGGGTTATAATTGTACCGCTCCCCCCGGGCAAAGCTGCCGGGGAAGCTGCCCTCAAAGAACTCATAGAGGTATTTCTTGTGGGCTGCCGGGTCCATGCCGATGGTCCGGCCGTACTCCTCATCAAGCCCCCAGCCGATGTCGTCGTGGCAGCGCAGATAGTTGACGAAGCAGCAGTGGGCGGGCAGGGAGTGGAGGTCGTCCAGCTGCTTTTTCAGCTGCCGCGCGTCCCCGGAGGCCAGGGCGCTCCACTGGGCAGCCATGGCCGAGGCGTTATAGAGCAGATGGCACTCCGGCTTTTCCGCCGTGCCGAAATAGGGGGCCAGCTCCCGGGGGGCCATCACCACCTCCCCCTTCAGGATGACGCCGGGGCACACGCACTCGGTAATCAGCCGGATCATCCGCATGAGGGTGTGCACCTGGGGCAGGTTGCGGCAGCTGGTGCCCATCTCCTTCCACAGGTAGGGCACCGCGTCGATGCGCAGCACCTCCACCCCCAGGTTTGCCAGATGGAGCATACTGCCCACCATGTCGTGGAACACCGCCGGGCTGCGGTAGTTGAGGTCCCACTGGTAGGGGTGGAAGGAGGAGCACACATACCTGCCCATCTCCTCCACATAGATAAAGCTGCCCGGGGCGGTCTCGGGAAACACATCGGGGATGGTTTTCTCCATCTCCCGGGGAATATCCGGGCTGTCGAAGCAGATATAGCGGTCCTGATACGCCCGCTCGCCCGCCTTGGCCCGCATGGCCCAGGCATGGGTATCGGCGGTGTGGTTGATGACAAAATCCAGGCAGAGGCTCATCCCCCGGCGGCGCATGGCGGCGGCCAGACGGCTCAGCTCCTCGTTGGTGCCCAGGGTGGGGTCCACCTGGTTGAAGTCCTCCACGGCGTAGCCGCCGTCGTTGTCCGGGTGGGGCATTTTCAGCAGGGGCATCAGGTGCACATAGGTGATCCCCTGCTCCTTGAGGTAGCCCAGCTTCTCCTCCACGCCCTTCAGGCTTCCGGCGAACAGCCCCGGGTACATGGTGACCCCCAGCATTTTGCCCGCCCGGAACCACTCCGGGTCCGCCTCCCGCTTTTTGTCCAGCCGGCGCAGGCTCTCGCTGCGCCCGCCGTAGGCCCGGGCCATCATGGCCTTCAGCCCATCCAGCATCTCCCGGTCGCGGTACAGCTCCATATAAAGCCAGTCCAGCTCGTCCCGGCGGGCGGACAGGCGGCGCTCAAATCCGTTCATTCCTCCGCCTCCTCCACCGTGCAGGCCATCAGGCGGCGCACCTCGCCGGCGTCGGGCATGGAGCGCAAAGCGCCCTTCCGGGTGGTGACCAGATAAGCCGCCGTGTTGGCAAAGCGGAGCATGGTGGACAGGTCCTCCCGGGTGAGCCCGTCCAGGCCGTGCGCCAGCACAAAGTCCAGCACGCACGCGCAGAAGGTGTCCCCCGCCCCGGTGGTCTCGATCACCCCGCCCCGCCTGCAGGCGGGGACAAACACCTGCTTGTCCTCGTAGTAGGAATAGCTGCCCTGCGCCCCGGCGGTGACGTTGAACAGCCGGATGTTGGGGAATTTCCCCCGCAGGCTGGCTGCGCCCTTATCGAAGTCCCTCTCCCCGGTCATGAACTCCAGCTCGTTGTCGGCAATTTTCAGCACGTGGCACCGGGACAGTCCGTATTCAATCTGTTGTCTGGCCTCGTCCAGGCTGTCCCACAGGGGCGGGCGCAGGTTGGGGTCAAATGAGATGACGGCGCCCCCCGCCCGGGCGTGCTCCACGGCCTTGACGGTGGCCCGGCGCGCGCCCTCGTGGGTCATGGACAGGGTTCCGAAGTGGAAGACGCGGCTTTGGGCGATCTCGTCCAGGGGCAGCTCCTCCTCCCGGAGCATCATGTCCGCCCCGGGATTGCGGTAGAAGGAGAAGTCCCGGTCCCCATTGCCGAAGGTTTTGACAAAGGCCAGGGTGGTGCGCGTCGCCCGGTCAAACACCAGATGGTCCATGCAGATCCCCGCCGCCTCCGCCGCGTCCCGCAGCATCCGGCCGAACAGGTCGTTCCCCACCTTGCCCACAAAGGCGCACGAGCGGCCCAGCTTTTTCAGCATGGCCAGCACATTGCACGGCGCGCCCCCCGGATTGGCCTCGTATACCGGGTTCCCCTGCGGGCTTGCGCCGCTTCCGGTAAAGTCCACCAGCAGCTCGCCCAGGGCAATTACGTCAAACATCGCTCATTCCTCCTTATTCCCCGTTGGTTTTTGTGGAAATCTGTGATATGATAGGGCCATCGGACCCTTTGCGATCAGAAAGGATGTGTCCGGCCATGAAGGATTTTTCCTTCTCCGTCTTCCCCAATGAGAATTTTTTGGACCTGCGGCTGTTCCAATACGGCTGGGAGCAGTGCGCGCCGCTGCACTCCTTCGGCCCCTTTGTGCGCAACAACTTTCTGCTCCACTATGTCATCTCCGGCCGGGGACAGCTGGACGCCACCGGCCCGGACGGGGTAAACCGGCGCTATGTCCTGGGCCCCGACCAGGGCTTTCTCATCTGTCCCGGCCTGGTAAACACGTACTTTGCGGACAAGAAGGACCCCTGGAAATATGTCTGGCTGGAGTTCGGGGGGCTGCGGGCGGAGGAATCCCTGGGCGCGGCGGGCCTGGGCCCCCTCCAGCCCATCTACCAGCCCGGCACGCCGGAGCAGGGCCGGCTGGTGCGGGACGCTATGCTGTACATCGCCGCCCACTCCCAGGCGTCCACCCTGCACCTCATCGGGCACCTGTACCTGTTTTTGGACGGGCTCATCCAGTCCTCCTCCACCCGGCGGGAGGCCGCCGGCCCCCGGCTCCAGGATTTCTACATCCAGGAGGCGGTGACCTTTATGGAGCACAACTACCAGCGGGAGCTGACGGTGGAGGAGATTGCCGACATGTGTAAGCTCAACCGCAGCTATTTCAGCAAGATGTTCCGGGACAGCATGGGCTGTCCGCCCCAGGAATTCCTTATCCGCCTGCGGCTGTCCAAGGCGGCGGAGCGGCTCAAGGGCACCCGGGCCTCGATTGGGGCCATATCGGCCGCCTGCGGCTATCCCAACCAGCTCCACTTCTCCCGGGCGTTCAAAAAGCGCTACGGCGTGTCCCCCCGGGAGTGGCGGATGCAGAACAAGGGCCAGCCGGAGCGCTGAGCCGCTTCAGAGCAGGGCTTCCCCCTCGGGGGAAGCCCTTTTTTGTCACTCCGCCTCCAGATAGAGCTGCATCGCCTGGTAGTCCCCCGTGGGCATGGGCAGGGGGAAGCCTGCGGCCATCAGCACGTCGCCGGGCCATGCCTCCCCGCCGTTCACCCGGTATTGGGCCTGCGGGTCCAGCCCCCTGAGCCGGACGGTACGGAAGGGGGAGGCGGCGCGGTTGGCGTGGGTCACCAGGGACACCAGCGCCTCCCGCCGGTCGGGGGACACCTGCTGCCAGGCGGTGAAGGGATCATGAAAGGGGTCGCTGAGCCGGTAATAGTCCCCCCGCTGGATGAGCTCGTAGTGTTCCTTGAAGAAGGCCACTTGCCGCTTGATGGTCTCCTTTTCCTCCGCCGTGGTGTGGTTCAGATCCATCTCATAGCCGAAGGTGCCCGCCATGGCTACCACGCCGCGGGTTTCCATGGACACGCTGCGGCCCGTCTGGGCGTTGGGGACGGCGGATACATGGGCCCCCATGGCGGAGACAGGGTAGCAGAAGGAGGTGCCGTACTGGATGGCCAGGCGGTCGATGGCGTCGGTGTTGTCGCTGCACCAGATCTGGGGGGTGTAGTAGAGCATCCCCGCGTCGAACCGCCCGCCGCCCCCGCAGCAGCCCTCAATAAGGATGTGGGGGAAATCCCGGCGCATCCGTTCCAGGATGTCGTACACCCCCAGCACAAAGCGGTGGAACAGCTCGCCCTGGCGGCCCGCGGGCAGGGCGGCGGACCACACATCGGTGAGGCTGCGGTTCATGTCCCACTTTACATAGGTGATTTCAGCGCTGTCCAGCACCTGCTTAATGGCGCCGTACACGTGGTCCCGCACCTCCCTGCGGGAGAAGTCCAGCACCAGCTGGCTCCGGCCCCGGGCAAAGGGGCGGTTGGGGGCCTCCAGAACCCAGCCGGGATGGGCCTTGTAGAGGGCGCTGTCCTCGCTGACCATCTCCGGCTCGATCCAGATGCCGAAGGACATGCCCAGATCGTGGATGCGGGGCACCAGGGCCCCCAGGCCGCCGGGCAGCTTGCTCTCGTTCACCGTCCAGTCCCCCAGGCCGCCGAAGTCGCTGTCCCGGGTGCCGAACCAGCCGTCGTCCATGACAAACAGCTCAATGCCCAGGGGGGCGGCGGCCGCCGCGATGCTCACCAGCTTCTCCGCGTCGAAGCCGAACTCGGTGGCCTCCCAGTTGTTGATGAGCACCGGGCGGCGCTTCCCCTCCAGGGGGTCGTGAATCAGGTTCTCCCGGATGGCCCGGTGGAACTGGCGGCTCATCTGCCCAAAGCCGCAGGGGGAGCACACCAGCGCCGCCTCCGGCGCGGTGAAACACTCCCCGGGGGCCAGGGTATAGCAGAAGTGGTAGGGGTTGATGCCCAGCATCAGCCGGTTGTTCTCCAAATGGGTGCGCTCCGCCGCCGCCAGGAAATTCCCGCTGTATACCAGCATGGCCCCGTAGCAGATCCCGCAGTCCTCATCGGCATTGTGGCCGCACAGGATGACGAAGGGATTGTGGTGGTGGCTGGAGGTGCCCCGGACGCTCTCCACGCTCTGCACGCCCTGGCGCAGGGGGGCGCGGTTCAGGCCGCGCTCCTGGGCGTGGCAGCCGTCGAAGGTGATGAAGTCCAGATCCCCCCGCTGGAAGTCCAGGCAGAGAGAGGCACACCGGCGCAGCTGCACGGCCTGCCCCCCCTCGTTGACCACCTGGACCGCCCGGGTGATGAGGTCGCAGCGCTCCAGCACACCGTAATACAGCTTCACCGATATCTTGCAGGTGGAGTCGATGAGGTGGATGATGAGCGTCTCCCACTCCTCCCCGCCGAAAAAGGCGGGCAGGCCGGGCAGGGCGTATTTCCCCTTTTTCAGCTCAAAGCCGGTGTAGCGCAGGTCGGCCAGCCGGCTGCCGTCCGCCGGCTCAAACTCGATGGAGGGCAGGCGGAAATCGCCCACGCCGCAGGTGGAATACTCCTGGGGCAGGGTGTCCAGGGAATAGTCACGCCGGTGGCCCGCCTCGTTGGGATTTGGGGACGTCCCCCGGTCCGCGAACTGGATGAGCCGGGACAGGTCGCCGCCGCGGATTCTGGGGCCGTAGTAGGTGTGGAGCAGCACCCGGTATTGGTCCGCCTTCATCTGGTAGGTGGTGTTTTGGGTGTGCAGGGTAAAGACTCTGTTTTCCTGATCGAGTACGATCATAGGGATACCCCCTGGTAAAGTTATTTTGCAGTGATTGTACGGGATTTTTCACCGGGAGGCAAGGGGCAGGAGGAAAAAATATCGCACAAATCCTCGCCCGTTCCCGGCGGGAAAATTGGAGGTTCGCCAGCGCCTGCCGGCAAAGCCGCGCCGGATGGAGGGCGCGGCTTTGCCGGCAGGTCCGGTTAGAGCGACAGCCCCGGACGCCGCAACGGCCGGGGCTGTCTGTCAAGAGGGAGGAACGGGCCTACTTTCCTCCGGTGGAGGCGATGCCCTCGATGAACTGCTTCTGGAAAATGAGGTACAGGATGACCATGGGCAGCATGGCCAGCAGGGAACCGGCCATCAGCACGGGGAAGTTGGTGGTGAACTGGCCCCGCAGGGTGGCAAGGCCGGAGCTGAGGGTCATCATGTTCAGATCGGAGTTGACCACCAGGGGCCACATCAGGTCGGAGTAGGCGAACACGGCGGT
>CAPOAR010000059.1:0-20324 GCA_948670295.1 uncultured Oscillospiraceae bacterium | reverse complement strand
CCCCCGCCCCGCTATTTTAAGGAGGTAACCATGGCTTTTCTGGGTATTGAAACCGCGAAAGCGCCCACCGGGATGCGGGGCAGGCGGTTCCTGGCGTTCCTGATCGACGCCGCCATTGTCATCGCGCTGTCGTTTGTTGTCTACCGCTTTACCGGGCGGCCCGATTTCTTTGCGGTCCAGGCCGCCATGGACGCCGCCGAGGCGGCGGGCGGACAGGACCAGGCGCTCACCGCCGCCGTTTTCACCCAGTTTAACAGCGCGTACAGCGTGCTGCTGCTCATCGCGTTCTGCTACGAGGCGCTGAGCCAGCTGGCCGCCGGAGGCTCCACGCTGGGCAAGCTGGCCATGGGGCTGCGGGTGGTTCCCCAGAATCCCGCCCGGGGACGCCTGCTCCACAGCCTTCTGCTGTGCGTCAGAAGCGCACTGAAAATGCTGGCGCTGTATCTGTTCCAGGGCTTTCCGTTTTTGATCTGCTGCCTGACCATCTTCACCAACGGGGAGTGCCGCACCGGATTTGATATGGCGGTAAAGTCAGTGACCGTAACCCGGGCGGGGGGCCCTTCCCAGCGCTGAGCCGGAGGCCGCCGACACATTGAGCAGAAAGAGGAGATGGGTATGCGCCATTCCGAAAAGACCATGCGGAAGATGCTGCTGGCACTGCTGGAGGGAAACGGTTTCGTCACCCTCAGCAGCTTGTCCCAGGGGCTGGACATCTCGAAGCGCTCTGTGCAGAATTATCTGAACAAGGCGGACGGATGGCTGACGGAGCACGAGCTGCCCAATGTCCGCATTGTAAAAAAGCAGGGCTACGGCATCCGGCTGGACATGGACGCTGCGGACCGTCAAACCCTCGCTACGCTGCTCAACAACCAGTACTTCACCATGGCCGACGGCAGCGCGAACCGAAGGGTGGAGCTCCTGCGCAGCCTGATCTTCTCCCGGGAGGAGCTGACCATCCAGTTTTTGGCGGACAGCTTCTATGTCAGCCGCTTTGTCATCCTGTCCGACCTGGACTGGGCGGAAAACTGGCTGGGCCAGTATCAGCTGCGCCTGTTCAAAACCCAGGGCCGGGGCATCGGCATCGCCGGGGACGAGGTGGCCCGGCGCTCGGCCATCGCGGGCTTTTTCGACCTTTGCGAGCGGCGGGGACCCGCCGCCGTGGGCCAGGCCGACCCCGTCCGCCTGGCCAAAGAGCGGCTGGAAAAGATGGAACAGGTCTACACCGAGGAGGATATCAAAAAGGTTTGCAGCATCATTGAGGAGGCGGAGCGGGAATTTGACTTCTTCATGGGCAGCGAATACTTCACCTCCCTGGCCACCCACATCACCATCAGCGTTTTCCGGCTGCGCCACGGCCATCAGATCAGCAAGGAATTTCTCCCGCCGGACGGGGAATTCCCCCGGCAGGAGATGAACACGGCCCGCTTTATCGCCGGGCGGCTGGCGGAGACCTTCCAGATCCGGCTGCCCGAATCGGAGTGCACTTATATCTGCATCCATCTGATGAGCTATAACGCCTTCCAATCCCAGATTGAGAAGGAGCGGAAGGTGCCGGAGAATGTGGAGCTGCTGGCCCTTCAGCTGATTGAGGCGGTGGACGGGGAAATCGGCGGGCGGTTTGCCTCGGACAAGGTGCTGTTTTTTGGCTTGCTGGCCCATCTCCAAGGGGCCATCTACCAGCAGAAGGAAAACCCCGGCGCCAGGACAAGGCACAGCATCCAGCTGCCGGAGTCCTGCCGGGAGCTGTATGACAGCGTGAAAAAGCAGGCGCCCCTCTATCAGCGCCTGGGCGGGGTGTTCCCCGACCAGCAGGAGCTGACCTCCCTCACGCTGCACTTCGCCCTGGCCCAGGACCGCACCACCAGCAAATGGAGGGCCCTGCTGGTGTCCAACGCCGGAGTGATCATCCAGCAGAGCCAGCGTAAGTTTTTGCAGGAGTGCCTGCCGCAGATCAAGATCGTGGACATATGCTCCCCCTACCAGTTTTCCGTGTACCCGGACAGCAGCTACGATTTCATCATTTCCATGACGCCCCTGAGCGGAGCGGTAAAGCCGGTGGCGGACGTATCCCACATGACCAAAGCCCAGCGGGTTCAGATGATCGAGGAGTTCCTGTTTGAAAAGATGGACAACAGAGGCAGCCTGTGAGGGCTGCGGTCCAGGCGGATCAAAAGCATGGTTGGAAATGGCCGCAACTGCATACAAGGAGGGATTTGCGAATGACGGCAAGGCTGAAAAAAGTGTTTTCTGCGGCAACCGCTGTTTGTCTGGGGGTATCGCTCCTGACGCCCGCTTCCTTTGCCGCAAAGACGGAGACCTTTGACACCACGAAAGTTCCCACGCCGGTTTTTGATGAAAACCCCGGCTACGTCGAATTATATTGGAAGGCTTGGGAGCTGGCATACGATCATGTTGTGGAGGATCCCGGCGTACCCCACAGCCCGTATATGGACGAGGTGTGCTATGACAACGTGATCTGGATTTGGGATTCCTGCTTCATGACCCTGTTCAACCGATATGCGGCGGACGATTATTTCCCGGGCGTTGCCAATCTGAATAACATCTATATGCCGCTGTATGATAATGCGGATACCACCCAATCCATTTGGTTTGCGGATAATCCCAATCTGCTGGCCTGGGTGGAGTGGGAAAATTATATGATGAGCGGCGATGTGGATCATGTCAAATGGCTGATCAATGAGAAGCAGTATTTACAGCAGCACTATCAGATGATGGAAACGTCAAAGCCCGGCGATACGATTCCCCACAGCTCCCACAGGATCGCACACGAGCGCACCCCCTATGGGTATACCGGGTCAAACCAGATTGTCGGCATGGATAACAGCCCCCGCGGGCGGACGTTTGGAGAAAGCGGCATCCTGTGGATTGATACGATATCCCAGCAGGCCCTGTCCGCCTATTATATCGCAAAGCTGGCGGAGGCTGCCGGAAATGAGCAGGTCAAAACAACCTATCTGGGCTATTACGATGAGCTGAAGTCGCTGATCAACCAATACTATTGGGACGAGGCGGACGGCATCTATTACGACATCAACAAGACCAATCCGCTGCTAAAGGACAAGGTGAAAACCGTGGCCTCGTTTTGGCCGATGCTGGCGCTGGTTCCTGACGCGGCCCAGGCCGAGGCGCTGCTGGCCCATGTGAACTCCCCCGCCTCCTTCGGCGGCTTTGTGGATTTTCCCTCCGTTGCCCGGGATGACCCGGATTTTGACAATGAGACAGGGGCCTACTGGCGCGGCGGGCTGTGGCTTCCGACCGCCTACATGGGCATCAAGGGGCTGGAGAACTATGGCTACGCGGCCCGCGCGGACGAGGCGGCAGAAAAAATCCTGGAGCAGCAATATCAAACCTATAAAAACGTTGTCCCGCACACGATCTGGGAGACGTATGCCCCCAGCGCCAATGCCCCCTCCACGGAATATGGGAATATCGTTCGCCAGGATTTTTGCGGCTGGTCCGCATTGGGCCCGATTTCCCTGTTTATTGAGAACGTGCTGGGGTTCCATCAGGTTAACGCGGTGGATCGGGTTATCGAGTGGCGGCTCCACCAGGAGGGGCGTCATGGCATCACAAATTTCACCTTTGGAAATATTACCACAGATATTGTTGCCAATGACGGTATTGTAACCATCCGAAGCAATGGAAGCTACACGCTGAAGGTGAACGGGGTGGATATGCCTGTCAGTCCGGGCATTCAAAGCTATAGCTTGTCCGGCCAGGCGGTGGAACCGCCGGATGAGCTTCCTTTTGATCCCACCCCCATTCCGGCGGTTCCGGTGAACATCGCGTTGAATAAAGCGGCATCTGCCGCCAGCTATCAGGACGCCGCGCACACGCCGGATAAAGGAAATGATGGGAATGGATCAACCATGTGGATTGCGGCCAACGGCGATCCGGGAAACTGGTGGATGGTGGATCTGGGCGAGGCCTATCAGATAACGGGCGGGTCGATCTCGTTTGAGGCGGAAGCGCTCTGGAAATACCAGATCCAAGCGTCGATGGACGGGGAGAGCTGGACCACCGTGGCTGACCGTTCGCAAAACAGCTTCACCTCGCCCGTGCAGGAGTTTGCGGGTGATGTTACCGCCAGATATGTGAAGGTTACCGTGACCGAATGCCCTGACGGCTGCTGGACCGCGTTTAGGGAGCTTGAACTTTACGGCGCGACGCTGGCCGTCAATGTCGCGCTGAATAAGGCCGCCGCTGCTTCCAGCTTTGAAAACTCCGGCCGGAGGCCCTCCTGCGGCAACGATGGGAACCTTTCTTCCATGTGGATTGCTGGAGATGGCAGCCTGGATCAATGGTGGATGGTTGATTTGGGGGAAAGCCACAGGCTGAGCGGCTCCAAAATTACATTTGAGACAGAGGGTGGTCTATGGGGATATTATATCGAGGGGTCAGAGGACGGTGTCGCATGGACGGTGCTTGCCGATTGCTCGGATAATGGGAGCACGGCTGAAGTCCAGGCACACGCCTACACTGCGGCGGCCCGGTATGTCAGGGTTACGTTCACAGCGCTCCCCGACGATTGCTGGGCGGCATTCCGGGAGTTTGAAGTGTTTGGGGTAACAGAAGGCCAATGACAGCACAGCTGACACATAGCGGAAGGGAGTATGCTTTATGCTAAAAAAAGGTTGCTGGACGAAATCCCTTGCAGTTTTCCTCAGCGTCATTTTAATGCTGTCCGCGATCACGACGGCGGTTGCGGCACAGGGGGACGCCCCCCAGCAGGATGTCTATATCGCAAATGTGGCCTTGGGGAAGGCCGCTTCGGCAAATTGTTATCAGAACGAGGAAAGGGCGCCGTCCCGGGCTGTTGACGGCAATGCCTCAACCATGTGGGTGGCGAACAACGGGGATTCCGGCAATTGGTGGATGGTCGATTTGGGGCAGACCACCAATTTGCTGGGCGGGGAGATCCTGTTTGAAAAGGAAGGCGATATCTGGCAGTATGTGGTTGAGGGCTCCGCTGACGGCCTCTCGTGGGAACCCTTGGTGGACAATTCCGGCAATACGTCCGGGGCGAAGCTCCAGGTGCTGGACTTTACCGCCGCAGCCCGCTATGTCAGGGTGACGGTGACCGGGGTTCCGGCGTCCAGATGGACTGCCATCTGTGAGGTCCGGCTCTGGGGGGAGGACACCTTTGAAATCACCGGCTCCAATGTTGCGCTGCATAAAAGCGCGGCCGCCGTCAGCGAGGAAAACATGGATCGAGGCGCCGCAAAGGCTGTGGACGGGGATTTGTCCACGCTATGGATCGCTAGAAACGGCGACGCGGGCAATTGGCTTGAGGTGGATCTTGGTGGGCGCTACAGCGTCAACGCGCTGCGCTTGACCTTTGAAAACGGGGAGAGGGTCTGGAAATATAAGGTGCAGGTTTCCGTTAACCACGCCGATTGGATTACCGTGGTTGACAAAACCGCCGGCAATTTCGCCCGGAAGTCCCAGGCGTATCCATTGACCCCCATGGCGGCCCGCTATGTTCGCGTCATTTTTGATGCCGCGCCCGGCAGCGCTTGGACGGCCCTTGGTGAGCTGGAGCTGTTTGGCGTGGAGGCGCCCCCCGCGGGTGAGCCTGAAAAGCTGCTGGTCCTGGTTCCCCATGAGGATGACGAGGCGCTTATCGCCGCGGGAATCATCCACAACGCCATCTTGGAGGGTGACACGGTTAAAGTCGCCATTGTGACAAACGGAGACTGCAATGGCTGGAACCAGTCGCTGGGCATCAAGCGCATCAATGAGAGCATTGCCGCGATGGAGGTTCTTGGCCTGTCCCGTGAGAATATCACAGTGTTCGGCTACTCGGACACCGGAGGGTTTGAACCGTGGACGCGCTATGCCGACAGCTTCCTGTATAAGCTGTACCATGCCTCTTCTGACACGCAGGTCCTTTCCAGCAATTTTGGAAATACGCAGACCTATGGTGTGCCCGAGGTGCTGGATGACTACCACTACCAGAAAACAGGAGAGCATGGGAGCTATACGCGCCAGAATTTCGTCTGGGACCTGACCTCGTACATAGAAGAATACATGCCGGATCGAATCTATACTACCTCCGCCTACGACCGGCACGGGGACCATGGATACCTGAACGTGTTTGCTACGGATATTGTGCGCGGCATAGTGGATAGGAACCCCGCCTATGCGCCGGTTATGTATGAGATGATCGTGCATTCCACCGACGGCGATGTGCTCTGGCCCGTTTTGGACAGGGACCCCTCTCCGCTGCAATACTACACGGCCCCGGCCAATATGGACGAAATTCCTTTGCGCTGGGAGGACCGCGTATCTGTGCCGATGCCCATGGATATGCAGACCATCCCCAGAAGCGGGAATATGAAAAATGTTTGTCTGGCCACCTATACCTCCCAGTACAGCAGCTGGATTGGGTCCTTTACCAAGGCCGACGAATTTTTCTGGGCAAAGGATTTTTCAAATCTCGCCTTTAGGGCGTCCATAACAGCCTCCAGCAGCACAGGACAAGCCCCCGCCGCCTATATTGCTGACGGAATGGTGGGGGGATACCTCCAGCTGCCGGACCGGGACTGGGTGGCTGAGAACGAAACAGCCGGCGCGTGGGTGCAGCTGGACTGGGCTGAGGGTCAGAGCATCACCAGGATTGTTCTGCATGACATTCCTGACAGGGAAATCAATGTCACTGAAGGGGTGCTGACGTTCAGCGATGGCAGCAGCATTTCCGTATCCCAGCTTCCCGTTGACGGAAAGCCGCTCACGGTCCCCGTTAGCAAGGACGGCATCACCTGGGTGCGCTTTACCATCAATGATGTGTCTGGCACAGCTGCCGGACTGTCTGAGCTGGAGGTGTTTTGAGCTTCCCAGGCGTTCGCCATGATATAGCGCGGAAATGGTTTTTTAGGGCGGGCCGCGATCCTTATGGTGTATAGAAGGGCGCTGTTCGTTTGCCGCGAAAATCTGTAAAGACAGGGCGCCCCTCCCGATTTTGCGTTCGGGAGGGGCGCCTTGAAACCTATAAAATGATGCAGATCAGCCCGCCGGACCCCTCGTTGATGATCCGCTGAAGGGTCTCCCGCAGCTTTTCCCTGGCCTCCTCCGGCATCCGCTTCAGCTTGCCGTTCAAGTCCTCCCCCACCAGCTCATGGAAGGAGCGGCCAAAGATATTGGAATCCCAGATCTTACCCGTGTCCCCCTCAAACTGCCGCAGCAGGTAGTCTACCATCTCCTCCGACTGCTTTTCGGTGCCCATGATGGGGGACACCTCCGCCCGGATATCCGCGCGCATCATGTGGATGGACGGCGCGGACGCCTTGAGCCGCACGCCATACCTGCCGCCCTGCTTGACAATCTCCGGCTCCTCAAGGGTCATCTCCTCCGGGTCGGGCATGACGATGCCGTAGCCGGTGGCCTCCACCTGCCGGAGGGCGCCCTCCACCTTCTCATAGCTGCGCTTCATGGCGGCCATCTGGGTGAGCTGGTCGATGAGGTCGCCGTCGTCCCGGATCTCCAGCCCGCACCGCTCGGAGACGGTGGAGTAAAACAGTCCCCGGGGCAGTTCCAAGGTGGCGGTGACCACTCCGCTGCCCATGTCCATCCGATTGAGGGCGGCCGAGCTCACCTCCTCCCGGTCCCCCATGGCCAGCACCGCGCCCTCTGCGTCCCGCAGGCGCATCAGGCCCGCCGTCTCCTCCCGAATCATGGCGTACAGGCCGCTCTTGATGGGGTGGTCGAAGGGCAGCACGTCCACCCAGGGGGGCAGGAACAGGTCCATCTGCTTCAGCGGGAATTCATGGAGCACCGCCCGGATGATCTCGCTCACCGCCCCCTCGTCCAGGGTAAGGCAGTTGGCGGCCAGACAGGTCACGTCATAGCGCTCGGCGATATCCGCCTGAAGGGTTTGCGCCCGTTCGCCGTAGGGCTGGGCGGAGTTGAGCAGCACCATGAAAGGCTTCCCCAGCCCCTTGAGCTCGCTGATGACCCGCTCCTCCGCCTCCAGGTAGTCCTCCCGGGGGATGTCGGTGACCGAGCCGTCGGTGGTGACCACGATGCCGATGGTGGAGTGGTCGGTGATGACCTTCTGCGTGCCGTACTCCGCCGCCTGGGTCATGGGAATCTCGTGGTCGAACCAGGGGGTGGTGACCATTCTGGGCTGCTCCCCGTCCATCTGCCCCAGGGCGCTGGGCACCATGTAGCCCACGCAGTCAATGAGCCGCACGGAGAATACCCCGCCATCGTCCATAGCCATCTCCACCGCGTCCTCAGGGACAAATTTGGGCTCGGCGGTCATCACCACCCGGCCCGACCCGCTCTGGGGCAGCTCGTCCCGGGCCCGGTCCCGAATGAAGCTGTTCTCGATCTTGGGCAGCACCAGTGTCTCCATAAACCGTTTGATGAAGGTGGATTTCCCGGTGCGCACGGGGCCCACCACGCCGATATAGATGTCGCCCTGGGTACGCTGGGCGATATCCTCATACAGTTTGTTTTCCAAAGCAGAACCCTCCTCACGCATACTCAATCCCATATGTATGGGGATAAGCCGTGGAATATGCCTCCCCGCTGCCAGGCCGCAGGCCCAGAAACTGTAAGAAGGGGGCCGGAGCAAAATGGTTTTTCAATTCCGCTTGATTTTCTCCTGCGCACCATTTAAAATAGACCCGATGGGTTGGGAAGGCCCGATTAAAAACAGGGGGGAAAACTGTGATGCAGAAACGCATTTTAGTGGTTGACGACGATGACATGAATTTGATGAGGACCAAGCGGATATTGGGATTTGATTATGATGTGTTTTTTGCCAGCTCGGGGATTGAGGCGCTGGATACCCTGAAGCGGGAGGAGATGGATCTGGTCCTTTTGGATATTGAGATGCCCAAGATGAACGGGTTTGAAACCTTTGAGCGTATGAAGGAGTTTGCCGCCGATATCCCCGTGATCTTCTTAACGGCGTCGGGCCAGGAAGACGACGTTGTAAGCGCGATACGTCTGGGTGCGGTGAACTACCTGAAAAAGCCGTTCCCGCCCCAGGAGCTGCTAATGCGGGTTACGCAGGAGCTTGAAAAGCGATGAGAGCCGAGGAACAGACAAGCAAGCACCTGCTGCTGGCTGTTATCACGACAGTATTCAGCACAATGCTGGGTCTGGTCACGGTTGTTATGGCGTGGGAATTCTGGACGATCCCGCTGATGGTATCCGGCTGCTTGAGCATATGGCTGTTGCATATTGCCAAGATTGGTTCGGACGCGTTTTATGAAAACCTCTGCGCGGGGTTGATTCTCCTGCAATTCTTTTTCTTTGGCGTACATGAGGCCAGCCTTTACGACATACCCGCCATGGCCTGCATTACCATCCTCGCGCTGTTCATGCTCAACAAAAAGTGGATGGTGTATGCGGTGGAGGCCCTGTATGTGCTGGAGCTTGCGTACCATGCCCTGATACTTCATACGATTTCTTATGATATCGAGTTCCAGGATGCCTTTCGCCTGGGACTTGGTGCTGTTGTGACCTTTGGCGGGGCTGTGCTTGCGGAATACTGGATCAAGCGGCGCAGCGCCCAGCGGGAGTGGTATGACCGCGTATTTAACGAGCTGGAGACGGCGGGAAAGCAAAACGCCGTCTTCCTCTCCAACGTGTCCCACGAGCTGCGCACGCCGATCAATATGGTAATCGGGATTAGCGAGGTGGCGCTTGGCAAAAGCCTGTCCCCGGATATTCGCTCGGATATGACCTCTATAAAGCTGGCGGGAAAGCGCCTGTCCAACCAGATCAACAATATGCTCGACTATACGGAGATCGTGGAGGGCACGCTGACGCCGGCAAAGGAAGAGTACATGATCACCTCGGTGCTGAACGATGTGATCACCATGACCGCGCTGCAAAGCAACCGGCAGCACTTGGAGATCGTGTTCGATATCGACCCGAAGGTTCCGGCGGTTCTCATTGGGGATGCGGAGAAAATTTCCCATGTGCTCAAAATCCTGGTGGAGAACTCCATCAAGTTCACGGAAGAGGGAGGCGTGAACGTCCGCATCGGATACCGGATGGAGAGCTACGGCGTCAACCTGATTATAGATATCCGCGACACAGGCATTGGTATGACCAATTCCCAGATGCTTCAGATGTACGACGACTTCTACCAGGCGGATTCTGGAAGCAGCCGCTTCGTGGGCGGCCTTGGCCTGGGGCTTCCCATCGCCCGGGGGCTTCTCAACGCCATGGGCGGATTTATCCATTTTGAAAGCAAGGGGCAGCAGGGCCTGCACGCCCATATCGTGATCCCCCAGGGCGTGGTGGACAAGGGGCCCTGCATTGTGCTCAACCACCCGGAGCAGCTGTGTATTGCCTGCTATTTCAGGCCGGAGCGGTACAGCTGCGATGAGGTGCGGGGATATTATGACGGGCTGATCCTGAATCTGGTGAATGGCCTGGGCGTTAACGGGCATCAGACGCATAATTTTGAGGGGCTGCTCAAATTGCAGCGCAGCCACAAGCTGACCCACGTGTTCATCGCCCAGTCGGAGTATGAGGAAAACCGGCCGTATTACGAAGAGCTGGCGGGTACGCTCTGGGTTATCGTGATTGCGGAGAAGGAGTTTTCCCTGGACAGCGAAAGCCGTCTGCTTCTGATCCACAAGCCCTTTTCTGCGCTTTCCGTGGCAAACCTGCTGAACGGGGAGCTGGGGGCGCGCGGCTTTGCCGAGGCCCAGGCCGCAGGCCGGAAGCCGTTCACCTGCCCGGGGGTGCGGGCGCTGGCGGTGGATGACGAAGAGATGAACCTGGTGGTGGCCAAGGGCGTTCTCGGGAGCTATGGGATTGAGGTGGATACCTGCCTGAGCGGACGGGAGGCGGTGGCGCAGTGCGACAGCGTTTCCTATGATATCATCTTCTTAGACCACATGATGCCGGGATTTGACGGCGTACAGACCCTGAAAAAGATCCGTGAGCTCCAGAACGGCCTCTATCAGGACCTGCCGGTGATCGCGCTGACCGCCAATACCGTCAGCGGGGCCCGGGAGATGTTCCGCGGCGAGGGCTTTACGGAGTTTGTGCCCAAGCCCATTGAGCGCACCGTCTTAGAGCGCGTGCTGCGCAGGGTGCTGCCCAAGCGCTTTATCCAGTACAGCGAAGGCCCGGGGGAGGAGAACCCGCCCATGGAAGAGCAGGCGCAGGCCGTTCCGGTCCAGGCGCCTGAAGCGGGGAGCGAACCGGCGGGAGAGACGCAGGCCCCGGCGGACGGGCCGGCCGCCCCCTATGACCGGCTGGCCCAGGCCGGCGTCGATGTGGAGATGGGGCTGAATTACTGCTGTGGAGACGAGGACTTCTTCAAGGATATGCTGCGCATGTTCCGGGATCAGAGCGGGGACAAAAAGGCGGAGATCATATCGCTGTATGAGGCGGCCAATTGGGCGGATTACGCAGTAAAGGTTCACGCGCTGAAGAGTACGTCGCTGACCATCGGCGCGCAGGCGCTTTCCTCGCAGGCCAAGGAGCTGGAGCTGGCGGGAAAGAGAGGGGACGCAGACTTTATCCGGGAACACCACGCCGCGCTGATGCGCGCGTATGATGAGCTGTGCGGGCAGCTCGCCGGGATATAGGGCGTCCCGGCCTTTTCCTGAAACGCCGTATCAAAAGGAGTGGGAGACTGCGTGATTAAAAAATGGTTTGAGATCCTCTCTAATCACAGGATCAGTATGCGTGAGCGCATATTCCGCATTGTGACCGTGATCTGCATGGTTGCGCTGGTATTCACCCTGCCTATGGGCAGGAGTATTTTGAATCTCGTGATCCTCGTGATAAGCTTGGCGGCCATAGCGGTGATCGTGAAGCTCAGCATCCGAAAGGAGCGCATCCAGACGGGGGCCACGGCCATCGTGGTATTGCTGCTGGTGCTCTTCCCCTTCACATTCTTTTCCGCGGGCGGGTTCTACAGCGGGGTGCCGGAGTGGTTTGTGCTCTGCTTCATCTATGTCTGCATCACCCTGCGGGGGAAACGCATGGCCGTGTTTTTCGGGCTGTGCATGGCGGAGACGATGCTGTGCTACGGCATCGCCTACTACTTCCCGGAAATCGCCGCCGTGAATTCCCAGCAGCGCTCCTTCTTTGACTCCGCGTTTTCCATGATTATGGTAGGCCTGCTCACCAGTGTGCTGCTCATGTTCCTGAATCGGATGTATGAGGAGGAAAACGCCCTCACCCAGCAGCAGAAAAAGGAGATCGAGGAGCTCAACCAGGCGGAGAACAATTTCTTCTCCAGTATGAGCCATGAGATCCGCACCCCCATCAACACGATCATCGGATTAAACGAGATCACGCTGCGGGGTGATATCCCGGACGAGGTGGCGGAGAACGCCAGGAATATCCAGGGCGCCAGCAAGCTGCTGCTCACGCTGATCAACGATATCTTGGATATCTCCAAGATCAAGTCCGGCAAGATGGAGATTGTCAACGCCTCCTATGAGACGGGGACGCTCTTTTCAGAGATCGTCAACATGATCTGGATCAAGGCCAAGGAAAAGGGGCTGGAATTCAAGCTTTACGTGGATCCGTCCATTCCGAGTATGCTCTGCGGGGACGAGGTGCGCATCAAGCAGGTTTTGATCAACCTTCTGAATAACGCGGTGAAATACACCAGCGAGGGCTCTGTCACCCTCTCCGTGCGCTGTGAGCGCCAGGGGGTGAACCGGGTGCGCGTCTGGTATTCCGTGGAGGATACTGGGCAGGGGGTGAAAAAAGAGAACCTCCCGTATATTTTCAACGCGTTCCGGCGGGTGGACGAGGAAAAGAACCGCCATATCGAGGGGACCGGGCTGGGGCTGAGCATTGTGCAGCAGCTGGTGGAATTGATGGGCGGCGAGATCAGCGTGAACAGCGTCTATACCAAGGGGTCAAAGTTTATCGTCACGCTGGAGCAGGACATTGTGGACGATAAGGATTTGGGGACGTTTACGCTGGCCTCCTGGGCAAAGCTCCATGACAGCGGGCCGTACCGGCAGAGCTTTGAGGCGCCCGAGGCCCACATCCTGGTGGTGGACGACAACGACATGAACCTGATGGTGGTGACCAAGCTGCTTGCGGAGACAAAAATTCAGATTGACACCGCATCCAGCGGGGCGGAATGCCTGAAGCTGACCCAAAACCACCATTACGACTGTATTTTGATGGACCACATGATGCCGGAAATGGACGGGATCGAGTGCCTCCACGCCCTGCGGGTGCAGCCGGGGGGACTGTGCCAGGATGTGCCCGTGATTGCCCTGACTGCCAACGCAGGCAGCGACAACCAGCTTCTCTACCGAAAGGAAGGGTTCAGCGGCTACCTGGCCAAGCCGGTGGGCGGCGCGCTGCTGGAGGCGGCGGTTCTCAGCATTCTGCCCAAGGAGCTGGTGCGGCTGTATGAGGATGCGGGGCAATCGGAGCTGGGGAAGGACATCCTGATTTTCGAGCAGGCAAAAAGGCGTTCCGTCCTGGTGACAACGGACAGCGTATGCGACCTGCCGGAATCCCTCATCAAGGAGCTTGGCATTTCCGTGTGCCCCTACTATGTCTGCACGGATGAGGGGCGCTTCCTGGACGGCCAGGAGCTGAAGCCGGACGAGCTGCTGGCCCATATTGCCCAGGGACGGAAGGGGTACTCCCAGTCGCCGGAGGTTGAGGACTATGAGCGGTTTTTCGCCGAAAAGCTGACAGAGGCCCAAAACGTAATCCATATTGCCATGGCAAAGCACGTCAGCGTGGGATACCAAAACGCCCTTGAGGCCGCGAAATCCTTTGATAACGTTACGGTGATAAACTCCGGGCACCTGTCCAGCAGCATGGGCCTGGCGGTGCTGTGGGCCGCCCATATGGCGGAAAACCATGTGCCGAAGGCGGAGATCGTGGCGTCGGTCAAGCGGATGGAGCGCTTTATCTCCTCCGCCTTTATCATCAACAGCACCCATATGATGTGCCAGGCCGGACGGATATCGAAACGGATACAGATTTTGTGCGACGCGCTGCTGCTCCACCCGGTTCTTGTTCTGCGAAAGAGCAGGATGGTAGTGGGCAGCATGGAGATGGGCAGCTTTACGCATGTGGCGAAGAAATACGTCAGAAAAGTGCTCCAGGAGACCAGAAGCATCGACCGCCGCATCTTGTTTATCACATATTCCGGCCTGGATGAGAAAAAACTCAAATACATTCAGAATTTGGTGCAGCAGCACTGCCTGTTTGAACGGGTTTATGTACAAAAAGCGTCGGCCGCCATCGCGAGCAACTGCGGCCCGGACTCATTTGGGCTGCTGTTTATGAGAAAGGACGAGGGGGCCGTCCCGACGGCCCCGGCGCCAGGGCAGGGCGGGGCCGCATAGGCTGCCGCAGCCCCGTGGCGCCACGCTTGGACGGGGCCTGGTGCGCGGAACGTATAAAAGAACATCCCTGGCGGGGAGCGCTGACGCAGCCCCTGCCAGGGATTTCATAATTCCCGCAGTTCATGGCCCGCCGGGAACCGGCGCTCACGCGGCGGGGCTCCCTTTGGGCCGGGCGTCTAAGAAGCTGTACGAATAGCCGAAGTATTCAGAATCGCAAGCCAAAATTGCCGGTGGCAAGGCGAAACATCGCGGGAATACTTGGTGTATTTCAAGATTTTTCAACGCAGCCGGCGGCAATTTTGGCCGTAAAGCTGGGTGCTGAGGCTATTGGTACAGCTTCTAAATAAAAAATTAACCATTCAGCGCCTTTACAGCCCGGCACAAAGAGTATATAATAAATGCGTTAGTGCCATTTCGCGGAAGGGGGAGGACCATGGCGGACAGCTACGGCCCCGGGGACAGGGGCCCTCAGAGCGGCGGCCAGCAAAATGGCGGCCAGCAAAATCCAAACAGCAATTATACCTACCGCTATAATTATAGCTTTGGCTCCGGGCGGGGAGTCCCGCCAAACCGCCCGCCCAGGCCCCCGCGAAGTTCCGACAGCTGGAAGGACTGGATCTGGATCGGGCTGCTGTTCTGCATCCCAGCTGCCGGGATCACCCAGATTGTCGCCATCGTCTGGGCGGTGAGCAAGATTTTGGACATGGATGCCAAGCAGCGCACCCGCTACCGCCAGGAGGCCCAGCGGGCGGCCCATACCGCCAAGGAGGCTGCGGAGAGCTTCTTTCAGCAGGCTGCGGGGGCCGGACAAGCGGCGGGGAGCGCTCCATCGTCCGGTCCGGCCCGGGACGCGCAGCAGGCCCGGGTGGGGGAGCCGCAGGGTCAGCCCCAGCGCGCCCAGGCGCAGGCCCGGCCCCAAAAGCAGCAGTCCAAGCCCCAGCCCGATGGATGGAACGTGCGTAACCCGGCGGAGAACAAGCGCAAGCGGGCAAAAAAAGAGGGCGGCGGCACCGGGTTTATCATCGCGGGCAGCATCCTGGCCGGTATCTTCGGCCTGGGTGCGCTGACCTGTATGATCCCCGTGTTTTTGGGTGAGTTTGAGTACCCACTGCTCATTCCCATCGTTGCCTGCCTGATATTTATGGCCTACGGCTTTGGTATGCTGGCCTCCGGCATCGGCAAAAACCGCCGCAGTGAGCGCTACCTGAACTATCTGGCATACATCGGCGCAAACCGGGAGGTGGCCCTTGCCCCCATGGCGGCCAGCTTCGGCGTCCCCGTGGGCAAGCTGTGCAAGGACCTGCGGCGGATGCTGGCCCGGGGCATCCTGCCCACCGGCTACCTTGATCTGGCCGAGGGCAAGCTGTTTCTCACCGAGATGGGCTACCACGCCCAGGTCCGCCGGGAGGAGCCCGCCGAGGAGACCCCCCAGCAGGCCGCCGCCCGGGAGGACGACATCCTGCGGGAGATCCGGCAGGTGAACGACGAGATTCCCGACGAGGTGATGAGCGCCAAAATTGACCGCATTGAGGAGATCACCCGGAAGATCCTGAACTTCCAGAAGGCCCACCCCAACAAGGAGGGCCAGCTGCGCACGTTCCTGAACTACTACCTGCCCACCACCCTGAAAATCCTCCGGGCCTATGCCCAGCTGGACGCCCAGGGCATCGAGGGGGAGAACATCTCCGCCGCCAAGAAGCGCATTGAGGACATGATGGACCAGGTGGTATCCGGCTTTGAGAAGCAGCTGGATAAGCTGTTCCAGGACGACGCCATGGATATCACCTCCGACGTGGAAGTGCTGGAGAATATGCTCAAGAAGGATGGGCTGTCCGATGAGGGCGGCTTCACCATGACATTATAAGCGGGGAGGCGCTTTTATGATCAGACTTCTAAAACTGTCGGATCGGTATGAAACCCTAAGCAGCGATGAAATTTTGTTTATCCATTTGGGGCACTACCAAACCCACGGAAAGGTTTCTTACAGCACGGATGCCGCTGTTTCCGACGAACCCGCATATGTATTGCTTGTGCTGGGAAATGTAGATGACATTTGCTATCTCTGCCATGTGGCGGATCATAAGTATGACCCAGACGCCTTTAAGCAATCCCACCTCCCGGATCAATTCAGGCAGTATTCTCCTGAGCGGTATAAAGATGAGTTTCATAAAACTTGGTTTATTTTTGATTCCATGCAAAAAATCCCTGTAGATTTTATTGAACAGCTTCTCTCTAACCGCTCCGATACTTCAGTTTCTGACTTTATCAAAACAAGAGCAAACAACAAGAAGCTGTAACAAAAAGAGGAGCGGCAGGCCGTTTGGCCCTGCCGCTCCTCTTTATTTACGCCTTCCCGCCCTTGAGGGCCTTCATCCGCTTCTCGTGGTTCAAAATCCGCTTGCGCAGGCGCAGGTTTTCCGGCGTGACCTCCAACAGCTCGTCATCCGCCAGGAACTCCAGGCACTGCTCCAGGCTGAGCTGCTTGGGGGGCACCAGCCGCAGCGCCTCGTCGGAGCCGCTGGCCCGCATGTTGGTGAGCTGCTTCTTTTTGCACACGTTGACGGAGATGTCCTCCATCTTGGGGCAGACGCCCACCACCATGCCCTCGTATACGGGCACCCCCGCGCCAATGAACAGAGCGCCCCGCTCCTGGGCGGCAAAGAGGCCGTAGGTCACGGAATCGCCCTGCTCGTGGGCCACCAGGGAGCCGGTGTTCCGGCGCTGGATATCCCCTTTAAAGGGGGCATACTTCTCAAAGACGGAGGCCATGATGCCCTCGCCCTTGGTGTCGGTGAGAAATTCGTTGCGGTAGCCGAACAGCCCCCGGGAGGGGACTAAAAACTCCAGCTTGGTACGGCTGCCAATGGGGTCCATGGACAGGAACTCGCCCTTCCGGCTGCCCAGCTTTTCCATGACGGCCCCCACGCAGTCGGCGGGTACGTCGATGACCACCCGCTCGATGGGTTCGCACCGTTTGCCCTCCACCTCCTGGAAGACCACCCGGGGGGGAGACACCTGGAACTCGTACCCCTCCCGGCGCATGGTCTCAATGAGGATGGACAGGGACATCTCCCCCCGGCCCGCCACGTTGAAGGCGTCGGTGTAATTGTCCACCTCGGTGACCCGGAGGGACACGTCCTTCAGCGTTTCCCGGAACAGCCGGTCTCGGAGCTGACGGCTGGTGACGTACTTGCCTTCCCGCCCGGCGAAGGGGGAGTCGTTGACGGAGAAGGTCATCTCCAGGGTGGGGGCGGAGATTTTCACAAACTCAATGGGTGCAGGGTCGGACGGAGCGCACACCGTATCGCCGATGGTGATGTCGCCAATGCCGCTCATGGCGATGATCTCCCCCGCGCTGGCCTCGGCGACAGGGGTGCGGGCCAGGCCGTCAAAGGTGTATAGGGCGGTGGCCTTGGCCTTTTTGGGCGGCTCGTCCTGCTTGTGGTAATTACACACCACGATCTCCTGGTTCTGCTTCACGGTGCCGCGCTCGATACGGCCCACGGCGATACGGCCCACAAATTCGTTGTAGTCGATGGAGGACACCAGCATCTGGAAGGGGGCGGCCGCATCGCAGTCCGGGGCGGGGATATAGTCCAAAATGGTCTCGAACAATGGCACCAGGTCGGAGCCCTGCACATCAGGGGAGTAGCTGGCTGTACCCTGCCGCCCGGAGCAGAACAGGGTAGGCGACTCAAACTGCTCATCGGTGGCATTCAGATCCAGCAGCAGCTCCAGCACCTCGTCCATCACCTCGTGAACCCGCTGGTCGGGGCGGTCGATCTTGTTCACCACCACGATGACCTTATGGCCCAGCTCCAGCGCCTTGGAGAGCACAAAGCGGGTCTGGGGCATGGGGCCCTCGGCGGCGTCTACCAGAAGGATGACGCCGTTGACCATCTTCAAAATGCGTTCCACCTCGCCGCCGAAGTCGGCGTGGCCTGGGGTGTCCACGATGTTGATCTTGGTGTCCTTGTAGTGGACGGCGGTATTTTTCGCCAAAATGGTGATGCCCCGCTCCCGCTCCAGGTCGTTGGAGTCCATCACCCGGTCCACGGTGGCCTGGTTCTCACGGTAGATACCGCCCTGCTTGAGCATCTCGTCCACAAGGGTGGTCTTTCCGTGGTCTACGTGGGCGATGATGGCGATGTTGCGTAATTTCTCGTTCTGCATATGCGTACCCTCTATCTCAATCTGGATTTTCCTTCAAATACGGCTTATTATTATATATCTGCTTTGCGCTAATTGCAATAGTTTTATTTTTTTCTTGCGCCGCATTGACAGGAGCGGAAAAATTGAGTACAATAGGGGCACAATTAAGTGATAGGCCCCGATAGCTCAGATGGATAGAGCGGTCGCCTCCTAAGTGTGGAACAAAGCGCCCCACTCCGGGGGCACAGGTGTACGGCCCCAAGTTCGATTTCAGTCCGGCAATTTCATAGGCCCGCGTAGCTCAGATGGATAGAGCGACCGCCTCCTAAGTGGGGAATAAAGCGCCCCACTCCGGAGGCACAGGTGTACGGCTCCCAGTTCGATTTCATTCGTACAATTTCATATGCCCGCGTAGCTCAGTTGGATAGAGCGACCGCCTCCTAAGCGGTAGGCCAGAGGTTCGAATCCTCCCGCGGGTGCCAGTATCAGCACAAAATCTTCGGTTTTTCCGAGGGTTTTGTGCTTTTTCATAACATTTTGAAAGTCGAGGGAAAACGCTATATTTCTCACCTAAAAGGTGGGCGCTTTATTCATAATTATTTGCTAATCGCTGTTACCCCCCAACTCAAATCGAACTACATACCACTCCCCCCTCAAAACCTTGCTAATCAATTAGCAAGATTTTTTGTTTTTCCACCGAAAAATGGGGCGGTTTGCTAATTGGGCAAAAAAACGATCTCGATTTTTGCTAATGGAAAAATGGAGAGGTTGCCAGTTTGAACATTTTTGCCCTGCCCAAAAGCCTACATAGCCGTCCAAATTCTGTTGGCGGCTGTGAATTTACAGTAGGAGGATAAACCATGAAGTGGAAGAAAAACGAGACGCAGAACAGCGAGGCCCGCATCGAAAAGCTGGCTGATGAGGTCCGCAGCGCCGCCTATGAGAGCGCAACAGCCCTGTGGAGCGCCTTCCTGGAGGTGGGAGAACTGGACATGGTACATGCCACAGAGAAGGCCCTGCGGCTTATGGTGAGCCACGGTGACCACACTGGGGCCATGAAGCTGCTGGAGGGCGTCTACGCTCTGGTGGAGATCGCGCCGTCGGAGGACTTCACCGATTGCCAAAAGTACCCCGCCCTGGCGCAGATGTTCATGGAGGAGTTTCTGGCGGAGAGCGAGGACTTCATCTTTGACGCTGGTATGGAGGACGTGCTGGCACTTCTCATGGACGAGGGGCAGTAGCCCCCAAGTGGGCCTTCGGCCCACTTACATAGCCGTCTGTCTTGCCGCAGACGGCTAAATCTATGAAAGGAGGAACCCCCAAATGGCGAAACCGAAAGTGATAAGCGTAGCGGCGCGGCTAAAGTCAAGCATTGGTTTGACGAATGGAATACTCGCGGCACTGTGCTTCAATGGAACATTAAGCAATACTTCCACAAGGGAGATCAAACAATGGACGATGGCAAGATTGAGGCTTTCGATGGAATGTCTTTGATTAAGTGGACCGCTGATGTAAGCAGTCAAGTAAAAAGGGCCAAATTTCGCCACAAAGTATACCAGTTTTGGGGAGGGGTTTCGCCAGGAAGTATACCAGCGGAAAAGTTAGTTAGTAATGGACTGGTGGTGCTCCAGTCTGTAGCTGGAGCCGGTCATGTTAATAATCTCACAGCGGTGGATGAGGCGGTCAAGGATAGCGGTGGTAATGGTAGCGTCGCCAAGGAAGTCGGCCCACTCGTCAAAGCCCTTGTTGGAAGTAATAATGAGGGAAGTTCTCTCGCTCATGGCGGAGATAAAACCAAAGAACAGATTGGCCTCGGCGGGCGAGAGGGGCATGAAG
>CAPOAR010000058.1:0-20874 GCA_948670295.1 uncultured Oscillospiraceae bacterium | reverse complement strand
AGATGTCATCCACCAGCGCTTCCAGAATCTTTTCCCAAATCCCCTTGTCGCGCCACCGGCAGAACCGCCGGTGTACATTCTTCCAATTTCCATATGTTTCCGGCAAATCCCGCCAGGGTGCTCCGGTGCGTAAGATCCAGAATACACCGTTGATAAACTGCCGTGTATCTCGGGCATTGCCTCCGCGCGTCCCCTTTTCGCCTATCGTGTATGGTCTGATTTTCTCCCAAGCTCTGTCGCTTATATCATGTCGATGCTGTTCTCTTGCCATTTTTCTGCCCCCCGCTTCTTTTGGGGACTATTATAACACACCTTTATTGACGACACCATCTAGGGCTCGTTTGAAAATTGTTAACATACCCAAACGGCGGCTCTTTTTCCGCCATACATTGCCAATTTTCCTTGGAATACACCAAGTATTCCTGCGCCAAATTGGCTTCGTCTGGCGAAAAAATCTCTCGCTGCTGGGCATATTTCCAATTTTCAAACAGCGCCTAAGCAGACTCACTATAAATCGTCTGCAAATCTTATTATACGAGGTGTCAGTCAATGAGAAAACACCACGTCCCCTTCGGCTGGCCCCGGCGAGATCCACGCCACTCTCGCTTCCCACTCCCCAATGCGGTGTGGGAGTACCAGCTCAAACCAATTGCGTTCGTGATCCTGTCCTACCTGTGCTGCCACTCCTCCCATGGCGGTACAAGAGTCCTCACTCCCGAAGTGATTGCGAAGGGTATCCACAAGACAGAAGATACTGTGCGGAAGTATCTCTCTGACTTGGAGGATGCTGGATTGGTCTCGGGACAATACTCCATCGCCGCTGATTTTTTGTCTGCTGAGAGCGGGAAGTTTTTCACCCTCCCCACTGAAATCTTCCTGCTGAACCTTCCGCCCGCTGCCTTCATGGTATACGCCTACCTGCTGTTGATTGAGGATCGCCGGACGCACACCTGCCATCCCAGCTACAACACCATCGCCGCCACCACGGGGATGTCCAAAAACACTGTGATAAAAGCCATCAATGTCCTCTTGGAAAAACACCTCGTCACACTGGAGCACAGCCAATACCTCGATCAAAGCGGCATGAAATGGAACGGCAACAACCTCTACACCATCCTGCCAACACAGAGCGCGGTAGACGCATTCCACCAGCGGCAGCTCTGCCACTTGGAGCTCGAGGCCCAGCAAAGGAAGCTCCGCAGACGGCAGGAGCACCGAGCCTGTCAAGCCACTCCCTCAACTTCTGCCAGCGGAACCTTCGTCTCATGAACCGTCAAGACGGCTTCCATCCCCCCCACAGCCCCGTCCAAAATGGGCCGCCCCGTGTTCCGCGTTTTTGGGCCCCTTGTAGCCCTCCCGAGAGCTGGGTGGAGATGCTACACCTCCCCGCCCCTAAAACGCGGTGTTGACCCCCGTGTGGCCCGCTTGTGAGGGAATGTGGAAAAGCCCCCGAGATCAGATCCGCACAGGGCCTCAAACCAACCCCAATCCACCCCGTCACTTTTTCGCCCAATTTTGAGGGCAATGCAGCCGTTCGATTTTTGTGCGGGATAAATTTCTCCTCACAGCTTCCCGCAATGCGGACAGCCCCGCCGCAGTGCTGTGGGAGCGCCGGGTGAGGGCAACGCAGAACGCCCCGTTGGGGCGGAAGCCCACCCTTTTGGGTGGGGCAAGCATCGCGTCCGGCTATACGCCGCCCGCACTCGCCGGGGCACTGCCCCGGCCCCCCCTGCCCCCTGAAGGGGGAGAAAGGACATAAATGCAGAAGAAGAAAACCGAGATCATCACCGCCCGGATGACCCCAGCAGATAAAAAAGTTATCCACCAGCGGGCCAAGGCCGCTGGGATGACTGTCACAGATTACCTCACCACCTGCGCCTTGGGGAAGGAGATCGTCCGGGTGGACGGACTGGACGATCTGCTCTCCGAGCTGAAAGCCCAGGGCCGCAACCTCAACCAGCTCACCACCCTGGCCAACATGGGACGAATCAGCGTCCTGCGCGGCGACGATTTGATCGGCGAGTACGCTCGCCTATGTGACACAGTGAGTACGCTGGTTCGGGAGGTGTGCTGATGGCAACCTTCACCGCGATCCAGTGCAAAAAGCAGTCCGCCAGTTCGATGCGCGGCGTGATCGACTACGTGAAGCAGGAGAAGAAAACCCGCTGGGGTGATGCGTGGTTGGTCACTGGCAGCAACTGCGTCCCACAGTCCGCATTCATTGAGATGCAGATGACCAAGGAGCACTTCCGCAAAACAGGAGGGACGCAGTTCTACCACTTCGTCCAGTCCTTCTCCGCAGAGGACAACATCACACCCCAGGAGGTCAACGCCATCGGCCTGGAGTTCGCGCAGAAGCAGTTCCCGGATTTCGAGGTGGTGATCGCCACCCACGTTAACACCGGACATCTGCACAACCACATGGTCGTCAACAGCGTCAGCCACAAGGATGGACACAAGCTCCACCAGAGCTACAATGACCTTCTCACTCACCGAAAGGTCAATGATGAAATCTGTCTGGCCCATGGTTTGCCGGTGCTGGACGGGTGCAATCCTCAGCGAAAGAAAAAGCGCATGAAGCCCGGCGAGTACCAGGCGGGCCTGCGTGGTGACAGTTGGAAGCTGGATCTCATCCAAGCTATCAACAAGGCACTGGAATACGCCACCAGCCGGGAGAGCTTCATCGAAAACATGGAGGTAGAGGGCTACGAGGTGAGCTGGTCTCCGAACCGGAAGCACATCACCTTCACCTGTCCCAATGGGCGCAAGTGCCGGGACAGCAGCCTCCATGATGAAACCTTCCTCAAGGAAAACCTGGAGGCACTGTTCCTCTACCGTCAGGCCACGGGCTTCCGCCCCCAGACGGTGGAGCCACACGAGGGCTGGATGGGTGAGCTGGCCGCCGGGTGGTTCCAGGTGGCAGCCGACCTGGAGCACGATGATGAGTGGCAGCTCCCCGCGCCGCCCACTTGGACGGACAGCAAGCAGCGCCGCCGGGAGGCCATCAAAAAAATGGCCATGGGCCAGAAGTTCGGCGGTGGCCAACACTGGGAGCAAACCATGTGACCCCCGTAAAATCTGCGCCGCAGAAAACAATAGAGGAATCCTTTGCTGTGCAATCTGCTTCATTTGTGACCCTGTCTTTCTCCATGCTGCAATCTGGACTTCCCCCCAGCACTTCGGTATTGTGTTGCTTGCCAGTAGCACACAAAAATCTGAAGGGAGAATCACCATGAACAGAAAACGGGAAGCAGTATTTATGGGGCTCGGCATCCTCGCCGGCCTCGCCCTGAGCGGCCCCGCCGCCCAGGCGGCAGACCACCTCACCGCCCGGCCCAGCAGCCAGTCCATCTATGCGGATGGGCAGAAGGTAGAGTTTGAGGCGTACAGCATCCATGGGAATAATTTTGTTAAGCTCCGGGACATCGGCAGGGCGGTAGACTTCGGCGTGACCTATGATGCCGCCTCCAACAGCGTCTACATCAACAGCGCCCAGCCTTACCAGGAGGAACTCCCCGCCGCGCCATCCGCCCCCACGGAAGAAAGTGTGCAGGCCGCCTTGGCGCAGCTGAAGCAAGCCTACCCCACGGGCACAGTTTACGGCGCGTTCTATCGCCCCAATGATCCGCTCAACCGGCCATTCAGCAACTGCGACCACTGTGCGGGCTGGGCGATGCTCTGCTCCGACGCCGCATTTGGCACTCTGCCCTGGAAGCGGATCACCGGCCCAAGTTGGGATCAGATCCGCCCCGGCGACCTGATCCACTACGACAATAGTACCAGCGGCCACGTAGTTGTGGTGGTGAAGAAAACCGATGAATACATCAAAGTCACCGAGAGCGGGCTGAACAACAAAGCTCGTTGGGGAGGGCAGTACTTCAAGTGGTGGCTGGAGGAACAGCCTGGGTATACGCTGTACACACGCTACCCACAATAGTGCCCCCACGCCGAATCATCGGGGGCCGCTCCCCAAGGGGCGGCCCCAACTGTTTCGGTCATGTCTGCCCCTGTGAAGCGGTTTGTGCCCAGCCTACAGAGCAAGTAGCATCCGTACACCTACCGCAAGTAAAACGCGGTGTCGGCCCCTTTGTGCGCCGTTGTGTGGGGATGCGGATTGCACCACTGTCTACAAAGAGAACGCCCGCCACCGCAAACGAAAAAAGATATGTCTGAACTGATAATCTTTCTCATTTGCCATGGCTATTCCCGCCGACCTGTGGTATGGTGTGTCGCTGCAAAGGAGGCAGAAACGATGCGAAATACCTTGGAAGATCTCTATTATGGCAACATCACACCCAACGCGCAGGACATGGCGCCCCATTCGGAGTTGAGGCGAGCGACAGACCGAGTAACCCGCTTCGAAAATCAGCTCACGGAGCAGCTTGACGAGGCTGGGCAAACGATCCTGGCAAAACTCATCGAATCACAACAGGAAATCGACAGCATCACCGCCATGGAGAATTTCATCCTTGGCTTTCGGCTGGGTGTCCGAATGATGGCCGAATGCATGGATGATAATGACGGTGACATCAGAAATGGAGGTTGATAATCAATGACAAAACGCCGCGCTAACGGCGAGGGGAACCTGCGGAAGCGTTCCGATGGCCGCTGGGAGGGCCGATACACCGCAGGGTATGACCCCGATACCGGCAAGCGCATCATCAAAAACGTGCTGGGCCGCACCCAGGCCGAGGCCAAGGAAAAACTCAAGGCGGCGATGGAGCAGGCCCAGCAGGTGGACGTCACCCGCACCGACGAGTACACCGTGGCCACCTGGCTGCGTACCTGGTACGACCTCTACACCCTGCCCAATATCCGCCAAGCCACGGCAGACCGCTACAAGCTGATGATCGAAACCTACACCATCCCCCGCATCGGCAAAATCAAGCTGAAAAAGCTGACCTCCCGCGACCTCCAAAAGCTCTACAAATACCTGATGGAGCATGGACGGGTGAACCAGCGGAGCGGCCACGGCAACCCCGGCCTGAGCAGCACCACTGTCCGAAGCGTCCACCTGATGCTCCACAGCGCATTCGAGAGGGCGGTGAAGGAGCGGCTGATCGCCAAGAATCCCACCGATGACTGCATCGCCCCGAAAGTGCAGAAGGTGGAGATGAAAACCCTCCGGCCCGAACATTTGAAGTCCTACCTGGACGCCGCCGATGCCCGAGGTGTCCTCCCCATGTTCTACCTGGAACTGGTGAGCGGCCTACGGAAGGGTGAGCTGGTGGCCCTCCTCTGGGATGACCTGGACATCCCAAACCGTACCATCTCCGTCAGCAAGCAGTACATCAAAAACCCCGGTGGGAAGCTCACCCTCTCCCGGCCCAAGACCGAAACTTCGGTGCGGAGGGTATCCATCCCCCAGGAGGCGGTAGACCTGCTGATCCAGGAGCACGAGAAGCACCCGGAAAACCCGTATATGTTCCCCTCCAGTACCACCGGGGAAATGTACTACCCCGACTCCGTGGTAAAGCTCCACGAGAAGATCCTCAAGGACGCTGGACTGGAGCACATCCGCTTCCACGATCTGAGACACACCTTCGCCACCCTGGCGCTGCAGAACGGCGTGGATATCAAGACGGTTTCCAGTATGCTGGGGCACTACGACGCGGGCTTCACCCTGCGCACCTACACCCACGCCACCCGCCAGATGCAGGATCAAGCAGCAGAAACCATGGGAAACTTCATGACCCAGATGATGTAGCCCACTCCGAAATGCAGTCAAAGCACCGGGCAGGAAGGCCAAACTTCCTGCCCGATACTCTCTAAACCTTTCCCGACATTTCGCCGTGTGGGTCAAGTTGTGGGTCGCCCCAACTGACCTACTTTTTGACCCACATTATTTTCAAGCAAAACAGAACAAAAACTCCCGAAATCCAGCGATTTCAGGAGTTTCTTGGAGCTGCTATCCAGATTTGAACTGGAGACCTCATCCTTACCAATCCGGGAGAAGGATTGAATAAACTGTTCAGGTGTGCATATTAAGCCACGAACTGCACATTCCGCAAAACGTTTTCTGCACGGAGCGCACCGTGTTCATTTATCTGTTGTGTAGTGTCTTGGTCTACCATTAGCAGGTTTTTTAGCAACACCTATTTCGCTATATTTTATTAGCGCAGGATGAAGTCTCTTAAAAACGGGGCATTTTTTGCAAGTTATATCATAAAGCGCCCCTACTTTTAGGAGGTAATTATGCCAGATTATCAGCTCCAAGTCAAGCAGCTCGTATCCTACCCTCGCTGCCGCATCTATCGAGAATTTCTGCAAACTTTGATTGCAGACCGGGGCATCCGCACAAGCGGGCGCCCCGGTCTTTTTTGTTTTTCCGTCCTTTCTTCCTACGCCAATTTCCGCACCTCGTATCTGCGAATCGACGGCCTGACCTATACCATCTACCCTGGCGAGTGGATCTGCCGGGTGGGGGAACTCACCGCCGCCCTGCGGTTACGCTCCCGCCGTCGGACGCTGGAGGTGCTGGATGCCCTGCAAAACCGCCACCTCATCCAATACTCCCTGCTGGGCCGGGGAAACCTGATTAAGTACAAGATCGTCAACTGGCACCGGCACAACACTGTTCTGGACTACAACTGTCCATGTCAGAAGGAAACCGGCTTCTTCTTCCTGCCTGTCTCCACCGCTGTGGAGCTGGTGGGCGCGGAGAAATGCTCTGAAATGGATATCCTGCTGGATCTGTGGATCTCGGCGGTGTACCGGGATGACCAAGTGCAGGGTTCCTTCGATGGCCCGGTGGCCTATCTGCGCAACGGAACAGGGTGCCCCCTGGTGTCCTACTCCGAGCTCGCCCAGCGGTGGGGGCTGTCCAAGGCCACGGTGGGCCGGGTACTGCGGAAGCTGGAGCGGTCGGGGCATATCGCCCTGCTCACCTTCCCTGGGAGGCACGGGACGGCCATCTATCTGCAAAACTACCTGTCCACTATGTTCCAGATCTCCGATGTGATGGTGGATAAGGACGAAGTGGCCATGTCCCTGAACATCCAGATTTCCACCCCGGATATCGAACCGGGAGAGCCCGTAATCAGCGTTTCAAGCGGCCCGGTTATCGTTTCAAAATCGCACGAGGAGATCATGGCCCAGAAAGTGCTTCAACTCCTTGCGCTACAAGGGGTTGGCTGTGCCAAATGCCCCCGGATGACATATAAGTTATATGCTTTGTCCCGCGATAGCCAAGGTATCGTTGAAAGGGACACGGTGGTTAGGCGCTTCCGCATGGACGTGCTGTGTTCCAGCGGCGTACCCGCGTACACATTCGAGATTTCCACAACGCCTGTGGATGGAACGCGCAATGCTTGCGGTGAGGGGGTGGGCGCATGAAGATTGCCCTCGTCGATGTAGATGGGCACAGCGGATTCCCCAATTTGGCCTTGATGCGGCTCTCCGCATGGCACAAACGGCAGGGTGACACAGTGAAATGGTGGAACGGGTTTGAACACTACGACCGGGTGTATCTGTCAAAAGTGTTCACCTTCACCCCGGACCATGACACGGTAATCAACGCCGATGAGATCGTCACGGGAGGCACGGGCTACAAGGATTACCGCTGGCTTCCCCCTGAAATTGAGGTCACGGCCCCGGATTACAGCATCTACCCCCAGTTCACCCGGGCTGTCGGTTTCCTCACCCGGGGCTGTCCGAACCAGTGTCCTTGGTGTGTTGTGCCCCAAAAGGAGGGAAATATCCGCCCCGCCGCCGGCTGGGACGACATTGTGCGCCCGGACAGCCGGGAGATCGTGTTCCTGGACAACAACGTGCTGGCCTCAGACCATGGCTTGGATCAGATTGAGCAGATGGGCTATGAGCCGGTGTGGGTGGATTTCAACCAGGGCCTGGACGCCCGGCTTATCACGCCGAAGGTGGCAAGGCTGCTGGCCCAACTGCACTGGATCCGATTTGTCCGGCTGTCCTGCGACACCAGTGCCATGCTTCCGGTGGTGGAGCGGGCCGTGTCCTATCTCCGGGAGGCTGGGGTTGCCAAGTCCAGGCTGTGGGCCTATGTGCTGGTGGAGGATGTGGAGGACGCCCACCGCCGGGTGCTGTCCCTGGAACAGATGGGCGTCCTGCCTTTTGCCCAGCCCTACCGGGATTTTGACGGCGGCGAGCCCACCGGGGAACAAAGGGCCTTTGCGCGGTGGGTCAATATCAGGCCTGTCCACAATTCATGCACCTGGGAAGAATATGACGATACGGGAAGGGGCGGAAAACATGGCAGGTAAACGGAACCAGCAGGACGTGCGGGACGATCCCCGCTACCACGACACCCGGCGTCTGCTGAAAAAATACCGGGACGTGACGTGGAGCCTGGAGTTGTCGGTGCAAAGACTGAGAAGCCAGTTTCAGGTGGAATACGGGACGGACATCGAGGACTTTCTGGACACCATCTATCTGGCCGGCGCGGAGCTGGGCGGCACCGAGCTGGAACACCATGCCCAGTGCATTGAGCGGAGCCACAAAATGCTGACGCTGGTGCAGAACGCGGTGGAGCTGCTGCGTACCCGGCACAAGAACGGTGAAGCATATTACTGGGTGCTGTATTACGCCTATCTGTCCCCCCAAGAGTTCCAGAACACAGAGGAGATTATCGAACAGCTTCAGCCTCATATACGCGACATTAGTATACCAACCTATTATCGTTGGAAGAAAAAAGCAGTTGAGACACTGAGTACCATTCTATGGGGTTACACAGAAAAGGGTAGTCTGCAAATTTTAGAGGAATACTTTTAGTTGAAAAGATAAGCGTTAGAAGCTGTACCAATAACCTTAGTAAGTGCCTTTGGCTATTGGTACAGCTTCTTAAGAATTGTGTGGGGCTAATCAATTGCGGCCTGGGTTCCCATCGAATGCTTGCTCCGTAATGTCTCTGGCGAGTTTGTCGATCTCAGGGTACATTTTATATTTTCGTATCCCAATTGCGCGGACATATTTGGAAAAGTCTTTCCAATTGTGACGGTTTAATATGATCTTATACAAAAAGGGCTTTGGAGCGGGTATGTCACCCCGCCTTTTCGCTTCGTCGGAAACCACCTGGAAATACTTCTGCTGAATGTTAGACAGATCATAATCCTCGTAAGACAGCTCACCGGCCTTTTCTTCTGGCTTTGAGCGCACATCAAAAAACAGGAACACTCCGGCCTGCATCTTCATACGCTCACTGTTCACTGGTGTCATAGCAGCAATCGGTAGACAGATATCTTTCTCATGAACCTCATCGCTGACATTGAGATCAAAATATTCCCCGCATCCCTGATTGTCTTCGCTCCTGGTAAACAGAGGAATAGCATACTTCCCGCTACTGTCGATTCCATCTCTCAGATAGGTGCACAGGCGATCAAGTGATTTCCCGTATTCTTCCTCTGAGCTCCGACCATTCTCCATCTTTTTATGCTTTTCTAGCATATCCTGCGCCAGATTAAAAAGGATGGGATTAAACACCGAGATGGAGGCATCTTCCTTCGGTTCCTCTTCCGGCTTTTCCATCCAGGGCTCTATGGCAAAAAACAGGGCGGAATGCAGATCCTCGCTCCAATCCAATAGATTTGTCTTAAATCCATTGTGCTGTAAAAAAGCTAACCACTCTGCATCGTGGAAGGTCTCACCCCGCGGCAGGATTTTCGCCTTTGCGAGCGTCAGCATCTTTCTCATGCCGAACAGAAAACCGTATTTGGAAAAGAGTTTTTTACTCCTCATGATACCCGGAAGGAGACTCCAGGTAGCGGACTCCTGCCCGCGGAACCAAAGCGGGGTGGAGGAACCCTCCGGCACCATAATGTTGTAGGATTCCACAATCTTAGTAGACAGATCCTTGGGGTGGAGTGCCTGAGCTTCACACTTCCATTTAAAAGGCGCAACTGTTCCCGCAGGCTTGAGCCCCGCCTCTTCAGTTTCTTTTGAGCGCACGGAACGGCGGCATATCAGGCTTAATTCGTCCAGCCTTGGCTGCTTCTGATAATACTCTACAATCTGGATTGCCAGATTAAACAGTGCCTCATCGCGGCCATCCACGGATTCATTCTCCAAAGCAGTGTAATATTGGGTATAGAAGCCGGACAACCGTTGCATGATAGCTACCATCTCGGCTTTTTGGCTGAGCGCTTCAATCTGCTGCGCAATTGGCTCCAGGTAGCTTTTCAGCATAATATTAAAAATCAGGCTTACGGAGTGGTAGGCCGCATAATCATTGGAAATAGATTTTCGTATCCGAACCCGCTCATTTGTCTGCCATGAGGATGGAATATCATCGCAACCATACCATTGCTCAAGCTTGTGGTCGATTTGCCGGAATCGCTCCGAAAATGACTCGAACTTATCAATGTTGTACAAGCCAAAAACAAGGTAATCCAGCACCACCCCGATGCGGGTAGTGATATGGTCGCTCTCAAGTCTGGACTGCGCGTTATAATACAGCTTGTCACATCGTATGCCATGGATCTGCCACAAATACTGCTGCGCTTTCTGGTCGTCCGTCCTCCCCTGCATCACAAAGTTGATATCAAAGAGGTCGGGGGGGATTTCACTCAGCGCTCGCTCATAAGAGATCAGGTAAGCATTGATGGTGGGCACAAAAACCGGCAGAATCTTTTCATAAATGCTTTTGATATGCGCCTTCGCATCTTCCTCGCTAAGCGTCTGATCTAGGCAGAGCAGTGAAATGACCCCTTCGTTTATGCGGGGCTCCTTCAGGAGCTCCCGGCGCAATTCCAACCAGGCCTCGCAGTAGAGCTGCGGTACCCATGCCCCCGCAGTATTGCTGGACTGCGGGATCAAAGCATTTCGGATAGTCCTGAAAAACTCTGCGGAGTCCAAGGCGCGTTTCCCCACATCTGCGGGGCCTTCGGTACTGGTATGGAGGGTGATCTTGGCAAAACACCTCAACTGGTTTTCTCGAATCATGCCATATATTTGATTCACAACGGAGAGAAATTCTTTCTGGTGATATATAAACGCATTTTGCCCAGAGCGGTCAGCCCCCTCCGATGAGCAAGAACCGACCTTATCGAGAAACTGCTGGAATGCAACCGCCACCAAAAATTTTCCTGCCGCTTCATTTCTAAGCTCCCTATTGGCAGGGCTTGAGTAGTGGAAAAGTTCGTGTACAAGTGGCCCAATATGCTTGGGAATGTTGGTCAACGCCTGATAAGGAAGGGTAATGCAGATCAGCTTGGCAGGCTTTTCGTTGTAGTAGAGATAATGAGGTGCGGAAAAAATAATCGGCGTGTGGCCAAAAGATAGCAAAGGAATGAGCAGTGGCTGTTCGCTATCCTCACAGCGTTCGATGGAGTAGAGCAGGGTCAAGATATCCTTTACGATGCCGTAATATGCCAGCAAAACCTTATGGTATGCGCCTGTATTCTGCAAATGGGACTGCTGCTCTTCGAAGCTGAGCCGGTCAACCTGGCTGGCCGCCTGCATGGAGTTGCTCAAGGCGTTGACAATTTGGGAAAACGTATTGTCAAATTTGCTCTTTGCTTCGCTGTCAAATTGCTTCGCAATTCCGTACTGTTTTGCGGAAAATACGATAGCGTTAACGGCCGCCTGGAACTGCATACACAAGTCATGCTGAAATGTCCGCCCAAACGGGATGGACGCAATCCGCATAAAGTCCTTTAAAAGCCGAAATAGGCCCAGCCTGATGTACCTGATGGCGTCGTCCGGGTCGTCAGGCGTGCCAAGTATACAGCAATTGATTTCACAGATGGCCTTGGATACTAACCCCGCCATCTTATCAAGGGGAAGCTGCGTGACCGACTCTCCATCCCCTTCGCCCACACTGGGCAATTCCACCTCAACACGGGTAAATGCCGTGGGGCCGACCTCTTGATATAAAATAGTTTCGGACTGGTAAACAGCAGCGCGGTAATCCGCATTGATGTAATTCAAGCTTTTCTGATAACCGTATAAGTAAACGCCCAGTGCCGAAGCCGGACAGCGGATCACTACGTCATACTCGCCGACCTGACTTTCCAAAACCGTCATCAAGCCGCCACACTGCTCGTCCATAGTATGCTGTAGTTTCTTCAAGTAGGCCAAACCATCGGACGTTTTCAGGGAAAAATGAATCTCAGCCTTAGTGTCACCCCATATCGGGGGCTGCGCCTTCTCACTGTAATCCACCATGATGACGGAATGGGAATTTTGAATCATCGGCTCCTTGCTTCTGCAGTCAGCCAGATTACGCAGATGTTCAATAATCCTCGCGATACTGGAAAAATCATCGGAGAGTAGGATGACACAGATATCCTCTGTCCCCAGTAGGCCCATTACGGCATAATCTATCTGAGGAGCATTTGGTTGCGCCGCGTACAGCGCAATCTGATCGGAAAGGCATTGTGCGGTATCGCGAATTGCTCCACACCCCATCCTATCCTTAATCGACTGGTTAATGTTCAGAATGGACAGGCAACAAAAGCATGGACGGTTATGCCCCCCCGTCGCTGGCTGGAATGGCAAACCATGGATCTCGTCCGCGTCGGCCAGTTCGATTTGATTCGCTGTTTCCCCGCCAAAGGGATAAAGGAGCAATTGCTTTCTGCTCCCGATAAATTCCGCGTCATTTTCGGAGGCAATTCTCATATAGTCCTTGAATCGGGAAACAGAAACTACGTCTGCCCGACCGAAATACCCCAGGCAAACCGATTTCCGATTCCCAGACTGCCTGTCCCAATGCTGCGGATCACTAGTACCCGCACCAAGCATATATTTTAGGAGGCAGACCACATATCCTTTGTTTTCACGCATTTTCCATACCCTCTATCCTATCCCCACCTAACCAATGGAGATAATATTTTATCGTTTTAAAACCCTTTCATTATAGTGCGAAAGCTCCAGGTTACCGTCTGATGGCAACTGGAGCTTTCTTGAGAAGATAGGGAGAAATTAGTGTTGCGGCAACGCCAAAGATTTTGCGGAGTCCGAATCCCAAACCATCGGCGGTTGGAAAAACCCTGTGGCCTCAATCCTCTCAGATGGGAGAATGTCATCATAGAAGGAATGCCGCTCGCTTTTCGGCAGGAAGAGATCTGGCGGGAATTCCATTTGAATAAACTTCATCATTTTCATCTTCACTCCTCGACATCCGATGGAACTGCCATCACTTTATAGCCCATACATATGGACATTTCAATGGCATTGTCCCTTTTTTTGAACGCTAATGATACTCTACCACACGCCGCAGAGCCTGTCAATAAGAGATTTCGCATCCCTCACGATTTCTTTACGGAACAGCGCGATAGATTCGGCAATTCGGGCCGGAAACGATAAGGCCTGTTTTTCCCGGCTTAATAGTTTAACCTAACGCATATCATTCTATTCGGGACATCACCGAAGATGACAATCATACTAAACTATATGATTGAGACGCCATGCAAATAGCCTTAACACACGTCTCTGCGACCTAATGGCCGCCAACTTCATTGTAAAATCTTAAAAACACACAAGATATTTCTGTAATTTTGGCCGAGGCTCTGCAGAATTTGGTCTTTCGCGCAACTTCCTGAACTAAATTTGCCAAGCCAGAAATTCTGTGCTAAAATGAAAAAACTTCCGCAGGAGATGAGATCACGAAAAAAATCACCCGCCGCTCCATCGTCCTGTACTGCCTGCCCCTGTTCGCCGTGAGGCTGTTCACAACCATGCTGAACAACTACCTAATCTACTTCTACCAGCCCACCGCCGCCTCCGTCCTGCCCGTCCTCATCACCCAGGGCTATGTATTCGCCGGGGTGCTGACGGTGATCGGGCTCATCAAGGCCCTAGGCCACGTCATCGACGCGGTGTCCGACCCCATGGTGGCCGCCCTCAGCGACAAGTCTGACCACCGGGACGGGCGGCGCATCCCCTTTCTGCGGCGGTACGCCGTCCCCTTCGCCCTGTGCGCCCTGCTGATCTTCTGCTCCCCTTTTGACGCGCCTCTGCCGAACGATATCTGGCTGACGGCGTTCATCTGGGCCTACTACATTTTCTACACCCTGTACATGGTCCCCCACAGCGCCCTCCTGCCCGAGCTGGTCCGGGACGAGGGCCTGCTGGTGGACAGCTACACCTGGCACTCCCTGTTCTTCGTGGTGGGCAGTATGCTGGGCTACGCCACCCCCGCCATTGTCTCTCTTATCAAAAAGACCGGCGCATCACCCATCGCCGCCTGGCGGCTCACCTTCCTGGCCTTCACCATGGTGGGGACGGCCCTGCTGTTCATCCCCACTCTGATCATCCAAGAGAAGGACTACGTCCGCTCCGTGCGGCCCACCGCGCCGCTGGCGGCCTCCTTGAAACACGCCTTTTCCAACCGGCACTTCCGGCTGGTCACCCTGGGCCAGCTCTTTGAGGGCACCGGGATGAGCTTCTTCCAGGCCTGCATCATGTACTACATCACCGAGCTCATGGGCATCCCGGAGGAGCAGTCCATCATTATCATGGCCACCTCCATCGTGGACTCTCTGATCCTCTACCCCGCCATCAACAGATGGTCCAAGCGGTCGGGAAAAAAGATTCCCATGCTCGTGGTCTGTGTGGTGTTCGCCGCGGCGGAGTTCGTTATCTGCTTCGTGAATATCTTTCCCCGGGGCATGGCCACGGCGGTGCTGTTCGCCCTGTTCGTCTCCCTGCCCTTCGCGGTGCTGAACATCCTGCCCGGCTCCATGATGGCGGACGTGATCCGCTATGACACGGTGAAGACCGGGGTCAACCAGGAGGGCACCTTCGCCGCCGCCAAGAGCTTTGTCACCAAGCTGGGCACCTCCATCGCCACCATGATCGTCCCCTCCCTGGTGGTGGTGGGCGCGGCGGCGGGGCGGAGCGTGGGCCGCCGGGGCCTGCTGCTCACCGCCATCGTGGGAGGCGTGTTCACCCTCATCTCCGTGGCGGTCTACGCCATGTACGACGAAAAAGAGGTCCGCGCCGTCATCCGGGGCACAGAAAAGGGGGCGGCGCAATGACGGCGGAAGCCTATGCCAAGCGGCTGGCCCAAATGATCCAATGCAAAACTGTCTCTGTCAAAGATGCTTACGACGACACGGAGTTCGCCAAACTGCGCTCCGTGATGGAGAACCTGTTCCCGGAGGTCCACCGCCGGATGGAGCGGCGCATCTTCAGCGAGGACTGCTGGGTATACGAGCTGAAGGGCAGAGACCCCGCCCGCGCCATTGTCCTCATGTCCCACCATGACGTGGTGGCTGCGGACGAGAATTGGGAACACGCCCCTTTCGGCGGGGAGATTATCGATGGCCGGCTGTGGGGTCGGGGGACGGTGGACACCAAAACGCCCCTGTTCGCGGAATTTTCCGCCCTGGAGGAACTGCTGGCCCAGGGCTGGGATCCCCCCTGTACCGTGTTCCTGGCCTCCTCCCCCAACGAGGAGCTGGGGGGCGACGGCATCCCCAAAGCTTTGGAATGGTTCAAGGAGCGGGGTCTCACCTTCGAGGTGGTGCTGGACGAGGGGGGCGCCGTCATCGATCCGCCCCTGGGCGGCATAACCTGTGAGAAATGCGCCATGGTGGCCGTCCATGAAAAGGGGCGGTATAAGCTGAACTGCGCCGCCTCCGCTGCCAGCGCCCACGCCGGCCTCACCGCCGCCGCCAAAGCCTCTCCCATTGAGCGGATGGCGGGCTTTCTCCACGAGGCAGCGGCAGGAAAGGGCTTCATCCGCCGCCTGAATCCCCAGGTACGGGCCATGTTCGCCCATCTGGCCCCCCACTGTAAATTCCCCATGAATGCTGTTTTGAGCAATCTGTGGCTGACCGCGCCCCTGCTTCAAAACGTTATGCCCAAGTTGAACCCCCAGGCGGGGGCCATGCTGGGCACCGTGTGCTCCTTCTCCAAAATCCAAGGGGACGACAAGGGCTGTACCGCCGTGGTGGGCTTCAAAGCGGTGGATGCGGAGGACATGGAAAAAGACCTGGATACCCTTCGGAAAATGGCGCAAAAGTACGGCGTGAACGTGGAGGTGGACCCCTCCTCCGAGTACCACGGCCCGGCGGACATGACCCGCCCCGCCTTTGCCTACACCATGGAGCGCATCCGGGCGGTGTTCCCGGAGTATCCGCCCGTCCCCTTCATCCTGCCCGCCGGGACGGACGCCCGGTGGCTCACCGAGCTGTGCGCCTGTGTGCTGCGGTTCGCCCCCATCCGGCTGTCGGCCCAGCAGCTGGCCTCCGTTCACTCGGAGAACGAGAACATCGACTTGGACGCCATTGCGGACGCGGTGAGGTTTTATAGGGATTTCCTGCGCAATTACAGGTGATATATGGCGAAGTTCCCTGCCCGCAGGACGGGGAATCAGATAAAAACTACAAGGAGAGAACACCATGAGCAAGGTCAAAAATGAGCCGAAAATCAAAAACCCGCTGATCGTGGCCATCCGGGAGCAGCTGGAGCACCGGGCCCTGTGAATGTATCTGCTGTGCGACGAGGCCACCAAAAAGGGGCTCCAGCCGGAGGACTACGCTCCCGCCGCCATCCGCCTGTGCGGGCTGTACCAGGGCGGCTTGCTGCGGAAAAAGGCCGGAGGCGGGCCGTCCCTCAAGGGGCTGAAGAAGACACTATTCTCCAAATTCGTCCAGTGGGTGTTCGAGATGGACATCAAACGCTGTGACGACGACCATCTGGACATCGACTTCCACTACTGCCCCCTGGTGAAAGCATGGCAGAAGCAGGGGTGCTCCGACGAGGAAATCCGGGTGCTGTGCGACCACGCCATGTGCGGCGACCGGGGCATCGCGGAGAGCTTCGGCTATGAGCTGGACCTGCCTGCCACCATCGCCAGGGGAGACGATATCTGCCAAATTCGATTTATCCGCCGGTAGGGGATGAGGATATTTCCCACTGGGTAAAAACGGTATACTCTCTATTCGTGACCTGTTTTTTACTTGGATATGCAGGTCACGGATTTTACAATGATAGTATATTGATAGTGATTTGATTTGATATTGATAGGGTTTTGAAATTGACGCGATATTCTATATGTGTTAAGATAGTCATGCTCAAAACTGTAAGCAAAAATGAAAACAGCCGCGGGACAGACGCCGGAGGGCGTCTTTTTTCATGTCCCGCGGCAGCAAGGCCAGCACCCAAAACCGGGCGCTGGCCTTCGTTTTCGCCCAAACTCAAAAGGAGGAATCTGCTTGACCAAAGAATTCACCCCGTCCCAGAACGCCCCCAACCGGGGACCGGACCCGGGCCGCTGGCTGTTCGCCGGCTTCCTGTCCGCCAGCCTGACGCCCCTGCTCTCCCGCCCGGCCTACGCCACCACCATCTGGACCAAGGCCAGCGAGGTCATGAAGGACGTCTACACCCAGATCCTGGGCATCTCCACCATCGCCGCTGTGGTCACCGCCGCCGTGGCCCTGCTGATGATCAACTTCGGCCACACAGACCGCTCCACCCAGGAGGCCCGCTCCTGGCTGAAGCGCATCATCATCACCTGGATGATCCTCAACTCCCTGGGTTTCATCATGGCCTACATTACCCCCTTCTTCTCCGGCGGCCAGTGGACGCCCTCCTGACCCATGGGCATCTTAGACGGCATTGTAGAGTGGATCGCGGAGCAAGTCATGTACGGCCTGGACCTGATCAACACCTCAGTTTTGGGCGCGCTGGGCTGCGATATGGCTGTGTTCCTGCGCTACTTTCCCGCAGCGGAGACCATGTACCAGGTCTTTGTGGCCCTGGCCATTGGGCTGATCCTGCTGATCTGGATCTGGAACCTGTTCAAGAACTTCGGCATCGGCATAGGCACGGAGGCGGAGGACCCCGTGAAGCTGTCCATCCGCTGCGTCCTGTTCCTCCTCCTGGCGTGGTACGCCAAGGACATCGTGGACATGGCCCTGGATATCGGCGGCACGCCGTACAGCTGGATTCTCACGTCCACCCTGCCCAGCCTGAGCTTTGCCGATTTCAGCTCGGTGCTGCTCACCATCATCGGGGTGTGCGCCAACGGGGCGGTGGCCCTCATCGTCCTCATCCTGGTGTTGATCCTGGCCTGGAACTACCTGAAGCTGCTATGCGAGGCGGCGGAGCGGTACGTCCTGCTGGGCGTGCTGGTGTTCACCGCCCCGGTGGCCTTCGCCATGGGGGCGTCCCAGGCCACGTCCAACATCTTCAAGAGCTGGTGCCGGATGTTCGCGGGGCAGATCTTCCTGCTGCTGATGAACGCCTGGTGTCTAAAGCTGTTCACCAGCATGGTGGGGGCGTTCATCGCCAACCCGCTGTCACTCTGAACGGAGGAAACCCATGAAAAAGCGAATTTTGTCCCTTCTGCCGCTGGCGCTGCTGCTGGCGGCTGTTTTGTGCGTCCCCGCCTTTGCCCTCACCGAGAGCGAAGTGGAGGCCCAGGTGGCAGCGTCCAGCAAGGAAGCCGTCACAGGCAACGTGCTGATCTGGTTCCTGTGCGCCGTGGCCTTTTTGAAGGTGTCCCAGAAAATAGACAGCTTCATGGCCTCCATGGGCGTCAACGTGGGCCGCACCGGCGGCTCGCTGATGGCGGAGGCCATGATCGCCGTCCGGGGCGCGTCCATGATCGCCAAGGCCGGGGGCCATGTGGTGGGCGGTTTTGGGCGCTCGAGCAGCAGTTCCGCTTCGGGCTCCGGCCAGACTGCCCCCGGTTCCACCGGCTCCACAGGCGGCTTCTTCAAAGGCGGGATCATCGGCATGGCCGGGCGGCACATCACCAACAGCGCCGTCAAGACGGCCACCACCCAGACCGCCGCCGTCCACACCACCCAGAAGCAGTCCGCCACGGCGGCCACCCACTCGGCCAGCACCATCCGCTCTGACGGCAGCACCAGCACTGCCTCCCACACCGCCAGCTCGGTGCAGGCCGGCGGCGGGGAGAACACCATCCACTCCGCCGAACACACCGGCAGCGATATCCAGTCCGACACCTCTGTGTTCGCGGAGGCCGTGTCCCAGCAGGAGGGCGTCATCATCACCGGGCAGGAGTCCCAGTCCGCTGTCCACTCGGAAAACAGCTCCCATGTTTCCCAGTCGGGCAGCAGCACGCAGGCCACCCACACCTCCAGCCCCGGCGAGCACACCCATACCCAGGGCGGCGGCGAAAGTATTCCCAATCAGGGCAATTCCGGCCAGTCCTCCCACTCCAGCACCCACATCACCCACCAGACCAGTATCGGTGGGGCGGTATTCGCCCGCTCCCTGGCCTCCGGCGGCAGGTTCGCCAACGACGTGATCGGAACCGTGGCCCGGGGCGATACCCGCTCCACCGGCTCCATCACCGGGGATTTGGCGGCCCAGTCCCTCAGCTCCTACATGGGCCACACCGCCCTGGGGGCCGGGGCCAGGAACATCCCCCGGTATTCCGATGTGGAGATCGGCGGCGGGCGCATCACCGGCATGGAATACAAGCCGGGCAGTCAAGAGGGGCTGGCCTTCGGGATGTACCACGCGGGGCAGTACGCCGCCCCGGAAGGCCCCCATCAGAAGGTTCATTCCGCGGATGGGGCGCTGTGGTTCAAGCAGTACGCCCAGGACGCGGTGGAGCGTAAGCCTTACAAAGCCCCGGACGGCACGGTGGCCTATGAGGAAAAGATAGTGAAGAAGCTGCCCACCCCACCCAAGCGGAAAGACCGCATTTGATTAGGAGGAACCCATGCGACAAGACGAACGGGATGTCTACGTCATCCCACCCAATTTCATTGAGGGCGGCACCCTGATGGGCGGCATGATCCGAACCCGAAACGCCATCGAGGCCGGGGTGCTGGGGGCGCTCACCGCCCTGCCGGTGCTCCGGCTGGAACTGTCCCTCACCGCCCGTATCATCATCCTGTGCCTCACCACCCTGCCCCTGGTGCTGGTAGCCCTCATCGGCATCGGCGGTCAAAGTCTGTCCCAGTTTGTGTTCCAGTTTTTCATCTGGCTTCGTAACCGCCGGGTGTTGGATCAGTCCGGGGCGGGCGCGAAAAAGGGGCTGCTCCCCAGTTGGGCGCAGAAGGAACACACTGCCAACCCGGACGTGGAGGAGCTGCCCAAAAGCCGCCGCCGCTTCCAGGTGGACATGAAACGCCGGGAGGTGTCCCAGCACAGGATCTTTCTGGAGCGGGAGGAGGCGGTGAAGCCCCTCAATCCCCTGGCGGACTACGTGCCCATCGACAAGATCACCCACGGCATCATCAAGACCCGGGACCGCCGCTATGTGAAGGTGGTGGAGGTGGTGCCGGTGAATTTTCTTCTCCGCAGCGCCCAGGAACAGCGCAGCATCATCTACTCCTTCATCAGCTACCTGAAAATCGCCCCGGTGAAGGTGCAGTTCAAGGTGCTGACCAAGCGGGCGGACATCGACCGCCACGTGGAGGGGGTGCGGGAGGAGCTGGCCCGGGAGACCGACCCCCACTGCCGGATGCTCCAGGAGGATTACCTGCGGCTCATCCGCGACCTGGGCTCCCGGGAGGCCATCACCCGGCGTTTTTTCCTCATCTTTGAACATGAACCCATGCCGGGGACAAAACGGGGCCAGGAGGAGGATGAGGCCATCGCCTCCCTCCAGACCGCCGCCCGCACCGCAGCCAACTATCTGCGGCAATGCGGGAACACGGTCCTCATGCCCGATGAACAGGATGAGGCTGTGGCGGAGATCCTGTACCACATCCTCTGCCGCCGGGAGAGCAACGAGCATCCCTTTGCTGAGAAGGCCAAGCGGGTGGTGGCGGAGTACCTGGGGGCCGGCCGGGAGCCGGACAGCATCCCTGTCAACGAGTTCTATGCCCCCAGCGGGATCGACTTCACCCACGGGCGGTACATCTGCATCGACGGCGTGTACTATGCCTACCTGCTGGTGCCCTCGGACGGCTTTAAGGCCCAGGTGCCCGCCGGGTGGCTGTCCCTGCTGGTGAACGCCGGGGACGGCATCGA
>CAPOAR010000057.1:0-20973 GCA_948670295.1 uncultured Oscillospiraceae bacterium | reverse complement strand
TTTTATTCATACTATCTCTTTTCGATATTGATTATCTTTTGAGCCCAATCTCGGTAAAAGAGTTCTTCATGCGAAACAAGTAATACTGTGCCTGGAAACTCAGATAGTGCGGTTGACAGCGACATTCTGGAAATCAACCATTGCCGCGAAGGACGGGAGGGGAGCCGCTTATTGAGTGGCACTTGCCTATACCTCGGTGAAGGTGATCTATCTATCCACACAATGGATAACTGCGCCCCGGAAATGTCTTTCCCTCTGCGGCACTATCGCGGAATTACCGTAGCACTCAATCTAACATTTGTATCGGAACATCCCCCGGAAATCCTCGCTGAAACAGGAATTGACATTTCTGCTTTCAAAGAGAAATTCTGCTCTAATGGCAGTTGCTTTATCATGCGGGCCAAAAACGAGATCGAGCATATCTTTTCAGAATTGTATTCTGTGCCAGATCGTTTGCAGAGGCCGTATTTCAAATTGAAGGTGCAGGAACTTCTCTTGTTTTTGAGCATGGTGGATGTGGCCGAGGAAAAGCAGCGAGAATACTATACCTCGCCCCAAGTTGAAATTGTGAAGCAAATCCATAAACGGCTTATTTCTGATTTGCAGGAGCGGCCCACAATAGAAGAACTTGCCAAAGAATTTCTTATCAACACGGCCACTCTGAAAAACACATTCAAAGGTATCTACGGACAGCCTATTGGCACATACATGAAGGAATATCGCATCAAACAGGCAGCATCTCTGCTCCGTCAGACACAGGCTACGATTGCAGAGATTGCAAACAAGGTTGGATATGAAAATCAGAGCAAATTTGCTGCTGCGTTCCAAAATATTATGAGAATCACACCTGCTGAATATAGAAAGCAAAATACAAAGAACTTATAGCAATAGCCACTGCCAAAAGAGAAGTGGGCAAGAGGGCAATACGATACTGCTCTCTTGCCTGTTTTGTTGGGCTTAGGAACACATTTAGGAATACTGACGCAGAGGGCGGCGTGGTCAGCTATGCCTATGACAGCATGGGCCGGGTGGCCTCCGTCACCGACGCCGAGAAGGGCACCACCAGCTACCAGTACGATGGCGACGGCAATCTCACCCGGGTCACCGACGCCGAGGGCGGCGTGACCGTCTACGCCTATGACCTGCTGGACCGGCAGACCGGCATGACTGATGCCCGGGGCAACACCTGGACCTACGCCTACGATGGCGAGGGCCGCCTGGTGTCCACCAAGGACCCGCTGAATTTCAGCACCTTCAAGTCCTACGATGCCATCGGCCAGCTGGTCCGGGAGACCGACGCCAACGGCAACATCTGGGCCTATGAGTATGACGCGGACGGCCACATGACCTCCAAGACCGACCCGCTGGGCCACAAGACCACCTATACCTACGATCCCAACGGCAACCTGCTGAGCGCCACCACCGCTCTGGGGCTGAAAACCTCTCATGTGTATGATTCCATGGGCCGGGTGACCTCCACCGCCGACCCCATGGGCCACACCGTCACGTTCCTGTATGATGCCAAGGGCCAGCTTGTGGGCCTCACCAACAAGGACGGCACCAAGGTGGCCATCACCTATGACGCCAACGGCAATGTGCTCACTGTCACGGACGAGGAGGGCTATGTGGTCTCCTATGTCTACGACAAGGACGGCCGCATGACCCAGCTCACCAACGCCCGCGGCTTCAAGACCGCCTACGCCTACGACAAGGTGGGCAACCTGGTGCGGGTGACTAACGCTATGGACGGCGTCACCGCCTATGTCTACGACAAGAACGGCAACCTGCTCTCCGAGACCAACACGGATGGCGGCGTTACCCGCTATACCTATGATAAATTGAACCGGGTGACCTCCATCACCGACCCCGAGGGGGCTGTGACTCAGGTGGGGTATGACGCCAACAGCAACATCACTAAGGTGGTGCAGGCCGACGGCAGATCCATCACTTACTCCTACGACGCCTGCAACCAGCTCACCAGCTATGTGGATCCCGAGGGATACACCTTCTCCTTCACCTACGATGGGAACGGCAACATCACCTCCTCTACTGACGGCAACGGCAACACCACCCGCTATACCTAATGACGGGCTAGACCGGATCACCCAGCGTACCGACGAGGAGGGCGGCGTGGCCACCCAGACCTTCGACGCCGATGGCCGCCTGATCAAGACGGTGGACGAGGAGGGCACCGAGACCAGCTATGTCTATGACGGCTGTGGCCGGGTGGTGAAGATGACTGACGCCCTGGGCAATTCCACCACCTACACCTACGATGAGCTGGACCGGCTGCTCACCGCCACCGACGCCAAGGGCGGCGTGACCACTTATACCTATACCGACCGTGGCGATGTGGCTACCGCCACTGACGCCGAGGGCTATGTCACCTCTTACGAATACGACGGCAATCAGAACCTGGTGAAGATGACCACCCCGGACGGTGTGACCACTTATGAGTACGATCCGCTGGACCGGCTCATCAAGACCACCACCCCGGACGGCAAGAGCGAGCACATCACCTACAATGGCGAGGGTGACGTGACCTACAAGACGGACAAGGCGGGCCACAAGACCAGCCATGTGCTGGACGCCTGTGGCCGGATCGTGGAGACCATCGACGCTTTGGGCAACTCCACCCTGTTCGAGTACGACCCCATGGGCCGCCTGACCAAGACTTCCCTCCACCGGGTGGACGCCCAGGACAAGGTGGACGAGTGGGAGATCACCCTTTACGAGTACGATGGACGCGGCCTGGTCACCAAGGAGACCAACGCCCTGGGCGCCGTCACCGCCTACACCTACGACGGCAACGGCAACCTGGTGTCCAAGACGGACGCGGACGACTATGTGACAAAATATACCTACAATGCCCTGGACTTTGTGACGCAGATAAACTATAATGGTGGCAAGCAGGCTTCCTACCGCTACAACAAGGTGGGCGAGCTGGTGGAGATGGAGGACTGGACCGGCACCACTTCCTTCGAGGTGGACCTGCTCCGGCGCATCACCCAGGTCACCGACCGCAAGGGCAGCGTGGTGGAGTACGCCTATGATGAGGTGGGCAATCAGACCTCCATCGACTACCCGGACGGCACCGGGGTGGACTACACCTACGACCTGCTGCACCAGCTCAAGACCGTCACCGAGCACGATGGCCGCGCCACCGCTTACAGCTACGACGGCATGGGCCGCGTGGTGAAGATGGAATACCCCCACGGCTGGGTGGAGGACTACGTGTACGACTCCATCGGCCAGCTCCTGCGGGTGGACGATACCGACCCCACCCAGAAGGATCTGAAGCAGCAGAAGCACGTCTATAAGTACGACGACTGCGGCAATATGATCTACGAGTACATGCGGGGCAACGGCACCGGCGAAGCCACCACCGAAAATACCTACGCCTACGATGCCCTGCACCGCATCACCCGGGCCGACGAGGTGTACGGCAAGGCGTGGCGGGAGTACCAGTACGACATCCTGGGCAACCTGACCTATGAGAGCAACAGCAACAACGTCCACTATGACTACAAGCTGAACGACCTCAATCAGATCACCCAAAAGACCTACAGCAGCAACGATAAGGAGGGCACCCTCTACACCTACGACGGCCGGGGCAACCTGGTGCTGGAGCAGTACGGCAAGCTCAACGGCAATGGAAACGGCCAGGGTAATGGCCAGCGCTCCACCGTGGGGCAGTACACCTACGATGAGACCAACAAGATGGTGCTGGGGGTGAATTCCAGCGGCGAGAGCAGCGCGTACCTGTACAATGGGTTGGGCGCGCTGGTAGAGGACACCTGGAAGATCGCCAAGAACGGCTACGGCTACCACGACGTGGACGCTGGGCTGGGCGACGCCGATCCCAATAATGGCCGTGGAGGCGGCGGCAGCAACGGCCAAGGCAATGGTAACGGGAACGGCCAGGGCAATGGCAACGGCAGCGGCGACAAGCCCACCGGTAGCCTGGTGACCAATTTCAGCACCGTGGTGAAGGAGTTCGTGGTGGACTACACCAGCCCCACCTTCGAGCCGCTGATGGAGCACGAGGTCAACGGGCTGGACTACCGCTACGTGTACGGCAATGACCGGCTCAGCGTGAACATCACCGGGGTGGAGACCAGCTCGGGCAACCTGATCGAGAACGGGAACCAGATCCGGCTGTACTACCACATGGACTACCTGGGCACGGCGGATTACCTGACCAGCCCCGTGACGGGCAAGGTGGAGAGCTGGACGCACTACAACGAGTGGGGCGAGATCACCCACAACGCGGTGCTGAAAACCGGCAAGCGGGAGCTCGACCTGGTGAAGCGCTACGCCACCCACGATTATGACGCGGTGCTGGGGATGTACTACGCCAAGGCCCGGTTCTACGACGCGGAGAACCGCAGGTTCGCGGCGGTGGATCCCATTCTGGATGCAACTCAATATGATTTGAGGGATTATGTGGGAGCTCCTGTTGAGCTTGTCCAATATATCTATGTGCGTAATCAGCCTGTCATTTTGATTGATCCTGATGGGTATGCCCCATATACTATTAAAAGCTCTGGATCTCGTGGTGGATATGAATTGTTTATAACACCTTACTTGCTTGATTCCTTTATTTATGGAGCGGGATGGATTCCTGGTTTTAGTCAAGCCTATGATTTTTTGGACTGGGCAATCCTTGGAGCAATAAAAATTAACGCAAGTAAAGAGTATCTCGAAAGCCTCGGTATGTCAGTAGCAGACCACTTTTTCGATGACTTGCATATTGGGGATGCCTACAATTTTGTAAACGGTCTAAAGCTATTGGAAAGTCTTGAAGATGTTCCAATGAATGAGGCACTCCAGAATCATTTCGCTTCCAAAGTCTGGCGTTCAAGCACCCGCAAATTAGTTGAAGAAAAGTATTTTACAGCAATATCTATTTTATCTGCGTTAATAGAAAGCGGTGATGTAGAAATAAAAAAGACAGAAGAAGTTTTCAATGAAAGCGATTTTACCAGTGCAGAAATATTAGGCAGACATGTATATGCATATGATTCTTTCATGGGAAGAAAAGAGATATTCTTACCAGGGCACTATTATTTCTTCTTGGTATGTAAAGAGAAGGAAGGGATTGGGGCTGAAATTGAAAGTATCCTGAAAGACATAAAATGATGTTTTCCAATCTGCATCATTTCAGGGGGAAGCAATGTGAAAAAATCGTGGATTAGTTCGTTTTTAGACTTTATTGATATTAGAGGGGCATACTATAAATGGATTAAAGATAAACCATTATGGATAAAGATGTTAGTACCACTATCAATTTTAGTAATGCTATTAATTTCAATATTTGACAAGTAGCAATCTATAAGTTGCACCAATTGTTGTTTCGCAACTATATATTAGGTTAAGTCCCCGTTTTCAGGTTCAAATGTGTGGGAATTAAGTACCCTCTACAATGTACTTCGTTTTTTGAAATAAACTTCATGCCCCGTTTTTCACTGCTCGATTCTGAAAGGAGAACAAATGCCAAGCCCCACCTGCCTGCAGCCTTTGGGGCAGTCAGTCCCGCCGCCGCTGACCGTGTTTCAACGGTCAGCGGCGGCCCAAACATCCCGCAAAATTTACAGAAGGTGAGAATTTACATATGAATACCGATATCCTGAAAAACATCGCGGCCAGTAACAGGGAGATAAACACGGACTCCTTGAAAATCTATGGCAACTGTCTGGAGTTCAAGGACACCGTCATCCAGCTCAGCAATGTGTCACTGGTGGCAAACAATCCCCTCACGCTCCCCAAATTCCCCCTATGGACCATTGCGGCTTTGCTTCTTGGCTTTGCCTTTTTGTTTGTGGAGGAGGGCGCCGTCAAATTTTTTGGGGTCGTTCTGTTGTGTGTCGGCGGATTTTTTATTTATACGTGGAATCAGCAGATGGAGCGGGAAAAGCAGCTCAAAAAGCTGGTGATCGCCACAAACTCGGGCCAGACCTTTTCTATCCTGTTCGAAAAAGGAGAATTTCTTGCCACGGTCATTGACACCCTCAAAGAAACCATCGCCCATCCCGGACACCATAGCGACGTCATTATCAATATCAAGGACAACATCATTGGTCCCGGCGGCAGTGCCATTGATACAGTGAATGAGATCAACACGTTTGGAGGTCTGCGCTGATGGTACAGATCAATTTTGAGCCCAACAGCGTCCAAGCGGGCGGAACCGGCATTGGTACGGTGAATGAGTACAACATCAGCTGGTCCAATCTGGAACAGGAACTCGCCGCGCTGAAGCGCAAAACAGCCAAGGAAGATCCGAAGCTGGTCCCTGCGGTAGAAGAATTGGAAACCGCTGTTAAAGGAGAAGATAAATCGAGCATCCGCAAGGTGATCGGGAAGTATGCCGCCGCGTTTTCCTCGGCTGCCTTTGCCAATTTGGCCAGCGCGGGAATCATGGAACTCATCCGAATCTTCGCGCGCTGATCCGACCCGTGTTCTGAGGAACTGTTAGCCATGCAATAGAATCCGCGCCCAAGCCCCCATGTGTCTTTGGATACACGAGGGCTTGAATCCCCTCCGCGTCCGTTTGACCTACGGATTTCGCGTCTCATCTCACGCTATTCTGAAGGGAGAAGAAATGCCAAGGCCCATCTGCCCGCAGCCTTTGGGGCAGTCAGTCCGTCCCGCCGCCGCTGACCGTTGAAACACGGCCAGCGGCGGCGGCCCGTCTTACGCCCCACTTCCCCAGCCGCACAGGCAACAAAGCTGCCTGTGCTTTTTTTGTCCCTATGCGCCGCCCCATGCCCACGCTGCGGCAGAGCACACCTGCCCCGCGGGCCTCCGCTTCTGAAATCAAGATTTTCCAAGATTTCAGAAGAACAGGAGGTCTGCCCCATGGCAGAACATAAAAAATATTATATAAACGTCCCCGGAGCCTTAGTCGAGGTCTCCGAGGGCGTTTATTTTGCCTATTACCAGGAAAAGCGGCGCGGCCGCACCCTGAGAGAAAAGGATGAGCGCAATGGCGCCGTCTCCTATGACGGGCTGGACACCCCGGAGCTGACCGGCCAGGAGATGATCCCGGACCGCGACGCGGTCAGCGTGGAGGATGCCGCCATCGCCAACATCCTGCGCGGTGAGCTGCGCCGCTGCCTGGCCCTGCTGGACGAGCCGGACCGGCAGCTCATCCAGGCCCTCTATTTTGAGGGCCTGAGCGAGCGGAAGTACGCCAAGCGGGTCGGAATTCCACAGCAGACGATCAGTGATCGGAAGCGGCGCGTTCTGGCCCGGTTAAAAAAACTTTTAGAAAATTAAAAATTTTCCCGGTCAACCCCCTCACGAACTCGGCTTAGTAGTGAGGGGGTTGTCCCATACCCCCGGTGGACCTTGAAAAACACCGGGCTGCGTCCGGTCACATCCGGCGACTGAAATACGTTCCCTGACGAGCAAGCGACCCTGGAGGGTGCGCCAAGACCCGTCTGTGGGGTTTTCCCATCAAAGACGGCCAAATAAGGCGGCGAGCGGTACCCACCCGTCCAGAAACAGCGAACAAGCTGTTTCGCCACGACCTCGTCAGCACACAATGATACTCCCGCCTGCGGGCGGCTCGGAGAGATCCTCGGAGGGGTGAAATTCCCGTGACGCGCACAGCGCGGTTTCAGTCTGCCGCCCACGCCTGGGGGAGTAGTGTCAAATACAGGCGGACGAAGGACAGGAAAACAACGTCCTTCGAGCGGTCTCTTGATTTCAGATGCCACGGGGATCACCCGCCCACGCAAACGGATGATCCCCGTTTTTCTGGAATCAAGCATCAGATCTGTCACACCAGTCCAATAGTGGAATCGGAGGAGTCTCCTCATATACCAGCAAATGCGGACTGCTGTTTGGACAAAAAGGGAGCCGGGGCCACAATGCGCCCCGGCTCTTGAGGATGGAGGATAGAATGAAAAAGAAAGGATATCTCTTGCAGGGATCAGAATAACGGGATCCTATTACAGAAGTTCGCGCACAGATGTTACAAAAGCATTAAACCTTATTCCGCGTTCTTTTCCTCCGCCAGCTCGTCCAGCGCCAGCTGGACAGCGCACTTTTTCGCGCTGGCGAAGCCAAAATATCGCACTGAGATATCATTCTTCCGGGCGGCATCAATGATGCGGTAATAGTATTTATGGGACAGGGCATTGGGCTGGATCCACACCACATCCGCGCCCCGGATGGCGTTCAGATCCGGCAGGTTCTCCCGATCATAGAACCGAACCCCAGGCAGCAGGGGCTTTATAGCCTTGCGCCAGCTGTCGTGGCCGCCGAATACCACCGTCCGCCGCTTCGCCTGCCAAGGAAGATCCGCCAGCGGGCCGCGGCTCTCTTCCGCCTCGCCCTCTTCGGCCCTCAAGCTGTAGAGCGTCTCCCGAAGCTGGGCCAGCTCCGCCTGCTCCGCTTCGTCTTTTTGTTCCCGGTCTTGAAGCTGCGCCCTCAAACGGCCCGTCATCCGCTCCGCATCATGAAGCGCACCGCGCAGCTCCTTCACCTGCCGGGTCAGCAAATCGATCTGGGCGGCGCAGTCCTCACCGTGCAGCGGTGCGGCAGGCGGCCCGGCAGCCTCCGCAGGCAAAGCGTCCGCATCGTCCCCAACCTCATTGGAAAACCACCCAATGTCCTTCCAGCCATGCTCTCCGGCATCGGTATAGTAAGCGAACATGGCCCCGAAGGCCAGTTCACGGGCCCGCTGCTCTGCAATGCCATGGGCCGTAAACCAGCGGATCAGCGCCTCAGAAGGCCGCTGATCCCGGGGCGGTATCACGCCGGTGGCGATATAAAACAGCTGCGCCTCAGAGACAAGCCAGTCCGGGGGACCGCCCCCCTCTGATTCGTCCTCAAAAACCATCCGATACTCGTGCCGCAGCCTGTAGTCCGGCCCGCCCGGCTCGGACAGATCGGCCCTGGCATCGAAGTCGTCATGCGTCCAGGGCAGGTGCCGCTCGGCACATATCATCACGACAGCGGTCAGGCCGTTCAGGCTGGCCAGCGCGTCCTTTTCCCGCTCCAGCAACAGATAGGCGGCGCACAGGGCGTAGGGGTCGTCTGTCCCATAGCCGGACAGCAGCTCCGCCGCCTTCCGGGAACCAAGCTGTTCCTGTATCTCTTCCACAGGACGGCAGATCAGCTCCGGCCCCGTGAGCAGGGCGACTGTTTCCGGGCGTTCAGAGGGCGGGATATCGTCCGGCGGCAGGAAACCCGGGCCGAAAGGGTTTGCGCCCAGAATGGGCGACGGGCCCGGCGCAACAGGCTGGAGCCGGGTGTAGACCTCCAGGCTCCGATCCATATAGTCCCAAAAAGCGGCCTTGAACCGCTGCCGGAGGCCTTCGGCGGCATCCTGATCCACCAGCTCCAGCAGGGCGCGGAACTCCTTGCGGTATGTCCCCTCCCGACCATATAGCAGCGTCAGGGTGCGCAGCAGGACCTCCCGGGAATGATCCAGATCATCGGAAAAGGGGATATCGTATTCCAGAAGCCTGTCCGGCTCTGTGGGAAGCAGGGACAGGTAATCCTCCTCTCTGCCGCAGTGCATCTCCCAGTGATCCAGCAGCCACAGCGCGGCGCCCAGCAGGAAGTCCGTGCGTTGTGACATCCGTGCCGACAGAGGCGCCGGTACCGCCACGGCGGCGGATACCACCTTCACCACGGCCTCGCGCCCATACCGTCCGGCGTACCGCTCACAGAGGGCCGAGGCCACCGCCTCGGCGGCGCTTTGATGAACCCGCGCGGCGGCGGGGGTCACCCATGAGGACCCCATCTCCGTACCGCTTCGAAATCGCCGGTAGATGGAAAACTCCTCGGTGAACGCCTCCTGCTCCGCCCCGCTGAGCGGCTGGGAGCGAATCGGTTCCCCAGCCAGCCTCCACATCTTGCGGGGCGCGGCTTTTTTCTTTGCGCACATGGCTGTCACCGCCTTTTCTCTCTATGACCACTATATCATAAACAAATCTGAGGTACAAATGTTTTCTGATTATTGAAGGGGGCAACTGAAGTGAGTACAGACAAGACAGAGCCGCAGACCAATGCCAACATTGGTCTGTGCGGCATCCGCAACCTGCTCCAACTCCTGTCCGGGCACGGCTTCACCGAACAGGAGCTGAAAAAGATCGCTGCCCGGATCGTCAAAACCACGGGCGCTGACATTGTTTTTTGTTGAGTTTCACCGCCCGAATTTCATAGCTATTCGGGCCAAGGTGTGGTAGTGTTTGTTGCTGACAGAAGGAGGTGCGGATCATGAGCAAACAGCCCAAAACCAACGGGAGCCTCGCGCTGGAGCGGAACAATGTCATTGTGATCGAGGCCGCCCCAAAGCAGGAGGCGGAAAAGCTCCGGGTGGCCGCCTACTGCCGGGTCAGCTCGGACTCCACCGACCAGCTCAACTCCTTCATGGCCCAGCTCAACTACTACACCGCCCTGATCGCCTCCAAGGAGAACTGGACGCTGGCCGACCTCTACGCCGACGAGGGCATCACCGGCACGTCCGCAGAAAAGCGCCCGGATTTCCAGCGTCTCCTGGCGGACTGCCGCCGCGGGCGGGTGGACAAGGTGCTGGTCAAGTCCGTCTCCCGGTTCGCCCGTAACGCCAGGGACTGCCTGACCGCCATCCGGGAGCTGAAGTCCATCGGCGTGGGGGTGTGCTTCGAGGAGCAGCACATCGACACCTCCAATATGAGCGGCGAACTGCTCACCGCCGTCTTCGCCGCCATGTCCCAGAAGGAGAGCCAGAACATCTCCAGCCATATGCGTTGGAGCTACCAGCGCCGGATGCAGAGCGGCCAGTTTATCACCTGCAGCGCCCCATTTGGATACCGTTTAGCAAAAGACGGGAAGCTCATAATCAATGAGCCGGAGGCAGAAGTTGTCCGCATGATTTTTGCCCAGTATCTTTCCGGACAAAGTAAAGATGATATTGCGGAGTATGTCTCCACCCTCGGAATGCAGACGAGGGAAGGAAATACCCACTGGGGGCATAAAGCAATCTCCTACATTCTGAGCAATGAACGGTATGTGGGGGATTCGCTGCTTCAAAAAAAGTACACCACCGACACCCTGCCATTCAAGCAAATGGTGAACCGTGGGGAAAAGGAGCAATATTTCGTACCTCAGAGCCATCCGGCCATCATTGACCGGGAAACCTTTGATGCGGTTGCGGAGCTGTTGGGCAGACGAACGTTTACAATGCCCCAAAGAGAAAGCAGCCCATTGGCAATGAAAGTTTTCTGCGGAATCTGTGGAAACTCGTACCGCCGCGCTGTCTGCGGTCAAAAGACCTATTGGGTCTGCCGCCAGCACTATAGGGGCAAGGATAGGTGCCCCTCCGGGCGCATCCCCGAGGAGGAAATCTACGCCGCCTTCCTCCGGGTGTATCACAAGCTCCGGCTCCACGGGGGGCCAATCCTCAAGCAGATGGTCTCAGACCTCCAGTCCGTCCGGGAGCGGCGGATGCTCTGGAGCCGGGACATCGTTGCGCTGAACCAAACAATCGCAGATCTCTCTGATCAGGATCGAATGCTGGCCGACATGAACAAGTGCGGCCTGGTCGATCCTGATATTTTTATATCCCAGGGCAATGAGCTGGCCCGGCAACTCCGGGCCGCCAAGCAGGAAAAGGAACGGCTTCTGGCGGATGGGGACGACGACACCCTCCCCAGGACGCGGGAGCTGCTGGAAACGCTGGACACCCTGCCCGAGTTCCTCCCCGCCTTCGACGGCGAGATCTTCACCGACCTGGTGGAGCGGATCACGGCGGAGGGGGACGGCACCCTGCGGTTCCGGCTGAAAAACGGGCTGGAGCTGACAGAAGTTACTGAGAGGAGTGTGCGCTGATGGCAAACCGGAAGCTGCCCTTCGGCTACTGCCTGCGTGGCGGGCAGGTGCGGGAGGACGAACAGGAGGCCGGGCTGGTACGGCTGATCTTCCGCCGCTACGGGGAAGGGGCCTCTTATGGGAAGCTGGCAGACGAGCTGAACGTCACCGGTTGTCCCTACGCCCCCGGCAGGCCCTGGAACAAGAACATGGTGGCGCGGGTCTTGCAGGACAGGCGCTACATAGGCAGCGGCTCGTTTCCACGAATTATCCCGCCCGAGTCCTTCCGGCAGGCCGTGGCGGCAAAGCCGGACGTGTCCGGCAGGTTGAATCTCTCGGAGATCAAGGACATCCGCGTCCTGGCCCGGTGCGCCCGGTGTCACAGTCCCATGCGGCGTCTGTGCGCAAATGACTGGCGCTGCCCCCACTGCGCGGATACCCCCGAAAAAATCAGGGACGAAAACCTGATCCTGTACGTGGGGCGGCTGCTCCGCCACCTCCGGAAACACCCCCAGGCCATTGCCCCCGTCCCCGCCGCCGATGGTGACAGCGAAGCCGTCCAAGCGGCCCAGGAGGGCCTTGCCCGCGAGCTGGCACGCGCTGAGTTTGACGAAGCCGCCGCCAAAGCCCAGGCCATCGCCCTGGCCTCCGCCCGGTTCGACGCCCTGGGCTCCGGGGACTATGAGGCCATGCGGCTGCGCCATCTGCTGGACTGTGCGCCACAGAACGATGGCTTAGACACTGAACTGCTCCGGCAGATCGCCGCCGCCGTCCTGATCCACCCCTCCGGGGCGGTCAGCCTGAAGCTGAGGAACGGGCAGACGCTGGAGAGCCCGGCAGAATGAGTCCGCACCGGCACTGTTGATATTGCTTCGTTTTCACCCAAATCTTCGTTGCTTATGGTGAATGGCTTTGCTGCCCTGAAGCTGGTATTGTTGTGGCAGAATCGGCAAAACCATATTTGGAGGGATCAACGCAATGTCGAAGCCAAACTACTCCCACACCTACAGTACCTGCGCCTACAGCATGAAACGGACTGCGGCTCCGTGGCGGGTAACCAGCGGATGCGGCGGAAGGGTACGAATCTTGAACGGCAGGCATTATGATCTGCCCAACAGCACCATTTGCCTTACCTGCCCATATTATTGCAGGGACAGCACATTGCAAACAGCCGATGAAAGGAGGGATTCCAAATGACAGCCACCGCCCCCAGTGTGATCGTCATCCCCGCCAACCCCGCGCTGGCCAAGGCAAAGACCGCACGGCGTCAGCTCCGGGTCGCCGCCTACTGCCGGGTCTCCACCGACAGCGAGGAGCAGCTCACCAGCTACGAGGCCCAGAAGAAATATTACACCGACAAGATCATGACCAACCCCGCCTGGACCATGGCCGGAATCTTCGCGGATGAGGGGATCTCCGGCACCCAGGCCGCCAAGCGGCCCCAGTTCCTGCGGATGATCCGCCAGTGCAGGCAGAAGAAGATCGACCTGGTGCTGGTGAAGTCCATCTCCCGGTTCGCGCGAAATACCGTGGACTGCCTCAACTATGTGCGGGCACTGCGGGAGCTGGGCATCGCCATCGTCTTCGAGGAGCAGAATATCAACACTCTGGAAAGTGACGGAGAGCTGCTGATCACCCTGCTGGGCGCCGTGTCCCAGGGGGAGAGCGAGGCCATCAGCGAGAACGTGAAGTGGGGCAAGCGCCAGGCCATGCGGGAGGGCAAGGCCGCCATCCAGTACAAGCGGCTGTACGCCTTCGAGAAGGGGGCGGACGGCAAGCCCAAGATCATCCCGGAGCAGGCGGAGGTGGTGCGTCAGATCTACGACAGCTTCCTGGGCGGGGAGAGTCTGCGGATGATCAAGGACACGCTGGAGCGGCAGGCCGTCCCCACCGTCAGCGGCGGCTCGGACTGGTCCATCGCCGTCATCCGGGGGATCCTTCAAAATGAAAAATACTGCGGCGACGTCCTCCAGCAAAAGAGCTTCGTGGCCGACTGCATCAGCCACAAGCACGTGCGGAACGTGGGCCAGCTCCCCATGTACCTGACCCGTGACCACCACGAGGGGATCGTCAGCCGGGATACCTTCCACGCGGCCAAAGCGGAGTTCGCCCGCCGCAACGCCGGACGGGCCCCCAGCCGGAAACAGGCTCCCACCGGGCGCTCCTGCTACAGCGCCAAGTATGCCCTCACCGGGCGGCTGATGTGCGGCGAGTGCGGTACCCTGTACCGCAGGTGCGTGTGGAGCAAGCGGGGGCAGAAGAAGGCCGTGTGGCGGTGCACCAGCCGAATCGACTACGGCTCCATGTACTGCCGCCAGTCTCCAACGCTCCACGAGGGGCCGCTGCAGATGGCCATCCTCGCCGCCATCAACTCGGTGATGAGCCGGAAGGATGTGCTGGTGGGCCAGATCGAGGACGCCATGCGGACGGAGCTGGCCCCCATCCCCGGTGAGACCATGAGCTTGTCCGACATCGACCGAAAGCTGGCCGACCTGGATCGTGAATTTAAAGAACTGTTCCAGGCGTCCAAGGAGGACGGCGGATATCTGAACTACGCCGACGCCTTCAGGCGGATCACGGAGGAGATGGGGGCGCTGAAGGACAGGAAAGTCTTCCTCCTGGCCCAGATGGAGAGCGGCTCCGCCGCCAACCGGCGTATCCGAGACGCTGTGGCCATCCTGAGCGCAGGCGACTCTCAGCTCACCGAGTGGGACGAGAGTATCATCCGCCAGCTGGTGGACACGGTGGAGGTGCTGTCGGCGGACAGGATCAGGGTCTGCCTTCGGGGCGGGATGGAGATCGAGCAGAGCATTGTGTGCGGGAAATAAGTGAGAGCAGTGGAGAGAAGCGCGGGAGCCAATCCCGCCTTTCTCTCTGCTATGGCCCGAAATATGGTCAACTCAGCCTGGAATCCATGGTAAAGTCCCCCTCGACTTGACGCAGGTGGTGTGTTATACTGGGAAAACAGCACAGTGGGACGCATGGCTGACAATTACCACGCCCCGGAAAGAGGAAATTTCATGGTTCAAGCAGTTTTCATCGACTACATGGGCACCACCGTGGACGAGCGCAGCCAGGAGATGGCGGAGATTATCCGCCGCATTTGTAAGCACAGCAACCTCCATGACCCGAAACAAGTTCAGCGGTTCATCCTGGACAACCGCCGCCGCTATGAGGCGGACAGCTATCTGGACGCCTATTTCTCGGAGGACGAGATCGTGGACCGTCTGATTGGGGACATGGAGGCACAGATCGGCCTGGCAGACGATTCCGATGCCCTGCGCAGCCTGATCCGCGCCCACTGGGTCAACGCCCCGGTATTCCCGGACGCCCACGCCTTTTTTGAGCGGTGCCCCGTCCCCATCTATATCATCACCAACAACGGTCTCCCCTACATGGAACGGGCTCTGGAGCAGAACGGCCTGAAGACCGCGGGCGTGGTCAGCGCGGACACCGTCCGGGCCTACAAGCCCCACCGAGAGATTTTCGATGAAGCCCTGCGGCTCAGCGGCTGTACGCCGGACGGGGCCGTCCACATCGGGGACTCCTACAACACCGACGTGGTTGGAGCGCGGGCGGCGGGTATCCGGCCCGTGCTGCTCCTGCATGGGAAAGCGCCCCGTGACGGGGTGGAATCCGCAGAGGATCTGACCCATGCGCTGAATCTGATTTTCAAATAAATGGAGGAGGACATCACCATGCGCAAGAATTTCGGAGCCAAGCCCTACACCTACCCCCAGCCGGTGTTCATCGTGGCCGCCTACGGCCCGGACGGTACGCCGGACGCCATGAACGCTGCCTGGGGCGGCATCAGCGACACCACCGAACTGACCCTGTGCCTGAGCGTGGGGCACAAGACCACCAAAAACATCCTGGAGCGCAAGGCATTCACCGTCAGCATGGCAGATGCCGCCCATGTGGTGGAATGCGATTACCTGGGCGTGGTGTCGGCCAACAAGGTGCCGGACAAGCTGGCACGGGCCGGGTTCCACACCACAAAAAGCGGGTTCGTGGACGCGCCGCTGATCGATGAGCTGGCCATGGCGGTGGAGTGCAGGCTGGTGAGCTATGACCCGGACACCGGACATTTGGTGGGCGAGATCGTGAACATCAGCGTGGACGAATCCGTCCTCACCCCGGAGGGCAAGGTGGACGTATCCAAATTGGATCCCATCACCTTCGACCCCGTCAACAGCGCTTACCACAAGCTGGGTGAGAAGGTTGGAAACGCCTTTGCGGACGGGCTGAAGCTGAAATAATAGAAAACGGGCCTCTCCATTCAAGTTTGAGCGGAGAGGCCCACTGTCATCCTGCAAAGGCAAAATGGAGTGCCAGCAGCACCGCCGTATCCACCACCGGCACCGTCACGGTGTCGTCTCCGTTTCGGGAGATCAGCTCGGTGTACGCGCCGGGGATGGCCGCAGCCAGCGCGAACAGCAGGCATTGCCACCAGGGCATGGCGGTCAGTACCAGCATCGCCGCCGTCCCCACCGCCGCGGACACCAGCACCATGGCGGCGGAACCCTCCCAGGTCTTCTTGGTGTCGGCCAGGGGGAGGCTGACATGGTGCTTCCCGAAGCGGTGCCCCGCCAGCGCCGCCGCGCCGTCCCCGCTGCCCCACATGAGGATGGCGGTCACCGCCGCCCAGGGCAAACCGAACCCACCCCAGCACAGGGCTACCAGGGCCGCATCGGTAAGGAACAGCAGGAGCAGGCTCTTTTTGATCTCACCCTGCTTCTTCTCCACAAACAGCCCGCCATAGCCCTGCCACCGCTCACACAGGCACAGCGCCGGGTAGACGATAGCGGCAAACAGCGTCAGCGTCAGGCTTGCCGCCTGCCAGCTGTCCGCCCGCCACACCACCACCGCCGCCGAGCAAAACGCGGGCAGATGGAGCAGCTTGCGGAACACCACCTTGGGGATATGGGCCGCAAAGTGGAGGACGATCAGGATCAGCGCCGCCGGGATAATAAATAGCAGATATTCCCCGAAGCATTTCAAGGTGGACAGCGCCAGCGGCTGGGCGGCGACGAAATCCCAGTAATGGAGCAAAATCAGCGCCCCGCCCAACAGGGTGAGCACCACCCCCGTCACCAGCCCCACGGTGCGGCTGTCCACCCGGTTGGCGAACCGGGCGGAGGCCAGGGACGCCGCCGTGGCCACAGTCATGCACAGAATCAACACCGGCCACCGCTCCAGCAGGATAGCGGGGTGGATGAGGATGTGGCTCACCGAGGCGATGAGGGCGGTGAAGGTCATGATGAAGGTGCTGGTGCCCACGGCGGGTTTCAGTTCCATGCCCAGGAAGGCGGTGAACACCACCAGCATCATCATGCCGCCCCCGGACCCCACAAAGCCCGTGCCGAACCCGATGGTCAGGCCGAAAAACAGGGAGATGGCAACGCCCTTCCAGTCCAGCGCCGCGCCCTTGGCGGCAGTGTCCATCCGCTCTGTGGTGGGTTTCACCAGGAAACGGATGCCGATGCAGAAGGTCAAGATGAGGGTGAAGCCGCCCAGCACCACGTTCCCGGCCCTCCAGGCGGCGAAGCTGCCCACCGTACACATCCCGATGATGCAGGCCAGCATGATCCAGCCACGGCGCAGGTCGATGTTTTTGTGGCGGATGTAGGTGGCGGTGGTGACCGCGGAGCCCAGGATATCGGAGGCCAGGGCGATGGCGGTGGCTTGATAGGCCCCCGTTTCCTCGGCAAAGGACGGGCACAGCACGATGAGGATGGGCACCATCACCGTGGCCGCCGACAGACCCACCAGTCCCGTCCCCACCCCGGCCAGCACCGAGGCCAATATGTACCAGAAATACTCCAACATGGGCGCTCGCTCCTTGCGCTGAACTGCCCTCTATGGTATCATGGGGCGAAGAAAATGTCCAGAAAGAAGGGGCCGGGATGACAAAAAAACAGATGGCGGCGCTGACTGCGGCGGCAGGTGCCGGGGCCTGGTGTGTGTGCCGAAACAAAAAATATCCCGTCCGAAAGGAACTACGCTTTGCCAACAAGCTGACGGTTCCTGGTTGGACGCTGAACCTGAACACCGCAAAGCTGGCCAACCGGGCGCTGGACCGGATGGCTCTGACGCCGCCCGCCTATGTGGAGGTGGAGGAGTTCGACTGTCTCCATGACGAGGGGATCGCCTACGCCAAGGCGCTGGAGACGGCGGGGGTAACGGTGCAGCTGGAAGATGTGACGGGTACCTTCCATGGGTTTGATTTTTTTGAGGGCAAAGGGATTTCAAGAACCATGGCAGAAAAACGGACACAAGCCCTTCGAAACGCATTCTATCAGTGACAAAAAACCGGCAGAGAGAACTGCGGGAGGGTCTCCCGTTTTTCTTTTTGCCGCTTTCAAAAATCAGGCGCCCAGCGCCGGAAAGGAGAAGCCTATGAATGTCAGGAAGCCCACCGATTACAGCATCCTGTTCGCGGCGTTGGACACACTGACAGCGACAAATCTGCCTCAGATGGAGCTGTACAGTGAAATTGGCCGGTTGGTCAGCGTCAGGCCGGAGAAAGGCGCGGCGGTGGCGGCTGCGGAGTACCTGCACGGCGCCTATCCTGATGTCTCGGGCTTCTCCCCCCGGAACCTGCGGCGAATGCGGGATTTTTACCGCACTTATGCCAAAGCCCCGCACGTGCTGGCTGAGGCCATGGCCATCGGCTGGACACAGAATGTGGTCATCCTGGAAGCGGAGCTGGCGCTCCAGGAAAAGCTGTGGTACATTCGGGCAGTGCGCCGGTTTGGGTGGAGCAAGCTGGAGCTGGCAGACCGCATCTCATCCTCCGCCCACAAGAAAGTGGTCCTCGACTTAGGGCCGGAAGTATGTTATACTGAGGAAAACAGCACTACGGAGTGTGTGAACGATGACGAGGATCCTTTTCGTGTGCCACGGCAATATCTGCCGCAGCCCCATGGCCGAATTTGTGATGAAGTACTTGGTGCAGAAGGCCGGACTGGAATCCCAATTCCACATCGAGTCCGCTGCCACCAGCACGGAGGAGATCGGCAACCCGGTCTATCCTCCGGCGAGGCGCACGCTGGCCGAGCACGGCATCAGCTGCGAGGGCAAGGCGGCGCGGCGGCTCACCAACGCCGACTACGACCAATTCGACCTTCTGATTGGGATGGACCGGGCCAACCTGCGGAATATGCACCGCATCTGCGGTGGGGATTTCGCCGGGAAACTGCACCTGCTGATGGACTACACCGACCGCCCCGGCGATGTGGCGGATCCATGGTACACCGATGACTTCGAAACCACTTGGCGGGATGTGCTGGCGGGCTGTCAAAGTCTGCTGGAGCGGCTACGCTCCAGGGAGGGCAAATGATGTTCGGCAGAAGGAAACGGCGGGACGCCAGCCCCTATGACAAAACCGGAAAGTTCTCGGTCATCCGCTCCAGCATCTGCACCGGCGAACAGGTGGCGGGGTTCAAGAACGCCGTCAGCGGGAAGTTTGAGGAACTGATGCTAATCCGTGATGGAAAAGACCTCTCCGAATTCCTCCATCGCTACCAGGTGGAGGATTGCGAAATCAAACAGGAGAACGAGAGAATGTACCTATACCTTATGATGTTCTCAAAATATAGTATCTATATAAATATTATATTTCCCCAATCTGTTCAAGTTCAATATACCAAGGGCTGTTCATTATTTTCTGGCAATAATCATATCCCTTATCATGCGGAAATCCAGCATGATAGTGTGATGTTATTACCTTGCCAAAATCTTTTTTACAATCTTCACAATAGTATGTTGACAAAAAGTGTTTTTTAAAAAAACTGCCACAATAAGGGCACCTGGTCTCATTTAAATACACTTCTAATACATCACAGAGTCTTTTGTGAACTCCTGTCCCATACAAACAGCCTAAAATCAGTTCTCTGTATCTAGGGCTTGGAACGATCAACTCGTTTCCGACAAAAATCGTATGCAACTCTGAACAAAATCCATCATATCTACTTGACTCATCATAATCATCGTGTGTGCAAAATAAAATACGATGATTATGTTTTATGCTTTCTGGCAGAACTGCTCTTTTAAGTGATTCACAGTGTGAAAATGCACTAATTGCTATATTTGCGTTTTGATTACATACCTCTATTGATTCTAATTTGTTGCAGTGGCTTAATACATGTGAACCTATGAATATTATGCTTTCTGGAAATGTAATCTTATCTATTCCAGTTTCGGAAAATGCGCGTTCTCCAATATATCGCAAAGTATTTGGTAAAATAATACTATTCAACTCTGCACAGCATGCAAAAGCACCGTTATGTATTGCATATAATCCGTCAGATAGATTTACTTGCCTTAATGCTGTACATTCCACAAATGCACATGATCCTATTTCTTCAACAGTATCTGGAATACTAATTTGTTGTAAATCCACATTATTATATTGATTAGTAGCTCCTTCTCGTCCACCACAAAAAGCATACTCTCCAATTTTTGTGACGCTTCTTGGAAGCACCAATGATTTAGCCCTTCCAGTGTACTTAACCAACACACCATCCCGTATATCCATAAATTCTTCTGATGGTTCTGGACTGTTAGCTACACTGTTCTGTTGAATCTTTTCCCTTATTCGTTCTATACTACACTGCATTTTACAATTATCGCATATTGCTACAGACCCACCATATTGCATTGTTAGCTTTCCGCCACATATATCACACTTTATTTCAAACATTATGTCCCACCCCCATTTGTATATGATTGATATAAAACGCTTTTTAAATTATATACCGTAAAATTCTATAGCACAAGTGTTAAAATGAATTGAATCGTAAATTTCCTTCATCTATTTTGCTCTTATTGCCAATGCTCTTATGTATACAGACTTTGAGTTAAGTGATGCGAAAAAATTGGTCATATGGACGGTTGGGTGTTTATTGCACTGGGGGTTCTAAAGTGTTCGCCCCTGCCAAACCGAGAAGCCTTTAAAATCAAGGCTTCTCGGTTTTTCCTTACTGCCGCAACGGTTTCCCAGGTTTTATTCCGCCACGAGAATAGCGTTGATTGAACCTGGCATAGCGTTTTTTGAGTAAAAACTGCACACGGATTTATACACAAAAAGGAGGGGGCTTACGCCTCCTCCTTCAGCTTGTCGAAAAGCGGCCTGCCAGGAAAAAGTTCTGGCAGGCCGCAAAGCAT